>JADGOC010000316.1 GCA_017883165.1 Acidobacteriota bacterium
GCCGCAGCAGGTGGCCGAGATGCGCAGCGCCTTCATGGCGTTCGCGGCGAAGAAGCCGAAGATGCTGAAGGCCGAGCTGCCGCATCCCAATGCCGAGCAAATCGCGACGCCGCACTCGGTGGTGCTGCAGTACAAGCCGTCGAACAAACACCCCGCGCCCACGCGCGCGACGCTCAAGGCGACGCGGCCGCGGCATGCCGTAGCGGCTGCCAGATAAGACCACGGAGAAGAAGCAGGCCACGTGGTTGCCTTTAGGTCAGCCCTTCGCGGACTGCTCGTAACAAATCACCTAATCTAAAAGGCTTCGCCAGCCACCGGCATCCGCTCTCCTCGAGAAACCGCTCCGCGTCGGTGCCGGCGACGTCGCCCGTCACGAAGATGACGCGCCGCGCGAGGCCGGGCACGACTGCCGACAGCGTCCGATAGAACGCCATCCCGTCCATCCGCGGCATCTTGAGATCGCAGATCAGGAGATCGAACGCCTGCTGCCGCACCTTCACCAGCGCCTCTTCGCCGTCGGACGCATGTTCGACGAGGTAGCCGACGTCGCGGAGCGCTTCGATCACCGCGCCGGCCAGGGCGACTTCGTCCTCGACGACGAGGATCGTGGAGCCGGCGAGCGCTTCGACCGGCTCCTGTAGCCGGCTGCGCGACGCCGGCGTCTGCGAGAAGCTCGCGCCCGTGACGGGCAGCTCGACATAGAACGACGCGCCGCCGTTCGGATGCGACTCGAGCCGGATCCGGCCGCCGTGCTCCTGCACGATGGCGTAGGCGACGGTCAGGCCGAGGCCGGTGCCTTTGCCGACTTCCTTCGTCGTGAAGAATGGGTCGAAGATCTTCGATTGCACCTCGTCTGGAATCCCTGGACCGTCGTCGTTGATCTCGAGGATCACCGATTCCTGCTCCGCGTCGTGCCACGTCCGCACGACGAGGATGCCGCGCCCGTTGGCCGACAGCATGGCCTGTTCGGCGTTGATGACCAGGTTGAGCAGGACCTGCTGGACCTGATGGCCGTCGGCGAACACCTGCGGCAGGCCGGCGGCGAGCGCGTCGATGACGGTGATGTTGGTGACGCTCTGCTCGTAGGCGCGCAAGGCCAGCGTTTCGCGGACCACGAAATTCACGTCCACCATCGCGCGCGTCGTCTGGCGCTTGCGGGCGAAGGTCAGCAGGTTCCGCACGATCCGCGCCGCGCGTTCCGATTCGCTGAAGATCGTTTCGAGCCCGCGGCGGACCGAGTCCTCGAGCGTGGGGCGCTGCGACAGGCGTTCGGCCCAACTGAGAATGGTCGCGAGCGGGTTGTTCAGCTCGTGCGCGACGCCCGAGATCGTCTGGCCGAGCGCGGCCATCTTCTCGGCCTGCAGCAGCTGGTGAAAGATGTCGCGGGTCTGATCGTCGAGCTTCTTGCGCTCGCTGACGTCGCGGACGAGCGCTTCGACGCGGACCGTCGCGTCCTGGGCCGGCGGATCCGCGCGCGCCGTGACCTCGACCCACACCGCGCTGTTGTCGGCGCGGCGGAGCCGCAACAGGTAGTCGCCGATCGAGCCGTCGGTCGAGAGGCGCTCGAGCAGTGCGACGCGCGCCTGCGGATCGACGAAGCGCTCGCGATCGAAGGGACGGACGTCGGTTTCGGGCGTTTCGCTCCCGTAGCCGAAGATGAGCTTCAGGTGGGGATTGGCCGCGATCGTCGTCGTCGAGTCCGGCGCGAGCGTCCCGATGTAGACGCCTTCGTGCACCGCCTCGAACAGCCGCGCGAACGCCGCGGCGCGCCTTTCCACGGTGGGATTATATCGGTGACTGGTGACTACTTAGGTACCACGGGCGTCGGCGTGTGAATCGGGTACCTCGGCGACCACGCTTTATCGACGGCCGCGCGGATGTCGCCGACCGAGGCGCCCGCCTTGTGCAGCTGCTCCGCCTGGTGCGCGACGTCGATGCAGATCTGGCATTCCATGCCGTGCGGCTCCCACGACGTCACGTCGCCGTTGGCCGCGCGCGCGGCGACGAAGCAGTCGTCGTTGCCGCGATGACCGGAGCGCTGGCAGCCGCAGAAGCACGGCACGTAGCCGAGTACTTCGGGATGCTCCGCGGCGAACGTATACGCGGCGCGGACGATTTCGGGAGGCCGCGGCGTCGCGTATCCCGGAAACACCAGCGGCGGCAGCACGGCTTGCTTATGCGGTCCGAACTTCGCGTTGGCGGGCGGATCGGTCAGGTTCGCCGACGCGGACTCGATCGCCGCATTCACGCTGTCTTGCACCGAGGCTGCCTGCGCCGCATCCACCGACGCGGCGCTCCCGCGCAGGTACCACACGGTGCCAACCGCGAGCGCCGCGATGATGAGTGCAACGACGAGCATCGGCGTGAACGGCCACCGCCTCAGCGAGGGCGGTGCGGGCTGCGGCTTCATAACTTGTTTTTTGGTCATATTGTCGTGCATTTCATTTTACCGCGCCCGGTCCTTTACGCTACAGTGCGATCGTTTCCATGAACATTATCGGTCGTCAGGACCGGGCGCTGCTGGCGGGCCTCGCGGTCGCCCTGATCGTCGTGTTCGCGAAGCCGATTCAACGCCTCCTCGACTTCGCGCGGGAGGTCGAGCGGACGTCCGGCCTCGCCCTGATACCTGCGCTCATCATCCTCACCGTCGTGTTCCTGTTCCATCAGACGAGCAAGCGCTGGGAATCGAAGGCGCGCGCCGCCGTCGTGGCCGACACGCTCAGACGCGAGCTGGCCGACATGGTCGTGCCGTGGAAAGACGAGAGCGTGACGGTCACCGCGAGCCTCGGCGTCACCGTGGCGCT
>JADGOC010000317.1 GCA_017883165.1 Acidobacteriota bacterium
CCAACGGGAGCGACGCTCGAGACCGACCTACTCGGTGGCGTCGCACAGATCGACCAGGTCCGACCTGTCCCAGAATGCGCGTCCCATAATCCCGGCCAGTCACTGTCACCGATCGCCGGCTGAGGGTCATGCGTGATGGCGAAGAGCGTGGCGTCGTGGCAAGGCAGCGAGGGGCCGGCTGATCTACGAGACTCTCATGGTGGCACGTGCCGGGAGAGCGACGATCACCGAGGGTTTGCCCCGCAACGTGGTTGTGCTGTCGTGGGTCTCGTTCTTCCAAGACGCTGCCTCGGAGATGCTGTACCCGGTGCTGCCGCTGTTCCTGACGAGCGTGCTGGGGGCACCGGTGGCGGTGGTTGGACTCATCGAGGGTCTCGGCGAGGCCGTCGCGTCGGTGATGAAGATCGTGTCGGGCCGCCTCGCAGATATACGGAAACGAAGGCCGCTCGTTGCGCTCGGTTATGGCATGTCGTCGTTGGCGAAGCCACTGATCGGCCTCGCGCAGATATGGCCATTCGTGCTCGTCGCGCGTGTCATCGACCGAACCGGCAAAGGGATACGCACATCTCCGCGTGACGCGCTCATCGCAGACGAGACGCCGGCTCGGCTGCGTGGCCGTGCGTTCGGATTCCATCGCGCGGCCGACACCGCTGGCGCAGTGTGCGGTCCACTGATCGGCCTCGGCTTGTACGAGCTGCTTGGCGGCCAGACGAGCGACATGCGTCCACTGTTCTTCGTCGCGTTCATCCCGGCGATTATCAGCGTTGCGCTCGTCGTATTCGTACGCGAGGCGAGAACACAACAGTCGGGGCAGCCGCTCGCGCCTTCCGTGTCATTTCGCGGCGAGTACCCGCGTCGCTTCTGGCGTGTGCTCGCGTTCCTCACCCTGTTCGGCGTCGTGAACTTCAGCGACGCGCTCTTGATCTTGCGTGCCAAGGCGCTCGGCCTCGGATTCGGCGCGATCATCGGCGCGTACGTCCTGTACAACCTCACCTACGCCGGCCTGTCCTACCCGGCCGGCCGTCTTTCAGATCGCGTCCCGCGCCGCAACATCTTCGCGGCGGGTCTCGCCGTCTTCGCCGCCGCATACCTCGGGCTCGGCGTGGTCACGACGTCCGCATGGGTGTGGCCGCTCCTCGCCCTATACGGAGCGTTCACCGCGCTGACAGACGGCGTCGGCAAAGCATGGATCACCGACCTGTTACCGCCCGAACGTCACGGCAGCGGACTCGGCCTCTATCAAGGCGTCATCGGCGCCGGTTCACTCGTCGCCGGCATATGGGCCGGCCTCGCCTGGCACGGAAACGGACGCGTTCCGCTCATCATCTCCGGAACCGTCGTCGCAGCGCTCGCGATCCTTCTCCTCGCCGGCGGAAAACGACTCGAACAACCCGTCCAAGCCTGAAGACCACTCGGCTCGGGGCACGCGCGATTGGGACTCCGGCTGGCCGTGGGTCTCAGTGCGGGCGGCCGCGGACAACGACGGTGATACATACCGCGACCAACGCGGCCGTAAGGACAAGGAAGATCGCGGCTTCGACTGCCTGGAGCGTCCAGAACCGTTGTGCCGGTTGGTAGTGGATGACCAGTTGCTGGTTCAGTCCGGCGACTTTGGCGAGGCACGCGGTCACCGGCTGAGAGCCGATCCCTGCTCCGCGCGGAAGGTTTGGACAGTAGGTGTGTATGGCCTCGTCGACCGAGGGTCCGCGAGTGACGGTTTGAAGGATCCAGTCGTTTGGTGAGAGTCCGGCTTGAGGAAGGATTTCCGACGCACCGGTCACCGCGTTGCGCACGGCAGTCGAGAGCGGGAACGTGACTGTATGTGTGAGGGGGGTTATTAGATACCTGCGGAGCGCGTGGACGGGGATGCGCACGGCGGCGAAGCCGACGATGGTTGTGGCCATCGCCGGGATGGTCTTGCGCCAGACGGCGCCCATGCAGCTTCCGAGCGCGAGCGCGAAGAGCATGTACGCGGCGGGGACGATTCCTTGTACGTCGAACCAGCCGCCGCGGAACCGGTTGCCGAGTACGGGGATGAGCGGTTGGAACGCCCACACGGCCAGCAGGCTGAGCGCGACGGTGGCAGTTGCGGTCGCACCGAGTACGAGCGCCAACTTTGTGGAGATCCAACGCAGTCGGCTGACGGATTGCGTCCAGACCAGACGGTAGGTGCCCGTTTCGATCTCGCGGGCGATGAGGGGCGCGCCCCAGAACATGCCGGCGAGGAGCGGGAGCGCGAAGAGGCTCGCGGCGACGGGCGGGAGCCAGTGGTATTGGCGTTGCAGGTGCGCGATCGCGGTCGTGCAATCAGTTCCGTTGCGGAGACATGACGTGAGGCCGTAGTGCCGGACCTTGGATCGTGCGGTGACGCCAAGCCAGACAAGGGCGGCTGCGATGGTGGCAAGTACCACCGCGCCGACCGCGGCTGCGGCGCGATGTTGACGCCACGTCATCCACGTCACGTTCGGCCAGTCCTCATGGGCGCGTCGCCGCGCGCCTTAGTTTCGAGGTACGCGAGGACGAGGTCTTCGAGATCGACAGGTTTCGTCATGAGGGCGGGGTTGAGCAATTGGTCGGCCGTGCGGACCAGGAGCCGCGAGTTCCGTTCCTGTTCGTAGGCGATCACGACGTCAACGCCGACTGGGAGGCGAGCGGCATCGTCGGTCGATGCGACGATCCAGCGGTGCTGCGCGAGGAGATCGTCGATGTCGCCGACGAGTCGCAACCGTCCGCCGACGATCACGATCAAGAAGTCGCACACGTGTGCCAGGTCGCTGATGAGATGCGACGACAACATCAC
>JADGOC010000035.1 GCA_017883165.1 Acidobacteriota bacterium
GTCCTGCTCGCCGGCCATCGCGTGGATCACCGATCCGCTGCCGAGGAAGAGCAGCGCCTTGAAGAAGGCGTGCGTCATCAGATGGAACGCGCCGGCGGAAAAGGCGCCGACGCCCATCGCGGTGAACATGTAGCCGAGCTGCGAGACGGTCGAATACGCGAGCACGCGCTTGATGTCGTACTGCACCAGACCGATCGACGCCGCCATGAACGCCGTCAGCACGCCGACGATGGCGACGATCATCAGCACCTGCGGGGCGTGGGAGAAGAGCACGGCGTTTCGGCCGACCATGTACACGCCCGCCGTGACCATGGTCGCCGCGTGGATGAGGGCGGAGACCGGCGTCGGACCTTCCATCGCGTCCGGCAGCCAGACGTACAGAGGAATCTGCGCGCTCTTCCCCGTCGCGCCGACGAAGAGGAAGAGGCAGATGAACGAGAGCACACCGAAGTGCGCCGTTTCGAACGGCATCGTGGCGGCCGCGTTCTGGATCGCGCGGAAGTCGAAGGTGCCGAACGTGTAGTAGATCAGGAAGACGCCGAGGATGAAACCCCAGTCGCCGAGGCGGTTGGTGATGAACGCTTTCTTGCCGGCGTCAGACGCCGATTTTTTCTCGTACCAATAGCCGATCAGCAGGTACGAACAGAGGCCCACGCCCTCCCAGCCCACGAACATCACCAGGACGTTGTTGCCCAGGACGAGCATGAGCATGAAGAAGCAGAACAGATTCAGGTAGGAGAAGAAGCGCGCGACGCCGCCGCGCGGCTCGTCGGCCATGTACGCGGTCGAGTAGACGTGAATGAGCGTGCCGATGCCGGTGACGACGAGAATCATCAGCGCGGACAGCGGATCGAGGCGGAAGCCCCAGGGCACGCTGAACGCGCCGATGGCGCCGCCGCGCGTCATCAACGGGATGGATGGGATCCACTGCGCGACGACGACGTCGACGGCGCGCGCCTCCGGCGGCAGCGCCAGCAGCTGCCAGACGGCGGCGAGCGACACGCCGAGCGCGCCGACCATCATCGCGCACGCGAGAAGGCCGGCCGCCTTGCGCGAAAAATAGCGGATGCCGGCGAGGCCGTTGATGGCCGCGCCGATGCCCGGGAGAAGTGGAATGAGCCAGATATAGCGCATGTACCTATGTGGGCGGGAGGGGCTGCCCTACCATTTCATTAAGTTCATCTCGTCGATGTTGACGGTTTCCTTGTTGCGGTAGAACGCGAGAATGATCCCGAGCCCTACCGCCGCCTCCGCCGCGGCGACCGCGACGACGAAAATCGCGAACACCTGGCCGACGTTGTTCTGGAGCTGCGCCGAAAAGGCGACCAGGTTGATGTTGACCGCGTTCAGAATCAGCTCGATCGACATGAAGATGATGATGATGTTGCGGCGCACCATCACGCCGATCACGCCGATGATGAACAGGGCGGCCGACAGCAGCATGTAATGAGTCGGTGTGATCATGAGATTTTAGAGCTCTCTTTTCGCCAACACGATTGCCCCGATCATCGCCACCAGGAGCAGCATCGACGCGATCTCGAACGGAATCAGATAGCTCGTGTACAACAGCCAGCCGACCTGCTCGGTGTTCCCCGGCAGCGGCCCGTTCGTGCCGGGCACGACGAGCGGAGACCCCGTGCGCGTCATGCCGTAGGTCGCAATCGCGCCCAACTCCAGTAGCACGGCCACCGCCAGACCGAAACCGAGCTTGGTCCGACGGTGCGGGTCCTGATGCGCCTCGGGCGGCCGCTTCAAATTCACCAGCATGACGACGAACAGGTACAGCACGACGATGCCGCCGGCATAGACGAGCACCTGAATCGCCGCGAGAAACGGCGCGCCGAGCAGCACGTACAGCGCCGCGACGAACAGGAAGTCGAGCACCAGGAACAGCACGCTGTGGACGGTGTCCTTCGTGCTGACGACCAGCACGGCGAACCCGAGAATGAACGCTGCGAGCGTATAGAACGCGATGGCTTGCCCCATTACCACATCACCACATCACCACATCCCGCCATCACCACATCCCGCCATCACCACATCCCGCCATCACGCGATCAACACTTTGACGATGCCCGTGACGACGAGATTCGCAATCGCGAGCGGGATCAGCAGCTTCCATCCGATCCGCATCAACTGGTCATAGCGGTAGCGCGGCAAGGTCGCGCGCACCCAGATGAAGATGTAGAGAAAGACGAACGACTTGATCAGGAACCACATCCAGCTCGGGATGACGTCGAGGACATGCAGCGCGGCGACGTTGGGGAACGGCCGCAGCCACCCGCCGAAAAACAGCGTCGTCGCCACCGACGAGACGACGATCATGTTGGCGTATTCGGCGAGAAAGAAGAGCGCGAAGCGCATGCCGCTGTATTCGGTGTGGAAACCGCCGGTCAGCTCCTGCTCCGCTTCGGGCAGATCGAAGGGCGCGCGGTTGGTTTCCGCCAGCCCGCCGATGAAAAAGATCACGAACGCGACCGGCTGCACGAAGGCGAACCACACGCCGGCGTTGTACTGCGCGTTGACGATGCTCACCATGCTCAGCGAGCGCGCCATCAGGATGACGCTGACCAGCGTGAGCGTGACCGCCACCTCGTAGCTGATGAGCTGCGCCGAGGCGCGCAGGCTCGCGAGGAGCGGGTACTTGCTGTTCGACGCGTAGCCCGCGAGGATGATGCCGTAGACGCCGACCGACGCGACCGACACGATGTACAGCAGGCCGACGTTGACGTCGGCGATGTAGAGCGACACCGGGCGGCCGAAGAGATGGATCGTCGGGCCGAACGGAATCACCGCGTAGACGATGAGCGCCGGCACCATCGAGATGATCGGCGCCGCCGTGAACACCCACTTGTCGGCGCGGACCGGCGTGATGTCTTCCTTGATCACCAGCTTCACGGCGTCGGCGATCGGCTGCAGAATCCCGTACGGCCCGACCCGCATCGGCCCGAGGCGCGACTGCGCCCACGCGATGACCTTGCGCTCGAGCAGCACCATGTAGGTGACGCCGAGGAGCGTCGCGTTCAGCACGACGACGATCTTGAGCAGTGGGATGACGAACTGGTCGATCATTTTCTACTTTGCGGCGGGGCTCCACCCCCGCCGCCTGTGCCTTCGCCGCTCACGCGGCTCGGCATTGGCTCCGGCGACTTTCCACTCAGTCAACGATCCACTTCCCCCAGCACGACGTCGAGGGATCCGATGAGCGCGACGACGTCGGCGACCAGGTGGCCGCGAATCAGCGCGCGCAGCCCCTGCAGATTACAGAATGACGGCGGGCGCACGCGGAAGCGGTACGGGTTCGTCGACTTGCCGTCGCTCACGATGAAGTACCCGAGCTCGCCTTTCGGCGATTCGATCGCGTGGTAGGTCTCGCCGGCCGGCGGCTTGATGAGCCGCGGCACCTTCCCGACGATCGGCCCCTCCGGAATCCCTTCGGTCGCCTGGCGGATGATCCGCAGCGACTGCCGGAATTCCTCCATGCGGACCAGATACCGGTCGTAGGTGTCGCCGGCGGAGCCCACCGGGACGTCAAACGCCATTTCGTCGTACGCCGCGTACGGCTCGTCCTTGCGGATGTCGCGCGGCACGCCCGAGCCGCGCAGCGGCGGTCCGCTCAGGCCGAGCGCGACGGCGTCGGGGCCCGAGATGATCCCGATCCCCTTGGTGCGCTCGAGCCAGATGCGGTTGTGGGTCAGCAGCTCTTCGTACTCGTCGACTTTCGAGCCCATGATCATGCAGAACTCGAGGACCTTCTTGTCCCAGCCGGGCGGGATGTCGAGCGGCAGGCCGCCGATGCGCATCGAGTTGTAGGTGAGCCGCGCACCGCAGAACTCCTCGAACAGATCCAGAATCAGCTCGCGCTCGCGGAACGCGTACAGGAACACCGTCATCGCGCCGATGTCCATCGCGTGCGTGCCGACCCAGAGGCAGTGGCTCGCAATCCGCTGCAGCTCGCACAGAATCGTCCGCACGTACCGCGCGCGCCGCGGCACCTCGATCGACATCAGCTTCTCGACCGTCTCGCAGTAGCCGACGTTGTTGGTGGCGGCCGCCACGTAGTCCATCCGGTCGGTGAGCAGAATGATCTGCGTCCAGTTGCGGTTCTCGCTCAGCTTCTCGATGCCGCGGTGCAGATAGCCGATGACGACGTCGGCGTCGACCACTTTCTCGCCGTCCAGGCGCAGCACGACGCGCAGCACGCCGTGCGTGCTCGGATGCTGCGGCCCCATGTTGATCACCAGCTCGTTGGTGTCGAACATCGCGCCGTGGTGGACTGCGGGTGTCTCCATTACTCGATATCCGCTTCCTCACGCGCCTGCCGCAGCTTCAACCAGTCGATCGGATTCTCCATCAGCAGCTCGCCCGGACCCTCGAGCGGATAGTCCTTCCGCTGCGGATAGCCCTGCCAGTCGTCCGGCATGAGAATCCGCCGGCGATCGGGATGGCCGGCGAAGTTGACGCCGAACATGTCGAACACTTCGCGCTCGAGCCAGTTGGCGCCGCTCCAGATGCCGGTGACCGACGGCACCGGCTGGAGCTCGGCGGCCCGCACCTTCACGCGGATCCGATGGCGGTGCCGCGTCGAATACAGGCAATACACCACGTCGAACCGCTCGGCGCGCGGCGGCCAGTCGGTCGCCGTCACGTCCGAACAGCAGTCGAACGCGGCGTCGGGCGCATCCCGCAGATGACGCGCCACGTCGAGGAGTTGGGCGACGGGGACGACGATCGTCCAGTCGCCGACGAAATAGCTCACCGCGGTGACGCTGCCCGGCACGGCCGCCTGCAGCGTGGCCAAGAAGGCGGGCTGCGCCATGTCGGCCGGCGGCGGCGGCTCGGTCGGCCCGGCCGGCGCGGCGGCTTTCGGCGGCGCGTGGGCCGGCGCTGGCGGCTTCGGCTCGTCAGCCATCTACGCCCACTCCAGCGCGCCCTTTTGCCAGGCGTAGTAGTAGCCGACCACGAGAATGAAGATGAACACGACCATCTCGATCAGGCCAAACAGCAGCAGCTTGTCGAAAATGACCGCCCAGGGAAACATGAAGACCGTTTCCACATCGAAGATGACGAACAGCATCGCGACCAGGTAGTACCGGATGCTGTAGCGATCACGCGCGTCGGTGATCGGCTCGATCCCGCATTCATAGGGCTCGAGCTTCACTTTGTTGTACTTCTCCGAGTGCAACAGACTCGCGAAGACGAGCGTGAACACAGCGAAACCGGTCGCCACGACGACGAAAATAGCGATGGGAATGTAGTCTGAAAGCATTGGTGACGCGCGGCGCGCGAGAACAAGCGCGACGTGAGAAAAGCCGTTGGTTTATAACATGCGACCTGAGGGGTGTCAAGAAACCGGCCACGCGCGCCCCCGTCGCCGGAGGTTTGCCGCAACCCACAGATTTCAAACCAGTTTTGGGATTTGGTTGCTTGACGCTGTCGAAAACCGGGACCTATACTCAGATCATGTTCGATCGTCGCCTCTGGGCGACTGCGATGACAGCGGCCGCGCTCGTCGCGCTGTCACTCTCGCCACTCGGCGCGCAATCCAATCCGCGATCGATGTACGTCAGCGTGCTGAACGAGGCCGGCGCGCCGGTGCCCAACCTGGGACCGGCCGACTTCATCATCCGCGAAGACAACGTCGTGCGCGAAGTGCTGCGCGTCGCGCCCGCCACCGATCCGATGCAGATCGTGCTGCTCGTCGACAACAGCCAGGCGGCGCGTCCCTACATCATCGACATCCGCAACGCGCTCCAGGAGTTCGTGACCACCATGGGCGCCCCGTCCGACGCCAGCGGCAGGAACGAGCTGGCGATTATCGCGCTCGCCGACCGGCCGACGACGTTGACCGATTTCACGTTCAGCCGTGCGCAGCTGCTCAAAGGCATCGATCGGATTTTCTCCCAGTCGCAAAGCGGTTCGCTGCTGCTCGAGGGCATCATCGATGCGTCCAAGGCGCTCAAGAAGCGTGACGCCCGGCGGCCGGTGATCGTCGCGATCGCCACGGAAGGGCCCGAGCTGAGCGACCGCTACTACGATCTCGTGCTCGCGCCGCTGAAGGATTCCGGCGCCGCCTTCCACGCCATCGTCGTCGGCTCGCTCCGGGAAGGCGTGAGCGACGCGGCGCGTGATCGCGGCGTCGTGCTCGATCGGGGCACGAGCGAAACCGGCGGGCGCCGCGACAACGTGCTCTCGAGCATGTCGCTCCAGCCGAAGTTGAAAGAGCTCGCCGACGAGCTGACGCATCAGTATCGCGTCACCTACTCGCGTCCGCAGTCGCTGATTCCGCCCGAGCGCGTCACGGTCGCCGCGGCCCGGCCGGGCATGACGGCGCGCGGCACGCAGGTCAGAGAGCGGCCACAGGGAAAACCGTGACGCGCGCTCTCGTGCTGACGGCAGCGGTCATTGTGTCGGTTGGGGCGTCGATTGGGCTCGTCGCGTCCGGTCAGGCTCCGCCGCAGCAGCCGACGCCGCCGCCGCCCGGACGCCAGCAGCCCGCCTTTCGCGCCGGCGTCGAGTTGGTCTCGCTCAACGTCACGGTCGTCGACGCCGCGAACCATTACGCCACCGACTTGCTGCAGGACGATTTCAACGTCTTCGAAGACGGCATCAAACAGGACGTGACCTTCTTCAACAAGACGAACCTGCCGATTGCGCTGTCGATCCTGCTCGACACGAGCGCGAGCATGGAAAACAAGCTGCAGACGGCGCAGGACGCCGCCGTGGGCTTCGCCAAGCGGCTGCGCCCGCAGGACCTCGCCGAGGTCATCGACTTCGACAGCCGCGTCGCCGTGCTGCAGAACTTCACCAACCACGCCGGCGAGCTCGAGCAGGCGATCCGGAAGACGTCAGCAGGCGGATCCACCTCGCTCTACAACGCCGTGTACATTGCGCTGAAGGATCTCAAGAAGGTCGTCGCAAAGAACACCGAGGAGATCCGTCGCCAGGCGCTCGTGCTCCTCTCGGACGGCGAGGACACGTCGAGCCTCCTGCCGTTCGAAGAGGTGCTCGATCTCGCGAAGCGTTCCGAAACGGCGATTTACACGATCGGCCTGCGCGCGCAGGAAGGGCCGGAGACCGGCACCAAGGGGTTCAAGGAGGCCGAGTTCGTGCTGAAGCAGCTCGCACAGGAAACGGGAGGGCGCGCGTTCTTTCCGATTCAGGTGTCGGAGCTGTCGGGCATTTACGGGCAGATTTCCGACGAGCTGTCGAGCCAGTACACGATCGGCTACACGTCGCGCAATCCGCGCCGCGACGGCGCCTGGCGCCGGATCGTCGTGCGCGTGAACCGGCCGAGCATGAACGCACGGACGAAACAGGGGTATTTCGCCCCGACGAGCCATTAGGGAACGTGAAACGTTGAATTACGTGCCGCTCGCGCTCTACTCGGTCGCGCTCGTCGCCTACGTGTGGCACTTCTCCGCACGCGACGCGGCGGTCGGCCGCGCCGCCACGACGCTCCTGGTCGCCGCCGCGCTCACCCACACCTTCGTCATCGGCATGCAGACGATGGGCGCGGGGCACGTGCCGATCGCGGGAGCCACGTCCGCGATCTCGACCTTCGTGTGGCTGCTGGCGCTCGCGTATCTCTACACCGAGATGACCACCGACGAACGGGCGATGGGCGTCTTCATCCTGCCGCTGCTCGTCGCGCTCCAGGCGATCCCGGCATTCCGGCCGAGCGCCGAAGTGGCGTCGCCGGTTCTGCAGGGGCCGCTTTTCGGCGTGCACGTCTCGTCGCTGCTCTTTGCGTACGCGAGCTTCGCGCTCGCCTGCGTGATCGGGATCACCTACGTGCTGCTGTTCAAGGAAATCAAGGCCAAGCACCTCGGCTTCTTCTACGCGCGGCTGCCGTCGCTGCAGGTGCTCGATCGCATGAACCAGCGCGCCATCGCGATCGGCTGGATCTTCCTGACGCTCGGCATGATCGTCGGCGCGGTGTGGGCCACCCAGGCGCGCGGCTACGCCGGGAGCGATCCGCGCGTGCAGGCGATGTCGCTGCAGGATCCGAAGATTTTCGTCGCGCTCGTCTGCTGGGCGGTCTACTCCTTCGAGCTGTTCGCGGCGCGGCGGATCGGCTGGGGCGGACGGCGCGCGGCGTACCTTTCGGCGCTCGGCTTCGCGATCGTGCTGCTCAATTTCGTGCCGATCAGCTATTTCCTGACCAAGAGTCACAACTTCTGACATGCGCCTGCTGCTCGTCGGAATCAATCACCGCACCGCGCCGGTCGAGCTGCGCGAGCGCGTGGATTTCCAGACCGGCGGCATCGAGCGCGCGCTGCAGGAGCTCGCCGGACGCGGCGTGGCGCTCGAAGCGGTGGTGCTCTCGACCTGCAACCGCGCCGAGATGTACGCGGTGTGCGAGGACGTCGGCGCCGCGCGCGCGGATCTCGTGAGCTTCATCAGCCAGTTCCACGGCGTGGGCCACGAGGATCTCGTCCCGCACCTCTACGACGCGGCCGACCTCGACGTCGCCCGTCACCTCTTCCGCGTCGCCGCCGGCCTCGATTCGCTCGTGGTCGGCGAGCCGCAGATTCTCGGACAGGTGAAGGAGGCGCACCAGATCGCGTCCGAGCAGCAGGTGGTCGGCCCGCTGCTCAACCGGCTGTTCCACGCGTCGCTTGGAACCGGTAAACGCGTGCGCACCGAAACAGCGCTGGCCTCCGGCGCCGTGTCGGTGAGCTACGCCGCCGTGGCGCTCGCGAAGAAAATCTTCGGCGATCTGAAGGGACGCAACGTCCTCGTCATCGGCGCCGGCGAGATGGGCAAGCTCACCGCGCGCCACATGAAATCGCAGGGCGTCCGCCAGGTCACCATCATCAGCCGGACGATGGCGCATGCGGCGCGGACGGCGGAGGCGATCGGCGGCAGCGCGGCGCCGTGGGACGAGATGGACACCGTGCTCGGCGCGAGCGACATCGTGATCACAGCGACCGGCGCAGTGGCGCCCATCCTCACCAAGGCGCACATCGACGCCGTGATGCGGCCCCGGCGCAACCGACCCTTGTTCGTGATCGACATCGCGCTGCCGCGCGACGTGGAGGCGTCAGCCGGCGAGATCGAGCAGGTGTTCCTCTACAACATCGACGACCTGCAGGCGACCGTGCGGGACAACCTGGCGCGGCGGTCCGGCGAGGTGTCGCGCGCGGAAGCGATCGTCGGCGAAGAGGTCGAGCGATTCGGCGCCTGGTTCCGCTCGCGCGGCGCGATCCCCACCGTCGTCGCCCTGCGGCAGCGGTTCGAGGCGATTCGGCGCTCCGAGCTCGAGCGGCTCGACTTCAAGGTGGCGTCGTTGCCGCCGGAGGCGCGGGCGCGCGTCGACGAGATCACGCATCTCATCGTCGAGAAGCTGCTCTTGACGCCGACCGAACAGCTGAAGGCGCTCGGCGACTCGGACACCGTCGGCGCGTACTCCGAGGCCATCACGCGGCTGTTCGGCCTCGAGGCGCAGCAGGCCGCCGAGCAGCAGGTCGAAGCAGACGCCGAGCGCGAACGCGGCGCCGGCCGCGTCGAGCCCTTCAGGCGCCCCCAGAACCGGCCGCGGTAGGCGCGACGTGAGCGATCGAGCCACCTCGTGAATCAGGATCAAATCGACGCCGGCTTCGCGCACGTCCGCTCGGAACGCTTTCTGCGCGCGCATGCCGGCCAGGTGCGCGATCCCGCATTCTGGCGCAGCCTCAACCCGCAGCTGACGATCACGGAGCGGCCGCTGTCGGTGGGAATTGATCCGCTGCGCGTCGATGCGGCGGTGGCGCCGCGCGCCGCGCGGCAGATCGTCGACGAGGGTTATTTCCACGCGCCGTCGGTCATCCCGCCGGCGCGTCTTGCCGCGCTGCGGGTCGGCGCGGAACGGGTCGTCGCGGCGGGGTTGCCGTCCGGATTCACCTGCGTCTACGACGAGTTCTATCAGGCCTTCCACGGGCTCGAGGCGCTCTTCGCGCCGCTCCTCGGTGAGCGCTACCTGATGGTCCTGCAGGGCCTCTGGACCTACGTCGTGCCTGCCGGCGACCCGGCGTATCGTCAATGGACGACGGTCGCGCCGCACAGGGATACGCTCGGCCCCGACCCGCGTGTCGTCGCGCGAGACACACCCTCGATCATCAACGTGTGGATTCCGCTGACCGACGTCAGCACGATCGATTCGTGTGTGTACGCCGTGCCCGCGCCGGGCGATCCGGATTACTATTCGCCGGATCGCCGTGTCCGGCCGGAACGCTTCAGGCTGCAGGACATCAGGGCGCTGCCGGCCGCCGCGGGCTCGGTGCTCGGCTGGTCGACGCACCTGGTGCACTGGGGCAGCCGCAGCAGCGCGTTCGCGGCCGGGCCGCGCATCGCGATCACCGTCTACTTTCAGCGGCGTGACGCCGCGCGGCTGCATCCGGCCACCGTCGAGCTCGACGCGCCGATTCCCTTCGACGCGCGCCTCTCGTGGATCGGCGGCTCGCTCGGCATCGCGGACCTGTGGAAGAGCGCCAGGGAGAGGCATGCCTAACGTGCGCGAACTTCGGCTCGGCACACGAGGCAGCCAGCTTGCGCTGTGGCAGGCCAACACCGTGGCCGCGCGCATTGCCGAAGCGGGCGGACCCGCGTGCCGGATTGTCGTGATCCGTACCTCCGGCGACCGCCTGCAGGAGGCGCCGCTGTCGGAGATCGGCGGCAAGCGGCTGTTCGTCAAGGAAATCGAGGACGCGTTGCTGCGCGGCGACATCGACCTCGCCGTGCACAGCAGCAAGGACATGCCGGCGGTGCTGCCGGCGGGCCTCGCGATCGCCGGCGTCCTGCCGCGCGAGGATCCGCTCGACGCGGTGGTGCTGCCCTCGTCGCCCGCGCCGCTGACGGTCGACGATCTCGTCGCCGAGCTCGGCCAGACACCCACGATCGGGACGAGCAGCGTGCGCCGCATCGCGCAGCTCACGCGGATTTTCCCAGGCGCGCGGTTCGTGCCGATCCGCGGAAATCTCGACACGCGCCTTCGCAAACTCGACGCGGGCGAGTACGATGCGATCGTGCTGGCGGCGGCCGGCCTCACGCGGCTCGGTTTCGCCTCGCGGATCTCGGCGAGGCTGCCGGTGGATGCCTGCGTGCCCGCGCCGGGCCAGGGCATCGTCGCCATCGAGATTCGGGAGGGCGACGAGGCGGTGCGGCAGGCGGTCTCGAGCGTGGACGACGCGGCAGCCGGCGCCGCCCTCGAGGCGGAGCGCGCGGTTGTCACCGCGCTCGGCGGCGGATGCCAGACGCCGATTGGCGCGCTGGCGTCCTGGGTGAGGTCGGCGAATCCCGCGAGCGCGAGACAGGTGAATGGCGACGCGCTCGAACTGGTCGCCGTCGTCGTCTCGCTCGACGGCAGCCGCGCCGTGCGGGCGCACCGGCGAGGCGCGCGGAGCGACGCGGCCGCGCTCGGCGCCCGCGTCGCAGCGGATCTGCTGGCCGAAGGCGCCGGCGACATTCTCGCCGAGGCGCAGCGCGCGTTGGGCGCGGTGGAAGGATTACATCCGTAGTGGCTGTCGTGTATCTCATCGGCGCCGGGCCGGGCGATCCGGGTCTCATCACCGTCCGCGGCATGCAGTGCCTCGGCGAGGCGGACGTGGTGCTGTACGACCACCTCGTGCATCCGCGGCTGCTGAGATACGCGCGGCCGGACGCGGAAAAAATCGACGTCGGCGTCGCGGCGCCGCAGCCGCTCGAACAGGAGGCGATCTGTTATCTGCTCGCCGAGAAAGCGCGCGAAGGCAAGACGGTCGCGCGCCTCAAGTGGGGCGACCCGTTCGTGTTCGATCGCGGCGGCTCAGAGGCGCTGTTCCTGCACGAACAGGGCGTGCGATTCGAAGTCGTGCCGGGCATCCCGGCCGGCATCGGCACGCCGAGCTACGCGGGCATTCCGATCACGTATCCCGGCGGCGGCGACACGCTGACCTTCGTGCGCGGGCACGAAGACGACGGCAAGACGCGCGCGTCGGTGGATTGGGCGAGCCTCGCGAAGCTGGACGGCACGATCGTCTGCTACACCGGCGCCGGCGAGCTGGGGAACATTCTGCGCGCGCTCGTCGAGCACGGCCGATCGCCGCAGGACGCGGCGGCGCTGGTGTACGAGGGCACGCTGCCGACGCAGGAAACGATCGTCGGCACACTCGACGAGCTGGCGCGGGCCGCCGGCGCATCATCCGATCGCCGCCCGGCGATTCTCGTCGTCGGCCGCGTCGCGGCGCTCCGCGAGCACCTGCGCTGGTTCGACGCGCGTCCGCTGTTTGGCAAGCGCATTCTCGTCACGCGGCCGCGCGAGCAGGCCGCCGAGCTCGTCGAACGTCTCGAGACGATGGGCGCGCAGGCCATCGAGGCGCCGATGATCCGCATCGCGCCGCCCGACGATTACGGCCCGCTCGACGAGGCGTGCGCCCGCGCCGCGGCCTACGACTGGATCATCTTCTCGAGCGCGAACGCCGTCGACGCGTTCGTGGAGCGGCTCCTCGCGACGCCGCAGGATGTTCGCGCGCTCGCCGGCGTGAAGCTGGGCGTCGTCGGTCCGGCCGCCGCCGAGCGGCTGACGCGCCTCGGCCTCAAAGTCGAGCTGACGCCGTCCGAGTACCGCGCGGAGGCCGTGCTGCACGCCATCGCCGAGCGCGGCGGCGTCCGAGGGTTGAAAGTGCTGCTGCCGCGCGCCGACATCGGGCGCGAGGTGCTCGCCGAAGAGCTCCGCAAACAGGGCGCCGAGGTGACGGAAGTGATCGCGTACCGGACCGTCGTCGCCGAGCCGGATCGGGATGGCGAACCCGACATCTACCGGATGCTCCTCGAGCGGCGCATCGAGGTCGTGACGTTCACGAGCGCGTCCGCGGTCCGCAATTTCGTGCGCCTGCTCGGCGCCGAGCCGGCGGCCGACCTGCTGCGAACGACGATCGTCGCCTCGATCGGCCCGGTGACCGCCGAAGCGGCGGCGCAATGCGATATTCACACGACGGTGATGCCGGCGATCTACACCGTGCCGGCGCTGGTTGACGCCATCGTCAGCTACTTCGAGCAGCAACAGGAAGCAGGTGTGTAGCCCATGAGTTCCACCGATACCCACACGCGCACGGCGCTCACGTTGACGCGGCGGATGCGGCGGCTGCGCCAGTCGGAGACCATTCGCGCGATGGTGCGCGAGACGCGCCTGACGCCCGATATGTTCATCCTGCCGCTCTTTGTGTGCGAAGGCGAAGGCGTGCGGCGCGAGGTTTCGTCGATGCCCGGTGTGTACCAGCTGTCGGTCGATGAAGCCGTGAAGGAAACCGCGGCGGCTCGGGGCGACGGCGTCAAGAGCGTGCTGCTCTTCGGGCTGCCCGATCGAAAAGATGACATCGGCAGCGCGGCCTACGATCCCGAAGCGCCGGTGCAGTCGGCCATCCGGGCGATCAAGCGCGAGACGCCGGACGTGCTCGTCGTGACCGACGTGTGCCTGTGCGAGTACACCGATCACGGCCACTGCGGCATCGTGATCGACAACGAGATTGTGAACGACCCGACGGTCGAGCAGCTCGTGCGCGCCGCCGTCTCGCACGCCGCCGCGGGCGCCGACATCGTGGCGCCGTCGGACATGATGGACGGCCGCGTGGCGGCGATCCGGGGCGCGCTCGACGAGCGCGGCTTCGAGAAGGTCGCGATCATGTCGTACGCGGCGAAGTACTACTCGGTGTTCTACGGGCCGTTCCGGGATGCCGCCCAGTCGACGCCGAAGTTCGGCGATCGCCGGTCGCATCAGATGGATCCGGCGAACGCGCGCGAGGCGCTGCGCGAAGTCGAACAGGACATCGACGAGGGCGCCGACATCGTCATGGTGAAGCCCGCGCTCCCCTATCTCGACGTCATCACGCGCGTGAAGGACGCGTTCGGCTATCCGACCGCCGCGTATCAGGTGAGCGGCGAATACGCGATGATCAAAGCGGCGGCGAGGAACGGCTGGCTCGACGAGCCACGCGCGATGATGGAATGCCTGACGGCCATTCACCGCGCAGGGGCCGACATCATCATCACCTACTACGCGCGAGACGCCGCCCGCGCGATCGCCTGATGCGAGTCACCGCCTCCCGCAAACTGTTCGCCCGCGCCGTCCGCATCCTGCCCGGCGGCGTCGACAGCCCCGTCCGCGCGTTCACTGCGGTCGGCGGCTCGCCGTTATTTATTCGCCGCGCGTACGGCGCAAGGCTCGAAGACGTCGACGGCAACACGTTCATCGACTACGTGATGTCGTGGGGGCCGCTCATCCACGGCCACGCGCCGCCAGGGCTGGTGGGTGCGATCGGCCGCGCCGCGAAAGCCGGCACGAGCTTCGGCGCGCCCTCGCCGCTCGAAGTCGAGCTCGGCGAACGCGTCCGCCGCCTGATGCCGTCGCTCGAGCGCGTGCGCTTCGTCAACTCGGGCACCGAGGCGACGATGAGCGCCGTGCGAGTCGCGCGCGCCGCGACGGGCCGCGAGCGCATCATCAAGTTCGCGGGCTGCTATCACGGCCACGCCGACTCGTTTCTCGTCCAGGCCGGGTCGGCGGCGCTGACGCTCGGCGTTCCGACGAGCCCCGGCGTCACGCGCGGCGCCGCGGGCGACACGCTCGTCGCGAGCTACAACGACCTCGAGTCGGTCCATCGCGTGTTCGACGCCCACCGGGACCAGATCGCGGCGCTCATCGTCGAGCCGATCGCCGGCAACATGGGGCTCGTGCCGCCGGCCGACGGATTCCTCCGCGCGCTGCGCGAGATCACGTCGGCGCACGGGACGGTGCTGATCTTCGACGAAGTGATCTCGGGCTTCCGCGCCGCGCCGGGCGGCGCGCAGGCGGTGGCGGACGTCCGGCCCGACCTCACCTGCCTCGGCAAGATCATCGGCGGCGGGCTGCCGGTCGGCGCGTATGGCGGCCGCGCCGATCTCATGGCGCTCCTGGCGCCGGACGGCCCCGTCTATCAGGCCGGCACGCTCTCGGGGAATCCACTCGCGATGACGGCGGGCATCTGGTGCCTGGATCACCTGACGCCGCGGCTCTATCGGCACCTGGCCGCGCTCGGCTCGCGACTCGCCGCCGGCCTCGCGGGCGCCGCCCGCGAGGCTGGGGTCGCCGTGCAGGTCAACGCGTTCGGATCGCTCCTCACGCCGTTCTTCACCGATCGCCCGGTGCACGACTACCGATCGGCGACGAGCGCGAACGCCGACCACTACGCGAGGTTCTTCAGGGGGATGATCGCGCGCGGCATCTATCCGCCGCCGTCGCAGTTCGAAGCCTGGTTCCTTTCAGCCGCGCACACGGTAAAAGACGTCGACCGAACCATCGCGGCGGCGCATGGCGCGATGCGCGACATCGCTATCTCCAAGGCATCAGCCGGCCGATCCAGCTGATACGCGCGAGATCGTTGTAGATCACGGTGACCATCAGCATCATCAGCACGACGAAGCCGGCCAGGAGCATCTTCTCTTTCACGCGGACGCTGAAGTCGCGGCGCACCAGCCCCTCGATCGCCATGATGAAGATGTGCCCGCCGTCGAGCACCGGCACCGGCATGAGGTTGAGCAGGCCGAGGTTGAGACTGATCGACGCCATCAGCATCATCAGCGGAATCCACCCGAGCTGAGCCGATTCGCCGGAGAGCTGCGCGATCGCGACCGGCCCCATCAATTGTTTGGGGGAGGTTTCGAACGTGATGAGCCCCCATACCGTCTGCAGGATCATTCCCGCGAACTGCGCGTTCTTCTGCACGCTCATCGTCACGGCTTCGATCGGACCCGGCTTGATGCTCTTGGTTTCGTCGACGGGCAGAATGCCGAGCCATCCGATGTCGCCATGCTTGTCGGGCAGCACCTGAATCGTCTGCGGCGCACCGCCCCGCACGATCGACATCGTCATCAGCCGTCCGGGATGCTTGCTGATCTCGTCCCGCAATTGCCACGAGAACGTGATCGGATGCCCGTCCACGGCGACGACCACGTCGCCGGGCTTGATGCCGGCGCGGCCGGCCGGGTCTTCGGCGTTCACCGTCTTGACGTGCGGGTGCACGTTGGGCAGCACGCCGATGTCGCCGATCTCGAAGCGGCTGTTTCCGGGCTGCGGCAGCGGCGTCACCAGGCGCGTCAGCTCGAGGCCGTTGCGCAGCAGCCCGATCGGCACTTCACGGTTGGATCGCGATTCGACCGCGATGAAGAGCTGCTCCCACGTGTCGATCGGATGACCGGCGATCGACACGATGCGATCGCCCGGCTGAATGTCGCTCTTCGCCGCCGGCGATCCCTCGGCGACGACGCCGACGACCGGCGGCTGGTCGTCGAAGACCGGAACGTCGGCGCCCTGGAAGAGCACGATTGCCGTCAGGACGACGGCCAGGAGCAGGTTCATGGTCGGTCCCATGATCAACACCTGAAACCGCTCCCACTTGCTCTTCGACAGGAATTCGTCGCCGCTCCCGGTGCGCTCTTCGTCGGGGTTCTCGCCGGCCATCTTCACGTAGCCGCCGAGTGGCACCGCGCCGATCCCGTACTCGGTGTCGCCGTGGCGGAAGCTCAGAATCGTCGGGTTGAAGCCGAGCTGGAACTTCAAGACGCGGATGCCGACGCGCTTGGCCGCCAGAAAGTGCCCGAGCTCGTGCACGAAGACGAGCACGCCGAGCACGAACGCGAACGACACGACAGTGATCACTGTGTTCAATACTGAATCCTCAGACCTTCAATTCTACCCCGCGCGCCGCCTCGAGAGCATAGTCGCGCGCCCATGCGTCCACCGAGCGGACTTCGGCCAGCGTCGCCACCTCGGCCGGGACGTGCGCGTCCATCGTGCGCTCGATTACCAGGGCGATCGAGGTGAAACCGAGGCGCCCTTCGAGAAAGCGCGCGACCGCCACTTCGTTCGCCGCGTTGAGCACGACCGGCAGGCTCCGTTCGGCGTCGAGCGCGCGATACGCGAGCCGCAGGCACGGAAAGGCGTCGGTGTCCGGCGCGTCGAAGGTGAGCGCACCGGCACGTGTGAGATCGAGCGACGGCAACGCGGCCGGCCAGCGCTCCGGGTAGGAGAACGCATATTGAATCGGCAGCCGCATGTCGGTCGCGCCGAGCTGCGCGATAATCGATCCGTCCACGAGCTCGATCATCGAGTGCACGACCGATTGCGGATGGATGACGACGTCGATCTGGTCGGCACGCGCCCCGAAGAGCCAGTGCGCCTCGATCACCTCGAGGCCCTTGTTCATCAGCGTCGCCGAGTCGATCGTGATCTTGCGCCCCATCCGCCACGTCGGATGCTTCAGGGCCGCTTCCGGCGATGCGTGTTCCAATTCAGACGCGGATCGGCCCCGAAACGGTCCGCCCGACGCCGTGAGAATGATCCGCTTCAGCTCCGCCGCCGGACGCGCGTGCAGGCACTGATGAATCGCGTTGTGCTCGCTGTCGACCGGCAGGATCGCCACGCCGCGGCGCCGCGCCGCTTCCATGACGATGCCGCCCGCCACCACCAGCACCTCTTTGTTGGCGAGCGCGACGGTTTTCCCGTGCTCGATCGCCGCGAGCACCGCTTCGAGGCCGTCGGTGCCCGACGAGGCGCACAGCACGAGGTCGGCGTCGGGGTGCGACGCGACGGCGGCGAGCCCTTCGCGTCCCGTCGCGGCGACGACGACGCCCGGCGCGCCGTTCTGCTTCAGGCGATCGAGCGCCGCGCCGGACGCCATCGCGGCGATCCGCGGCCGGTAGCGCGCGAGCTGCGCCGCGAGCAGGTCGGCGTTTTCGCCGGCGGCGAGGCCGACCACCTGCAGCCGGTCAGGGTACGCGTCGACGACGGCGAGCGCGCTCTGGCCGATCGAACCGGTGGACCCGAGGATGGCGATGCGTTTCACAGATAATTCAGGACGATGTAATAGACCGGCGCCGCAAACAGCAGCGCGTCGATCCGATCGAGGATGCCGCCGTGGCCTGGGATGAGCGACGAGCTGTCCTTCACGCCGGCGCTGCGCTTGAGCATCGATTCGAACAGGTCGCCGGCAATCCCGAGCGCGACAATCGCCAGGCCGAGCGCGGCGCGGGCGCTGACGGGCACGCCTGGCAGCCACCAGTGGCCGGCCACGGCGAGCGTCAGCGCGCCGAACACGAAGCCGCCGGTCGCCCCTTCCACCGTTTTCTTGGGGCTAATGGCGGGCGCGAGCAGCCGGTGGCCGAAGGCGCGGCCGCTGTAGTACTGCGCCGAGTCGCTGACAATCACCGTGAGCATCAGGAGGGACAGCGACCCCGCTCCGCCGTGGACGCGAATGGCCACGAGCGCGGCGATTGGCAGCGCGAGATACATCGACGGCAGCATCGACGCCGACACGGTCGCAAGCGCGTCGGGCCCGCCACGCCAGGAGCCGAGCGTCACGAACGCCATGGCCAGAAACGCCGCGAGCAGCGTGACGGTGAGCGCCCAGGTCGGCGCCGACATGGAAGTGGCGGCGAGCGTTAGCACGGCGGCGAGCTGCGATGGAAGACTCGGGACGTTCAAACCGCCGGCGCGGGCGAGCTCGATGAGCTCGTGCGAGGCCACGATCGTCAGCACGAACGCAACGCCCAGGAATACCTCCGGCGGCGCGAACCAGACGACCGCGATGGCGAAGGCAATGAGAGCGGCGCCGCTCAGGACGCGCGTCACTTCGCGCCGAGGGCGACCGGCGACGGCTTGATGCCGCCGTACCGGCGATCGCGCTTCTGATAGGCGAGAACGGCTTCGAGTAGGTGGCGGCGGCGGAAATCGGGCCACAGCGTTTCGGTCACCCAGATCTCCGAGTACGCGATCTGCCAGAGCAGGAAGTTGCTGACGCGCATCTCGCCGCTCGTACGAATCAGGAGATCCGGGTCGGGCTGGCCCGCGGTGTAGAGCAAGTCGCCGAAGCGCCGCTCGTCGAGCTCGTCGGCGGGAATCCCGGACGCGATCGCGCGCCGCGCCGCCTCGACGATCTCCGCGCGGCCGCCGTAGTTCAGCGCGATATTGAACAGCATCCCGCTGTTGTGCTCGGTCTGCCGGATGCCGATCTCGAGCTCGTTCAGCACGTCGGGTGACAGTTCGTCCTTGCGGCCGATGACGTGAAAGCGGATGTTGTGCTTGAGGAGCGTGCTGAGCTCGAGGCGCAGATACCGCTTCAGCAGCGTCATCAGCATGCTGACTTCGGCGCGCGGCCGCTTCCAGTTCTCGATCGAGAACGCGTACAGCGTCAGGACGTCGATGCCCAGACGCGCGGACGATTCCACCACGTCGCGCACCGACTCGATGCCGGCGCGGTGCCCTTCGACGCGCGGCAGATGGCGCTGCGCCGCCCATCGGCCGTTGCCGTCCATGATGATGGCCACGTGCGCCGGGAGTTGCTCGAAATTGACCTGTCGCGCCAGCGTTTCGTCGGGCGATCCTGGCGGAATCCAGGCCAGAAGCTGCTCTAGCGACATTCGGCGTCCTCTTCTACTTCGATTCTACAACACGGCGTCGGGCGCGGGCGCGTCGTAGTCGACGCCGACGAGAAAGAGCCCCTCGGCGGGCGCCGTCGGCCCGGCGTGCGAGCGGTCGCGCGACGCGATCACCTCTCGCATCCAGTCGGCGCCGTGACGCCCGCGGCCGATCTCCACCAGCGTGCCGACGATGGCGCGCACCATGTGGCGGAGAAAACCGTTTCCGGAGATCTCGTACAGAACGAGCGCTCCGCCTCCGGTGACGCGCGACGAGTGCACTTCGCGCTCGGTCGTGCGCCTCGCGCCGCCGGATGCCTGAAACGCGGCGAAATCGTGGCGCCCTTCGACCAGGCGCGCGGCCGCGTCCATCTGATCGACGTCGAGCCCACCCATCACGTGCCACGCGTACTGCCGCTCGAACGGGTTGAGCCGTTCGGCGTTCCACACGCGATAGCGATACCTTTTGGTGCGCGCGCCGAAGCGCGCGTGGAAACCGGCCGGCACTTCGACCGCCGACAGCGCGCGGACTTGATCCGGCAGCCGCGCGTTCAGCGCCCGCACCAGCGCGTGCGGCGCGATCACGCGCGCGAGCGAAAAGCTCGCGACCTGCCCGAGCGCGTGGACGCCGGCGTCGGTGCGCCCGGCCCCGGCCACCGCCACGTCCCGCTCGTCGAGCTCGCGCAGCGCGTCTTCGAGGAGACCTTGCACGGACACGCCGGCAGCCTGACGCTGCCAGCCGACAAAGCCGGTACCGTCGTAGGCCAGGGTGATCTTGAAGGTCGGCATCGACTCGTATCAAACGAGCAGGGGCCGTGACCCGGGCTTCACCACCGGCAGCCCCTGTGCGCACAGCGGGCACGCGTCGGGTTCGTACGTCGGCAGCGAGATGGCCAGGAGCGCGTGGAACGGCACGCCGAGGTGGCCAGCCTGCCCCTCGCCTGCCGAAGGGCTTCGATCCACAATCGACGCCGCGCCCGCCACCTGCGCGCCCGACGCTCTCGCCACCTGCATCGTTTCGCGCGTCGACCCGCCGGTCGTCAGCACGTCCTCGACGACGAGCACGCGATCGTTCTCGCTCAACGTGAAACCGCGTCGCAGCATGAGCGCGCCGTCCTGCCGCTCGGCGAAGATCGCCCGGACGCCGAGCGCACGGCCGACTTCGTGCCCGATGACGACGCCGCCGAGCGCGGGCGAGAGGACCACCGTCGCGCGCAGCGGCGCGGCGGCCGCCGCGATCGCGCGGCCGAGCCTCTCCGCGTGCTCGGGCTGCTGCAGCACCAGCGCGCATTGGAGGTAGCCAGGGCTGTGCAGACCCGACGTCAGGCGAAAATGCCCCTCGAGGAGCGCGCCCGAGCGGCGGAAGAGATCGAGCAGTTCGTCGCGAGTCATGAGGTGCGCCGCCGATCCTTCAGATTGTCCTCGAACAGCTTGAGGATCCGCTTGTACTCGTCGGCCCAGCTGGCTTCTTCCTCGAACCCATGGTTCTCCACCGGGAACATCGCGACCTGCCAGTTCTCCTTGCGCAGCTCGATCAGCCGCTGCACGAGGCGGACGGTGTCCTGGAAGAACACGTTGGTGTCGACCATGCCGTGGCAGATGAGCAGCGCGCTCTTGAGGCCTTCGGCGAAATAGATCGGCGAGCTCTTACGATACGCCTCCGGATCGGTCTGCGGCTCGTTCAGGATGTTCGACGTGTAGCCGTGATTGTAGTGCGACCAGTCGGTCACCGGCCGCAGCGCCGCACCGGCCGCGAACGTATCGGGCGACGTGAAGAGCGCCATCAGCGTGATGAACCCGCCGTAGCTGCCGCCGTAGACGCCGATGTGCTTGGCGTTCACCTTCTGCGCCTCGACAAGATACTTCGCGCCGTCCACGATGTCGTCGAGATCCGTGCCGCCCATGTGCCGGTAGATCGCCGTCCGCCACTCGCGTCCATACCCGGCGCTCGCGCGGTAGTCCACGTCGAGCACGACGTAGCCTTTCGCGGCGAGCAGATTGTGAAACATGTACTCGCGGAAGTACGTGCTCGCCCAGTACTTGTGCGCGTTCTGCACGTAGCCGGCGCCGTGCACGAAGACGACGCCCGGCGCCGCCGGATCGCGGTGCGCGCCCATCATCTCCGGCGTGAAGAGCCGCGCGAACACCTCGGCGCCGTCGCGCGCCTTGAACGTGAGGAGCCGTGGATCCGCCCACTTGAACGATCGCCACTCCTCGGTCGGCGTGGTCGTCACCTGCCGCGCGGGCGCGCCCGCCGTGTTCGGCATCACGTACACCTCGGGCGGCGTGTTGCTGTAGGAAAAGACGAGCCCGATCGTACTGTCGTCTGGCGACACCACGCCCGCGTTGCCGCCGGTCATCGACGTCAACTTCGTGCGCGCGCCGCCGTCCAGCGCCATCACGTACACATGCCGCTCGCCTGGATGCACTTCGCTCGTCGTCAGGTAGAAATGCTTCTTGTCCTGTGCCAGCGCCGCTGATTCGATTTCCCACTTCCCTTGCGTGAGCGGCCGCGCCGCGCCGTCGGGCGCGGCCGCGTCGATCGTATACAGATGCATCCAGCCGTCGCGCTCGGAGAGAAACCACAGATGGTGCTGATCCGGCATCCAGCCGAACGACGATTCGGACGGGCCGAATCCGCCCACCTCGCGGATCCACGCCTCGTCGTGCAGCGCGTCGACGACGCGCGTTTTGCCTGATTCGGGATCGAGCGCGACGAGCCATCGATCTTTGTTGTCCGTCGCGCGCGCGCTCGCGACCACCGTCGCGCCGTCGTCGGACACGATGGCCGTGCCCCAGCGGATCTCGCGCTTCTCCCCGGCGAAGGTGCCGTCGGCCCACACGGTCTTGCCGGTGTCGAGGTTCATCACCGCCAGCAGCCGCTTGTCCTGCGCATCGCCGACCATGGTGCGCCCGGCGATCGGCTCGACGTAGCCGGAGCCGGTGACGTAGTTGGGCACCTCGGCGCGCTTGGCCGCGTCGGTGCGCTCGACCACGAGCACGAAGACGTGGGTGCCGTCCGGCGAGAGCTGCAGATCCTGCGCCGACTGCCGATCCTGCAGCTCGAGCTTCGGCAGGGCGTGCGCCTTCTTCTTCTCGTCGGCCTTCTTTTTCTTCTCGGCCTCGACGCGCGTGTGCTGGATGAGGGTCTCTGTTTCCGCCTTGATGAATTTCTGGCTGTCGGTCTCTTTGTCGTCGCGCTTGCGCGGGCCGATGTCGGTCAACTGGACGATTTCACCCGCGTTGTCCGCCGCGCTCGTGTCGAGCGGCACGAGAAACAGATTGTTGTCGCGCGTGAAGGTGACTGCCGTTTCGTGTCGCGCCCAGCGTGGGTTCGACTCATCGGCGGTCGTGCGCGTGATGTTCCGGCGCGTGTTGGCGACCGAATCCACGATCGCGATGTCGCCCTCGTCCGCAAACAGCACGCGGCGATGGGCGGCGTCCCAGACGCCGTTGGGCGGCGGCGCGGTGCGGCGCTCGGCGTCGGACAGCTTCCGCGGCTCGCCGCCCTCGCGCGCGACGACCCACGTCGACGCTTCGTCGTCGTCGGGCCGGCGCCATTCGAAGTACAGACGCGAGGAATCGCCCGACCAGCGCAAGCCGGTCGGCGGGTAGCCGACGAGTTTCGGCCCGCGCATGATGCTGTCGACCGTGAGCTCGAAGGGGGGTCGGGAGCCTTTTGCAGTTTCTGCACGCATGGGTAAGCAGAAACTGCAAAAGGCTCCCGACACCCCCACTGCAATAGCTGCCGCGCGGATGAGTCTCAGAGTCATGCGCATGAGTATACAATTTGGGATTCGTCGAACCGAACCGCCCCGCCCAACGTCTACTGTTCAGAACACCGCCAGGTTCTTATTACCAATGGAGCAGCGAGCCATGCGTCAGCAGTCGATGTGCCGTCCCCGAATTGCCGTCATCGCGGCGGCGGTCTTTTCGTTCACAGTGTCCGCTTTCGGTCAACCCGGACAGCTCACGATGCCGGCCGCGGTGGCCCCCCAGGACGCGCAGCCCACCCGGCACCTGACGGTGGACGAAGCGGTGAAGCTCGCGCTCGATCAGAACCTGGGCATCCAGATTCAGCGGATCGATCCGCAGATTCAGGACGAAGGTGTCGCGCAGGCGAGAGCGGCCTGGCTGCCGAATCTCTCGTCGACCTTTTCGAAGAACTCGAACAATACGCAGAACACGAACAGCCTGGCCGGCGGTTCCTCGACGATTACCAGCGGCCAGTTCTCCGGCGGCGCGGGGGTGACCGAAGTGTTGCCGTGGGGAGGCAGCTACACGGCGAGTTGGGGGAACACGCGCTCCACGACGAACAACCTCTCGAGCACGTTCAACCCCGTGATCAGTGCGAACCTGGCCTTCAACTACACGCAGCCGCTGCTCCGCAATTTCTCCATCGACGGCATCCGCCAGACCGTGGCGATCAGCAGGAAGGTCCGGGACATCTCCGACGTGAACCTGCACGCGGCGATCGTGCAGACCTCGCGCAACGTGAAGAACGCGTATTGGGATCTCGTCTATCAAATCGACAACCTGAAGGCGGCGCAGGAATCGCTCGGCCTCGCGCAGCAGTCGCTCAAAGACAATACGCGGCGCGTCGAAATCGGCACGATGGCGCCCATTGACATCGTCGACGCGAAGGTCGAGGTGGCGCGCAACGAGGAAGCGGTAATTCTCGCGCAGGAGGCGATCGAACAGGCGCAGGACACGCTGCGGATGCTCATCTTCGATCCGAAGACGCCGGGCTTCTGGTCGATGAAGATCGATCCGACCGACACGGTGCCCTTCCAGGCGCAGAAGATCGACGCCGAGGCGGCCGTCCACAACGCGCTCGACCGGCGCTCGGATCTGCGCGCGGCGAGGATCACCATACAGGAGAGCGACATCAATATCCGCTTCTTTCGCAACCAGATTCTGCCGGACATCAACGTGCAGACCAACTATCAGGCCTCTGGCATCGGCGGCGTACAGCTGCAGCCGGTGAACATTTTCGATCCCGCGGCACTCGCGGCCCGGGAGATCCTCTCGCAGCGCAGTTACGCGGCCGCCCTGGGCGATGTCGTCCGCGGCTCGTACCCCTTCTGGAGCTTCGGCGTCCAGATCAACTATCCGCTCGGCACCAGCACGTCGAAGGCCAACCTCGAACGCGCGAAGCTGCAGTATGCGCAGTCGCAGACGCAGCTGCGCAACATCGAGATGCAGGTCGTCTCGCAGGTGCGGAGCGTCGCGCGGCAGGTCGAGGCCAACCAGAAGCGCGTCGAATCGGCGACCGCCTCGCGCGAGCTCGCCGAACAGAAGCTGGCGGCTGAAGAAAAGAAGTTCGCGGCCGGTATCCGCGAGACTTTCTTCGTGTTCCAGGCGCAGCGCGATCTGTCGACCGCGCGGACGGCGGAGGTCCGCGCCATCGCCGACTACAACAAGTCGCTCGTCGATTTCGAGGCCGTCCAGGAAGTGGCGGTCGGCGGCGGCAGCGGCAGCATCACGACGGCGGGCAGCACCGGGGGCAGCTAAAGTAAACTGCCCGTGTGCCGAAGCTCTCGGTCACGGTCATCACCAAGAACGAAGCGGCGGATATCGAGGCCGCGCTGCAATCGGTCGCCTGGGCCGACGAGATCGTCGTCGTCGACTCGGGCAGCACCGACGACACCGCGGCGATCGCGCGCCGGCACACCGCGCGCGTGATCCAGCGCGACTGGCCCGGCTATGCCGTGCAGAAAAACCACGCCGCCTCGATCGCCAGCCACGACTGGATCCTCTCCCTCGACGCCGACGAGCGCGTCACGCCAGAGCTGGCGCGCGAGATCCAGGCCCTGATGGCGGCCGGCCCCACGGGCCTGACGCACGGGGGCTACAAGATACCTCGCGTGACGTGGCATCTCGGTCGCTGGATCCGCACCACGGACTGGTATCCCGACCTTCAGCTGCGGCTGTACGATCGCCGCGCCGCCGAGTGGACCGGCCGGCACGTACACGAGTCGGTCTCGGTCCGCGGTGGTACGGGCATGCTGCGCGGCGAGCTCCAGCACTTCGCGTATCGCGACATCGCCGATCATCTCGAGACGATCGATCGCTACACGACGTACGCCGCGCGCCAGATGCAGGAAGACGGCCGCCGCGCCGGCTGGCTGCAGCTGGCCGGCCATCCGCCGCTGGTCTTCCTCAGAAACTACCTCGCGCACGGCGGCATCCGCGACGGCGTGCCCGGCCTGATCATCTCCGCGCTCAACTCGTATTACGTGTTCCTGAAGTTCGCGAAACTCTGGGAACTTCAAAAACACTCAAAAGCTAAGACTTAGAACTCAGAACCCAGAACCGCGATGTTCTCCCTGCACATCGATACAGCCCGGACCTGGCGCGGCGGACAGAATCAGGTCCTGCTGACGGTCAACGGCCTGCGCGCGATCGGCCAGCGCGCGGCGCTCGTCGCGCACCCCGACGGCGAGCTGCGGCGGCGCGCGGCCGAAGGGCTCGAGCTGATTCCCATCGCGCCGCGCACCGAGATGGATCTCTCGGCCGCGTGGCGGCTCTCGCGCGTCGTCAAGCGGCTGGCGCCAGACGTCATTCACGCGCACGACCCGCACGGCGTCGCGATGGCGTCGCTCGCGCTCTCGCTTGGGGCATCGTCCACAAAGAGGGATGGGCGCGCGCCCGCGCTCGTCGCATCGCGGCGCGTCGACTTTCATCTCAAGGGCAACTCGTTCTCACGCTGGAAGTACCGCCAGGTGGACTGCTTCATCGCGGCGTCGGAGGCGATCCGGACGATGCTCGTCGCCGACGGCGTCGACGCCGATCGGACGGTCACGGTCCATGAAGGCATCGACATCGAGCATGTCGCGGCGGCTCAGCCCGTCAACGTCCACGAGGCGTTCTGGCTGCCGCATCACGCGCCGGTCGTCGGCAACGTGGCGGCGCTCGTGCCGCACAAAGGTCAACGTCACCTCGTCGAAGCCGCGCACCTGGTGGTGCGTGAGGTGCCGGACGCGCGGTTCATCATTCTCGGCGAGGGCGAGCTCCGCGAGCCGCTCGAGCGTCAGGTGCGCGAGTACAAGCTCGAGAAGCACGTGCTGCTGCCCGGCTTCCGGACCGACGTGCTCGGCTGCATCAAGGGCTTCGATCTGTTCGCGATGAGCTCGGTCACCGAAGGGCTCGGGACTTCTCTCCTTGACGCGATGGCTTGCTCGCGCGCCATTGTCGCGACGCGGACGGGCGGCATTCCGGAAATCGTCGAGGACGGCGTGAACGGCGTGCTGGTGCCGCCGCGCGATCACGCGGCGATGGCGAAGGCGATCGTCGGTCTGTTAAGAAATGCCGAAGAGCGCGGGCGGATGGGTGAAGCGGGCCTGGCCCGCGTGCAGGCGCGCTTCACCGTCGAGCGGATGGTCGCCGAGACCGCTTCCGTGTACGAGCGCGTGGCTGGCACAGGCCACGCAGCGGGCATTGAGCATCCTCCTGCGGGCGATTGAAGCCACAGGCGCTCATCATGCCGAGGTGGCAGAGCGCGTAGTCGTACTTGACGGGGTCGTCCGGGTCGAGCCGCCGCAGCGACGCCGTGATGTCGCGCGCCATGCGCCACCCGGGGCTCGTGTACGTCGTCAGCCGCAGGCAGCGCCCCACGCGAATCACGTGCGTGTCGAGCGGGACGATCAGCTTGGACGGCGACACGCGCGTCCAGACGCCGAGATCGAGCGCGTCGCGCCGCACCATCCATCGAAGAAACAGGTTGAGGCGCTTGCAGCCGCTTCCCGCGGAGGGGCGCGGAAAAAAATAACAGACGCCTGGCCGTTTGGGTACGCGGCCGTAGGCGGCTTTCAGATCGAGCGCGAGCGCGCGGGTCGAAAAGAAATCGAGCGCGCCTTCGATGTCATCGGCAGTCGGATCGTAGCCTTCGAGAAAGAACCCCTCGATCGATCCGCCGCGATCGATCATCTGCTTCATCACCCACAACAGCGCGACGAGATCGGGCCCGCGCGTCCAGCGATGAACCAGGCCGGCGAACGACGGTCCGTCGCGCCGCGGGTCGAACCGGCGGACGTACGCGGCGGGCTCGGGGCCCATGACCGCGAGCAGGCGTTCGATCGACTGCAGCACGCTGCCGACGCGCCCGAACGCCAGCGCCGCCGCGCAGAATCCGACCGCCTCGCGATCGTCGGCGCGCGGATACCGGCGCACGATCTGAATCGGATCGGCCGCCGAGTCGGGATAATTGAAATCCCCGTACAGCGCGTCGAGCGCGCTCTTGAGCGGCGCCAGGCGTTCAGCGTTCGGCATTTATCAACGTGTATGATTCTGACATGCGGCGATTCCTGGTGAAAGCGCTCTCGGCCGCCGCCGCGCTCCTCGCCCTCGTGTGCGTCATCCTCTACGCGTCGCTTCGGCGCTCGCTCCCGCTCGTCGACGGCACCGTCACCGTCGCTGGCATCTCTGCGCCGATCGACATCATTCGCGACGCCGACGCCATTCCACACATCTTCGCGTCGACCGAGCTCGACGCGTTATACGGCCTCGGCTACGTCCACGCCCAGGATCGGCTGTGGCAGATGGAGTTTCAGCGGCGCATCGGGCGCGGCCGCTTGTCCGAGATCTTCGGAGCCGCCACGCTGCCGCAGGACCGTTTTCTGCGCACCATCGGCTTCGCGCGCGCCGCGCGCACGGCGTGGGAGACGATGCCCGAGGAGACCAGACGGCAGGTGAATGCGTACGTCGCGGGCGTCAACGCGTTCCTCGCGGACCATCACGGCAGCGCGCTGCCGCCCGAGTTCCGGATCCTCCGTTTCGAGCCCGAGCCATGGACCGGCGTCGACATCGTCGTCTGGGCGAAGATCATGGCGTGGGACCTGAGCGCCAACTACGCGTTCGAATTGCTGCGCCACGACATCGCGCAGGCGGTCGGCCAGGAGAAGCTCGCGCAGTTGATGCCGCCGTATCCTGAAAACGGGCTGAGCATCCTCACGTCACGCGACGTCGCGGGGATCGCGAAAGGCACTATCACGGAGGACACGGAGGATAGAACGGAGGGCACGGACAACTCACGTGTAGGGGCAGAGCGTGCTCGGCCCGTCTGGACGAACGCGTTCACTCAGAGCCTGTCGCGCGGCGAGCCCGCCGTCGCCGACCTGCTGCTCGGCAGCGCCACGACCGAAGCGCTCGGTTCCAACAGCTGGGTGGTGGACGGCACACGCACCGCCAGCGGCAAGCCGCTGCTCGCCAACGACCCGCATCTTGGCGCGAAGCTGCCCTCGCTCTGGTATCTCGCGCACATGTCCGCGGGCGCGTTCGACGTCATCGGCGCCACGCTGCCGGGCGGGCCCGCCGTCGTGCTGGGACGCAACCGCTTCATCGCATGGGGCGCGACCAACATGGGGGCCGACGTCGAAGATCTCTACCGTGAGACGCTCGATCCGACCGGCCGCTTCGCCGAGTTCCGCGGCGTGCGGGAGCCGCTGCAGATCATCAGCGAAACGATCGGCGTGAAGGGGCGGGCGCCCGTCCGGCTCGACGTGCGCACGTCACGCCACGGCCCGCTCGTGTCCGACGCGATCAACGCCTCCAACGCGGACCTGCCGGGCACGCACGCGCGGGCGCGGCTCGAGCCGCTCGCGCTCCGCTGGACGGCGCTCGACGCGACGGACACCACCACGGCGGCCCTCCTTCGAATGGACACGGCGCGCAACTGGAGCGAGTTCGTGTCGGCACTCGGCGACTTCGTCGTGCCGTCGCAGAACTTCATCTATGCGGACGTCGACGGCCACATCGGCTACTACGCGCCGGGGAGGATTCCGGTGCGCGCGCGCGGCGACGGATCGCAGCCGGCGGACGGATCGTCGGGCGAGGCCGAGTGGACCGGCTGGGTCCCGTTCGCGCAGCTGCCTCACGTCTACGATCCGCCCGAACACTTCATCGTCACCGCCAACCAGCGTCCCGGGCCGGCGGGCTATCCGTATCTGCTCAGCGTCGACTGGCCGGAGCCGTATCGCGCGCAGCGCATCACCGATCTGTTGGGTCAGAAGACCGCGCTCACGTCCGACGATTTCGCGGCGATGCAGGCCGATACGGTGTCACTGCACGCGCGGACGCTCGTGCCGCTGCTCGTGGCGCGCGCGCACCCCACGACCGCCGCCGACGCGCAGGCGCTCACGCTCGTGCGTCAGTGGAATGACGATGCGCGGGGCGACAGCGCGGGGACCGCGATTTTCGAGGCGTGGTTTCTTCGCCTCGTCCCGGTGATAGCCGGCGACGATCTCGGCCCGCTGCTCACGGCCGCCTACGAGGGCCGCTTCAGCTCCGTGACGCGCTTCATCGTCAACACGCTGGCCGCGAATGACACCGCGTGGTGCGACGATCGTCGGACGCCCGCGCGCGAGAGCTGCGAGGACGCGGTGTCGACGGCG
>JADGOC010000141.1 GCA_017883165.1 Acidobacteriota bacterium
GAAGCGCAGCTGCTCGCCGCGCTCAGTCACCCGAATATCGCCGCGATCTACGGCCTCGAAGAATCGAACGGCGCGCAGGCGCTGGTGTTGGAGTTGGTCGAGGGGCCGACGCTCGCAGACCGAATCGCACTCGGGCCGATGTCGCTGAACGAGGCGTTGCCCATCGCGCGGCAAATTGCCGACGCGCTGGAAGCGGCGCACGGGAAGGGCATCATTCATCGCGACCTGAAGCCGGCGAATATCAAGATCACCCGCAACGGGGTGGTCAAGGTGCTCGACTTCGGGCTGGCGAAGGTGTGGGACGGCGCCCCACCGTCTGACCTCTCGGGGTCACCGAGGCTGACCGCAACGGATATCGGCGGGCGGACCCTCCTGGGCACCCCGGCTTACATGAGCCCGGAACAGGCGCGTGGCAAGTCGCTGGACAGGCGGACCGACATCTGGTCGTTCGGCTGCCTGCTCTACGAAATGCTCACGGGCCTGGCCGCGTTTCCAGGCGAGACGATGTCGGACACGATCGCCGCGATCTTGGAGCGCGAGCCGGACCGAACAATGCTGCCGGCCAGCACGCCGGTACCGATTTGCAGATTACTGCGACGGTGTTTGGAAAAGGATCGCAAGCGACGGCTCGATTCGGCAGCCGGTGCTCGACTGGAGATCGACGACGCGATCGAGTCTCCAATCGCCGAGGGGCGGTCGCTCGCACCGACGTCATTCAACCGCCTCAAACCTTCGGTGGCGCTCGCGACACTGGCTGTCATTGCTGTCGCTGCGCTCGTGGCGGTCGTCGTCTGGTCCGTTGTTCGGCCTGAGGCCACCGCCTTGGTGCTGCCGGCGCGGTTCGCTATCGTGCCACCGCCCGAACGGGCGCTCAACGTATCCAGCTCCGTTCGAGATATCGCCCTGTCACCTGACGGCCGCAGCCTCGTCTACCGTGCGGGAGGATCGATGACCGCCGGCAGTCCGTTGGTGGTGCGTGCCATCGATCAACTCGACGCGCGACCCATCGCGAATGTCTCCAACGCGTATGCGCCTTTCTTTTCCCCCGACAACCGGTGGATCGGATTCTTCGAAAAGGGCGAACTGAAAAAGGTGGCGACTGGGGGTGGCGCCATCGTCACGCTCTGCGAGATCGGCGGCGTGCCGTTTGGCGCGAGCTGGAGCGATGACAACTCGATCACGTTCGCGACTGGCGGTCCGAAAACTGGTCTATGGCGTGTGTCAGCAGACGGTGGTGAGCCAACGCTCTTGACATCGCCTGACGCGACCCAAGAAGGCGATAGTTATGCGTTTCCGTCAGTGCTGCGAGGCGGACGCGGCCTTCTATTTACCATCGTGCCGCCGGGGCATGTTGGCGGCTCACAGATTGCCGTCGTCGATCCGAGGACTGGCCAACGCCGGATTATCATCCCCGGAGGCAGCGACGCTCAGTACGTCGAGTCCGGCCATCTCATCTTCGCGGCGGCAGGCGGGCTTCGTGCTGTGCGTTTCGATCCGGTTCGGCTCGAACCACTCGGCGATCCGGTGACGCTCCTCGAAGATGTGTTCGTCAAGCCGACTGGAGCGGCCGACTACGCGTTGTCTCGCAACGGAACGCTCGCGTACGTGACCGCCGAATCGGGACGGACGTCCCTTCGCTCGCTAGTGTGGGTTGATCGCAAGGGCCGTGAGGAACCGCTCAAGGCGCCACTCCGAGTGTACGGTCCCGGACGCATATCCCCGGACGGCACACGCGTAGCGGTCGGCATCATGGATCAGGGCAACGCCGACGTCTGGATCTTCGATTTGGCCGGGGGGGCGCTGAAGCGGTTGACCTTCGCACCTGGCACGAATGGGTTACCCCTTTGGACACCTGACGGGCGACAGATCATCTTTTCCATGGCGGACCGACGGGGCGTGCTGAACTTGTACAGCCAGCCGGTCGACGGTACGAGAACCCCAGACCCGATCACGTCGAGTCGCATTCCCCAGTGGCCGACGTCTGTGATGCCCGATGGAACGCGCGTCGTCGGCTTTGAGCTCGGGCCCAAGAAACCCGCCGACGTCATTCTGGTTCACGTTCCGCACCCCCTCGGCGGCAGCTCTGGGACCGTCCTGAGCGGATCGGCGACGGGGAGCAGATCATCGTCAGGCGACAGCCTCTCCGTGGCAAGCTCGATCACTGAGAGCCTCTTCCGAGGCGGTCTCGCAGAGATCTCGCCGGACGGTCGATACCTCGCGTACCAGTCGGACGAATCCGGCCGGTTGGAAGTCTATGTGCGGGCATTTCCCGACGTACGCAGCGGTCCATGGCAGATCTCGACGGCGGGCGGAACGCGCCCTGCGTGGGGGCGCAACGGCCGCGAGCTCTTCTTCCTCGATGGATCGAACGCTTTGATCGCCGTGCCCGTGCAGACGTCGGGACCGACGTTCATCGGAGGCACTCCCGCGAAGCTCTTCGACACTAAGTACCTCGAGCCAAACCCCGCGCGCCATTACGACGTGTCGCCTGACAGCCGGCGATTCCTGATGATCAAGGACAGCGTCAACAGCGGTGCGAACGCGACGGTTCCCAGCATGGTGGTCGTTCTCAACTGGTTCGAGGAGTTGAAGGCGAAAGTACCGGCCGGGAAATAGCATGGGGCTCACCGGCGAAGCATGCCATTCGAGGTTTTGATACAGCCTCTAAGGACGGCCGCCAGGTACAGCCGCCCACTGCCCGCGATCACGAACTCGGTCGTGTCGCCCAGTCACGGCGAGGCCAAGATGGAGTTGTTCGATTACATCGAAGTGTTCTATAACCAGCGGCGGCGGCACTCGACCCTCGGTCAAATCAGCTCGGCTACGTTCGAATGGCGCAGGACTCAGGCGGCGTAGCGAACACGCCGGCGGACGGATTCCGGTCAAGGGGGCAAGGAAGCGGATCATGGATCGCAAAACACATTGGGATCGCGTGTACTCCACGAAGGCTTTGACAAGGATAAGGGCGTCACCTAATACACATACAGCACCAAATACGAACGCTGGGGACCTGAACTCTCTAAATGGCCTCTCGAGTATCAGGCATCAATCCGCCGAATCGTCTGCGGCGAGGAGAAGAAGAAGTAGATTGCGGCCGGTGAGCATCTCGCACCTAAACCCCTGTTAGCCATGCATCCATTTCACACCATCATCGAGCCGTTCCGGATCAAGTCGGTCGAGACGTGGAAGTTCACCACGCGCGACGAGCGCGTCGCGGCGCTCGCGCGCGCGCGACACAACGTCTTCCAGCTGGCGGCCGAGGACGTGCTCATCGATCTGCTCACGGATTCGGGGACGGGCGCGATGTCGTCGGCGCAATGGGGCGCGCTCATCAACAGCGACGAGTCGTACGCGGGCAGCCGTTCGTTTTACCGCTTCGAGGCGGTGGTGCGCGATTTGACCGGCTTCACGCATATCATTCCGACGCACCAGGGCCGCGCCGCGGAACGCATCCTGTTCCACACGATCCTGCACCCCGGCCAAATCGTGCCGAACAACAACCACTTCGACACGACGCGCGCGAACATCGAGGTGGAGGATGCCGAGGCGCGCGATCTGGTGATCGCGGAAGGGCGCCAGCCGTCCGTCATCCATCCGTTCAAGGGGAACATCGACCTTGCGGCGCTCGAGGCGTTGCTCGATCGCGACGGCGATCGCGTCCCGCTCGTGATGGTCACGGTGACGAACAACTCCGGCGGCGGACAGCCGGTGTCGCTCGCGAACCTGCGCGGCGTGCGGGCGCTGTGCGATCGCTACAAGAAACCGTTCTTCCTCGACGCCTGCCGGTTCGCCGAGAACGCCTGGTTCATCAAGCAGCGCGAGGAGGGACAGGCCGATCGCACGCCGAAGGCGATCGCGCGCGAGGTGTTCGGCCTCGCCGACGGCTGCACGATGTCGGCGAAGAAAGACGGCCTCGCCAACATCGGCGGATTCCTCGCCATGAACAGCGACGAGTGGGCCGAGCAGTGCCGCAACCTGCTCATTCTGACCGAAGGCTTTCCGACCTACGGCGGTCTGGCCGGTTACGACCTGGAGGCGATCGCGCGCGGGCTCGAAGAGGTGGTCGAGGAGCCGTACCTCAGGTACCGGATTCGATCGACCGCCTATCTGGCGGAGAAGATTGCGGCCGCAGACGTGCCGATCATCCAGCCGCCGGGAGGTCACGCGGTGTATATCGACGCGCGGTCCATGCTGCCGCACATTCCGCCGCTCCAGTATCCCGGCATCGCCCTGCTCAACGCGCTCTATGTGGAGGCTGGCGTCCGAGGCGTGGAGATCGGGACGGTGATGTTCGGGAGACAACCCGACGGATCGGAGCGGCCGGCGGAGATGGACCTCGTCCGGCTCGCGATCCCGCGGCGCGTCTACACGCAGTCGCACATCGACTACGTGGCGGAGGCCGTGATCTACGTCGCGAAGATGCGCGAGCAACTACGAGGGTATCGCATCACCTCGGCGCCGAAGGTGCTTCGGCACTTCACGGCGGCGTTTGACCCTCTTTAATACCCGTCGTGCGGCCGCACTCGTCGAGCGCGCAGTGGCTTGCTCCTTTTCGAGAGCCCGAGTATGGTGCTGGAACACGCAGGTTTCGAGGGGTGAGCATGAACCGTCGAACAGCTTTTGGCACCGCCGTGTGCGCTCTCATGTGCACCGCCTCCGGCCGGCAGGTCGCCGCCGCGCACCTGCTGCCGCACACGCTGCAGGCCTGGGAACGGTACCTGCCGTGGGCCGACCAGAAGAACGATCGCGAGTTTCGTGACCCCCAACGGTTTCTGATCGAAGACGACCTGCCACAGGGCCAGCGAGTGGCAATCCAGAAGCAGATTCGCATGGGCCGAGTGGTTGTTGAGCGGCGCACCGGCGTGGTGCCGACCGGCGAGTCCTTCTCGATTCCCGACGGCACGATCCACCACTGGTGGGGTGCCGTTCTCGTTCCCAACATCACGCTCGAGCGACTGCTCCGGCTGATGCAGGACTACGACGGCCACGCCGGGCGATTCGTCGAGGTCGAGCGATCCCGGCTGATCGCCCGGGATGGAAACACGTTTCGGTTTTACATGCGTCTGCGTCGAACGAAGGCGCCGATCACCGTCTATTACGACAGCGAGGGCGAAGCGAGGTACGTCAGCCGCGGTCCAGGACGAGCGTCGATGCGGAGCGAAGCGACGAAGATCGCCGAGCTGGAATATCCTGGCACGTCCAGGGAGCGGGAGCTGTCGCACGACGAAGACTGGGGGTTTCTCTGGCGCGCCGTCGCCTGGTGGCGGCTGCTCGAGGTCGAGAACGGCGTCATCGTCGAATGCGAGTCCGCCTCACTGGGACGCAGCATCCCCGGGTGGCTGAAATACATTCCCGGGATGACGGGTTACATCGAGTCGGTCCCCAGGGAATCGATTGTCAACACCTTGACCGGCCTTCGGACGTCCGCCGCGTCATTTCGCTGAGGCTGTTGAACCTGCTCGGGTAGGAGCGGCCGCGCGAGGACCGTGTTGACACGCGCGACCGCAACGAATACCGTTCGGCTTCAATCGCCTCACTGCGCCGTCGGGTTGTTCTTCCAGAACTCGATGAACGCGATCAGATCGGCGTTGAACTGTTCCGGATGTTCCCGGTACATGAAGTGGCCACCCTCGTTGACCACAGTCATTTTCACGCGCGTGGTCTTGGCCCCGACGATGTCGAAGAAGCCAAGCTCACCTTTCATCATCGAGTGCGGGTCGCGCGCCTCCCAATCCAGGGTGTCCTGCCTGCCGCTGTAGATCAGAACCGGCATTTTCATCCCCTGGGACCGGGCCTGTTCCCACATCTTGTCCCGGTAAGCGTCGGTTCGGGCGCCTTGCGCGCGGCCGGCCTGGTTCCTGGCGGCCTGCGCGGCCTGCTGTCGCGCGTACAGTTCCTTCCACTTGGGCTGGCTCAGCATGAAGCTCTCGGCTTCCCAGAACTCGGGCGGGAAGGTAGCTGCCGTGTGGCCGAGCGCCGCAAGCCGGCAGGTCGGGTGCTCGAAGCTTTCGACGGGTGGGCATCTGTCGAGCGCCGCCTGGACTTTGCTCGGGCCATCGCCAAGCGCCGGCATGCCCGGCCCATGGGCCAGCACGCTCAAGGTCTTCACGAGCTCCGGATGCTCCACCGCGAAGTAGAACGCCACGGCGCCACCGCCCGAATGGCCGACCAGGTGGACGGGGCCGAGTTTCAGCGTCTCGATGAACGCGCGTACGAACCTGACCTGGCCCTCGTTGCCGCCGTCGGCATCGGTCTTCGGATTGTCCGTCAGTCCGTACCCGATCCGGTCCATGGCGAGCACCCGGAACCGCTTGGCAAGGCCGGGAATGTTCTTCGAAAAGACGTTCGCTCCGGACCTGGTGCCGCCATGGAGCATCACGATCGGTTCGCCCTGGCCATAGTCGTAGTACCGGGTCCGAATCCCGTCGACATTCACGAACTTGGCCGTGAGCCCGTCAATTGAGCCGTCGGGCTTTGCCGCCGGTCGCGCCGCCTGCACGCCCCCATAGACGAAGGACAGCGTCAGGGCTGCGGCCGTGGCAGCCGCCCACCCGAACAAGCGCGGGCGACGAATGAAAGTTCTCCTGAGAGCACCGAACATGTCTCACCTCCACGTGGACGAGGACGCTGTCCGAAGGTCACACGAGCCCTGCAACCTGTTCGAACAGCGGGGAGTATACGCCCATTCGGCGTCCTAGCATCGCCGCATCCGCCTATAATCCTCACGTATGGATTCTCCCAAACCGACGCCCACCGTCGAGATGTCGCTCGACGCCCTCAGCCTCGCCATCGGCAAGGCCGCCGGCGACCTCAACGCCGTGCGCGGCGAAATCGATCGCGCGCGCGCTGACATCAATTCGCACAACACGACGATCTTGCGAGAGGTCGTCAGCGCCGCCGAGCGCGTCATCGCGCACCTCGCGCGCGTCGACGAAGATCTGAAGATCGTCCTGAAGGATCTCGGCGAGCGGGATTAGGAAGTTATTTCGGCGGCTCGATCGTCTGCGCCTGCAACAGCTCGCGGATGCCGCCGAGCGACGCCATCACCCCGGTCGCCTCGAACGGCAGGAACACGACCTTTTGCGCGTTGGTGGCGATGTTGGTCAGCGACTCGAGATACCGCTGCGCGATCAGATACTGCGCCGGGTTGCCCGACGTGCCGATCGCCTTCGCGATCGCCATAATCGCCTGGCCTTCGGCCTCTGCGACCCGGAGCCGGGCCTGCGCCTGGCCGTCGGCGGCCAGAATTGCCGCCTCCTTCGCGCCTTCCGCGTTGACGATCTGCGACTGCTTCTGGCCTTCCGCGCGCAGAATCGCCGACGCCTTGTCGCCCTCCGCCGTCGTCACGACCGCGCGGCGCGTCCGCTCGGCCGTCATCTGCTTTTCCATCGTCAGACGGATTTCTTCCGGCGGCGTGATGTTCTTGAGCTCGATGCGCATCACCTTCACGCCCCACTGCTGCGTCGCGCTGTCGAGCGCTTCGCGCAGCTGCGTGTTGGTGGTGTCGCGCGACGACAGAGTGTGATCGAGATCGAGCTGGCCGATCACGTTGCGCAGCGCCGAGAGCGTGAGCTGTTCGAGACCCCAGGGAAGGTTCTGCACCTCATAGGTCGCGCGCACGGGGTCCGCGATCAGGTAATAGATGACCGCGTCCACCTCCATCGTCACGTTGTCGCGCGTGATGACCGGCTGCGGTTCTATTTTTGTGATCTGCTCGCGCAGGTCAATCGTGGATCGCACCGAATCGAGGAAGGGGAGCACGGTGTTGAGGCCGGCTTCGGCCGTGCGGTGGTACTTGCCGAGCCGCTCAATGATCTTCACCTGCTTCTGCGGAACGATCTTGATCGTCCGCATCAGGACGATCAGCAGGAAGAGCGAGAGGCCGAAGAAGACAATACTGCTGCTCATACGCGTACAACCTCCAGCACGATGCCATCGGCGCCGACGACGCGAACTGTCGTGCCCGCCGCGATTATTTCGCTGCTGCGAGCCGCCCAATCTTCACCGCCGACGTTGACGCGGCCCCGGCCGAGCGTCCGGTCCACGTCTTGCGTCACGACACCCTGCTTGCCGATGAGCGGCTCGGTGCGCGAGGGTACGCCGCGCCCGCCAATCCGGTTGATCAGGCGCGAGCGCAGCCCGGCGAGCGACACCACCAGCACGACGATGAACGTCGTGAACTGCACCGGGACGCTGAAGCCGAAAAACGCGGCGACCGCCGCCGCGACCGCGCCGGCGCCGACGAAGGCGAAGCCGAAATGCGGAACCGACACTTCGACCACGCCCGCGACGAACGCCACCGCGAGCCAGACCAGCATCCCGACTTGAGACAGGAAGTCAGACAGCATGAACAGGTGCCGCGATTATACGCGGAAGAGCGGCCGGTTGACCGCCATTCCCGGCCACGGCGTCCGGGCGATCATCGCCAGCGTCGCGAGGCCGAAGCAGACAATCTGTCGCATGCGCTTCGATCCGGGCGTCCGGGCGCTCCGCGCCAGCACGCGTCCGGCGTGCGTCAGAATCACGGCCAGAAGCATCGTCGCCGCGTGCTCGACCGCCCAGAAGCGGAGCGCGGGATCGCGCATCGCCGCGCCGAAGTCCTTGAAGGCCAGCGCCGTCGCTGGACTCAGCGCGACATACAGCAGCAGGCCGAGCAGCACTTGAATGTCGAGCACGATCATGAAGAAGAGCCCGAGGCGGTCCGCCGCGGATTTTGCGCCCAGGGCGCCGGGGGCGCCTGGGGAGCTTGCCCCCCGATCGACGAGCGCCGCCATCGTCGTCACGACGCCGAGGACGAGCGCGACCCACCGAACCCACGAGTGCAGCATCAATACGGATGAGTACATAGCGTCACGGTATCACACCAAAACTGTTATTTAACCTTGACCTTGTGGTGCGGTCTAAGTCTGAAGGGAAGGGAGTACCTCGATGGCGTCAGGCGATCAGTTAATCGAGCACTTGATGCGGCGGGCCGGCTTCGGCGCCACTGCCGACGACATGGCGACGTTCGGGGCGTTGTCTTACTCCCAGGCGGTCGATCGCCTGATCAACTACGAGTCGATCCCCGACACGGTCGATACCAACATCGGCAAGCCGGGCTATGTCGGCATGACGTCGCGCGGCGCCTTTTCGCCGAACACGGTGGCCGACGATGCGCGGCAGCGGTGGCTGTTTCGGATGGTGCATTCCGGCCGGCCGCTGCAGGAGAAGATGACGCTCTTCTGGCACAACTACTTCGCGACGGGCCTTTCTAAGATCTCCGGGGTCGTCAAATCAGAAAACGCGACGCGGCTGATGGCGGCGAAATCGTCGGAAGATCCGCAGAAGCAGAAGGGACAGATCGAGCTCTTCCGCGACAACGCGCTGGGCAACTTCCGCGATTTGCTGACGGCGGTGGCACGCGATCCGGCGATGCTCATCTGGCTCGACGGCGATACGAACACCAAGGCGCAGCCGCAGGAAAATTTCGGCCGCGAGCTAATAGAGCTCTTCTCGCGCGGCGTCGGCTTCTACACGGAGAACGATGTGTACGCCGCGGCGCGGGTGTTCACGGGTTGGAACCTGAAGATGTCGGGCGTGGCCAGCGACACCAATACGTCGTTCAGCTTCGTCTACAACGCGAATCAGCACGAGACGAGCGCTAAGACGTTCAGCTTTCCGATTTACGCCGACGGCACCACGACGATCCCGAGCCGGGCGGCCAGCGCCGGCATACAGGATGGCGTCGATCTGATCGCGGCGCTATCGATGCACCCCGAAACGGCGCGGCGCATGGCGGGGAAGCTGTACAACTTGTTCATCAGCGAGACGAACGTACCCGAT
>JADGOC010000142.1 GCA_017883165.1 Acidobacteriota bacterium
GCGCTGCAGTCGATCAAGAACGAGTACGACACGGCGCTCCTCACCGAGCGGACGCTCGCGCAGAACTTCGAGGCGGCGAAGGTCGACTCCCAGGATCTGACGCGCAAGAGCGTCGACTACAACGTGATGGAGCGCGAGGCCAAGAGCAACCGGACGGTGTACGAAGCGCTCCTGCAGCGCGAGAAGGAGCTCAGCGTCGCCAGCAACAGCCACGCGAACAACGTGCACATCGTCGACCGCGCTGAGGTGCCGAAAGCGCCGATCACCCCGGGCGGGCGGCGGACGTGGCTGCTGGCGTTTGCGGTCGGGCTCGTGCTGGCGGTCGGCGTCGCCTTCGGGCTCGATTACATGAACGACACGATCAAGACGCCCGAGGACGTGACGCGCCGGCTCAACCTGCCCTTCCTCGGGCTCGTGCCGGCGGTGCGCGGCGACAAGCACCCGGTGCTCGCCTCCTCGCACGTGCCGCACGACTTCGGCGAAGCGTTCCGCGCGCTGCGCACCTCACTCGCCTCGAGATACCCGGCCGAGGGCACGAAGATCATGCTCGTGACGAGCGCGCAGCCGCTCGAAGGCAAGACGACAACGGCCGCCAACATCGCGATGGCGCTGGCGTACGGCGGCGCGCGCGTGCTGCTCATCGACGCCGACATGCGGCGGCCGGGCCTGCACCGGCCGCTCCGGCTGACCAACGAGCGCGGGCTCTCACAGGTGCTGATCGGCCAGGCGCGCGTGCGCGACGTGATCCAGCGCACGGTCGATCCGAACCTGCTCGCGATCACCGCCGGGCACATGCCGCCCAATCCGTCGGAGCTGCTCGCTTCCGAGCGCATGAAGACGCTCCTGACGAATCTCTCGCACGGGCCCTTCGACTGGATCGTGATCGATACGCCGCCTGTGCTGGCCGTCACCGACGCGGTCATCCTCGCGCCGCTCGTGAGCGGCGTGACCTTCGTCGTCGGCGCGGAAATGACGCGGCGCCGCCTCGCCGAACGCGCCGTGGAGACGGTCATGCAGACGCGGCCGAAGTTCGCCGGCGTCGTCCTCAATAAGGTCGACTTTGCGCGGAACAAGTACTACTATTCGCGCTACTACGGCCACCAGTACAAGAACTACTACGCCGAAGCCGCGGTCTAGCCGTTCGGGCATCGCGCCTTCGTCCGCGCTCCTGGCCTTTGCGGTCGTCTGGACGCTCTTCGCGTTCGGCGGCTGGTACTCCTGGACGCTGCCTCCCGCCGCCATCGCCATCGCCGCGGCCGCCATTCTCGTCCGGCCGCGCATCTTCACCCCCACGTCGCGCTGGCTCGATCTGCTGCTGCTCCTCTGCGTCGCCGGCGGATGCCTGCAGCTCGTGCCGCTGTCCGATCACGTGCGCGAATGGGTGTCGCCGCAGGCGTCGATGGTCGAAGGTGCGCTCCGCCTTGACGCCCAGGCGATTCGCCACCGTCCGCTGACGCTCGACGCGTCGTTGACACTACGGGCGCTCGCCATCGCGGCCATGATGATCGGCGCGTTCTGGACGGCGCGCGAGACGTTCGCACGCGGCGGGATCCGGACGGTGGTCCGGGCCGTCTGCTGGACGGGGTTGATCGTCTCGATCGTGGCGATCGCCACGCGGTACACGACGCCCACCCTGCTGTACGGCATCTGGCCGAGCGCGGACGGCAAGACGCAGGTCTATGGACCGTTCGTCAATCGCGACCACATGGGGACCTGGCTCGTGCTCGCGATTCCGCTTGCCGTCGGCTACCTGGCCGCGGGCATCGTGCGACGCGGTTCGACGGTGGACGCCATGGATGCGATCTCGCTCTGGATTGGCGGCGCCGTGTGCGCGATGCTGGCCGCGCTGGTCGTGTCGACGTCACGCTCCGCCACCGTCGGCGTGGCGGTGGCGGCGATCGTCGGCGCGGTGCTCGCGACGAACCGCCACGGCGCAAGAAGCCGAAAATGGCTGCTTGCCGCCGCCGTCGCCGCGGTGCTCGTCTTCGTCTCCATCCCCGTGTCGAGCCAGCTGCTCGCGAAGTTCGATCAGTTGAAGGACAACGCGACCGGCAGCCGCCGGCAGATCTGGATCGAAACGCTGCCGATCATCCACGACTTCGCGCTCGCCGGCACCGGGCTCGGCACCTACCGCATGACGATGCTCGTCTACCAGCGCACCGAGCGGGAAATCCTCTTCAACACGGCGCACGACGAGTATCTGCAGCTGGCGGCGGAGGGCGGCATGCTCGTCGGCATCCCGCTGCTGCTGGCGGCCTGCGCGCTGATCGCCGCAATCGCACGGCGGCTTCGCGACGATACGTCGAGCGGCTTCTGGATTCGCGCCGGCGCCGTGGCGAGCCTCGCCGGGATCACGACGCAGAACATCTGGGAAATCGGGCTGCGCATGCCGGCCAACGGCATGCTGTTCGCGATCGTGTGTGCGGTCGCGGTCCACGAGCCGCAGGCAGCGTCGATCCGGCCGAAACACACCGCGGCAGACTCGTGGCACAGTCGTGGGAGAAAGCGGACGGGCGGGCGGCGCGAGGAGTGAAGCGGGGCGGGACGCTTACGAGGCGGACCGAAGCGGCGTCAGTGTGACGTCGGCCGGCGGCGGTGTGCCGACGATCGAGCCGTCGGGCAGCTCGAGCCACGCGTGCGCGGAGAATCGGCCCGAGAGGTGACGGCCGGCGGCAAACCGCAGCTGGCCGGCGACACCGGCCGATCGCAGCAGCACATCGGCGGCGAGCGCCTCGGCCAGACAGGTGTTGACGGCGCGGGAGCCGAGCGCGGCGATCTCGATCGCCCAGGCGACATCCGCAACGCGCACACTGGAGAAGGCGATCGGCACGCGAGCGCGGGCGATCGCGCGCCGCACGAAGCGGAACGGAATCAGCAGGAGCAACAGACGGACGGCCGTCAGTACGGACAGCGCGACAGGCAGCAGCCGGCGTCTGGCGGTCGGGAGGCTGGCAAATCGCCGGAACATGGGCCGTTAACCTGCGAACGCGCGAAAGAGCACTCGGCGGGCGGGCGGATGGTTGAAGAGCGCGCGGATGAGATGCCGGTGCTGATTGAACCGCGCGGTTTTCCGGACGATCGGCATGATGCCGTCGGTCTTCGCCAGGTCGAACAGCGCGTCGATATCGCGATCGCTCATCGCCTCGGCCGCTTCGCGCAGCGCAGCCTGCGCCTTGAGCTCGCTGCTCAGATGCCCGCGCCAGCGCGTTTCATAGGTCGAGAGGAACGCCGCGTCGAGGCGGTTGCGCGCCAGGCCCTGCTGGACGACGTCGGCGGCCAGCGAGCCGCTGACGATGCTGTAGTAGATGCCGCCGCCGGTCGTCGGCTTCACGAGGCCCGCCGCGTCGCCGATCACGAGCAGCCGATCGGCGAAGGTGCGGTCGATCGGCCCGAGCGGGAGAATTTTGAGGCGCGGGCCGCCACACGCCTTCCAGTCGCCAAGGCCCCAGGCCGCCGCGATGCGTCCGCACATGCGCGCGTAGCAGTGGTCGGCCCGGTAGGTCGCCATGGCGCCAATCCGTACGTATGGACCGTCCGGGCGCTCGACCGGCACCGCCCAAGCGAATCCGCCCGGCGCGACCTCGAGTCCGAAATGCACTTCGACATCGTGCAGCGTGCGCACGGGCAGCTCGCGCTGCGCGGTGTGCAGATAGCGGCGCGGCAACCCCAGACCAAAGCGGCGCTGCAGCGCGTACGACGCGCCGCACGCCAGAATCGCGACGCGCGCGGACACGGCCTCGCCGCCCGCGACGGCGTGCACGCCCGAGTCGGTGATGTCGAGCGCGGTCACGCGCGCGTTCGCGCGCAGCTCGGCGCCGCACGATCGCGCCCACTCGGCGAGCGTGCCGTCGAACTCGCCGCGATCGATGACGACCGCCTGCACATCGGGCGACGTATAGCGCAGCTCGAGACCCGTCGGCGACACGAACCGAATCGTCGGGAGCGGATTGAGCACCGTTTCGCGCGGCAGCTCGAACTCCTCGAAGCTGTCGGCGCCCAGAACGCCCGTGCAATGCACCGGCACGCCGACCGCCTGGTGCTCCTCGCACACGACGACGCGGACGCCTTCCTGCGCGAGACGCCAGGCGGCGTACAGCCCGCCGGGCCCGCCCCCCACGATCAGCGCATCGTATGTCATCGATGGCGCCATTATAGCGAGTTCCGCCTCAAAACTTCCGGTCGCGTTGTTCCCATTGGCCGCGTCCGGTGATCCAAAACGACAGCAGCAACAACTTCAGATCGAGACAGAAACCCGCTTTCTTCAGATAGAGTCGATCGAGCCGGAACTTGCCGGCGCGCGGGAGGTCGCGCGGCGCGTAGACCTGCGCCAGGCCCGTCAGTCCGGGACGGACACGGTGCCGCTCTTCGTAGCCGCGAATGTCCTGCAGCGCGACGAGCTGACCGTCGCCCATCACGTCGACCTCGCCCGGACGAAGCGGGCGCGGCCCGACAAAACTCATGTCGCCGGCGAAGATGTTCCAGAGCTGCGGCAGTTCGTCCATCGCCGTCGCGCGCATCAGGCGCCCCACGCGGGTGATCCGCGGATCGTGCTCGCTCGCCTGCACCGGCCCGGTCTTCGCCTCGGCGTCGGGAATCATCGACCGGAACTTGAGCGCCCGGAAGATTCGTCCGTTCAAGCCGACGCGTTCCTGACCGAAGAAGACGGACCCTCCGTCCTCGATCTTGACCGCCGCCGCGAAGAACGCCCAGAGCGGCAGCGACACCAGCAGGCCGACTCCCGCCAGCACCAGGTCAAACGCGCGTTTCATTCGTCACTCCCGGCGGCACTCCGGCCAGTCGGGCAAATAGATCGTGGTAGGCCTTGACGGCGCGGCGGCGATCGAAGAGCCACGCGGCCTCGCGCGCGCGCATCCCCATCGCGGCCGTCTCGCCTCTGTTTTCGTAGAGCGCAAGGATGCGCGACGCGAGATCCGCCGCGTCGCCCGGCGCCGCGAGCACGCCGCACCGGTGGTCGCGCGCGATGTCGGCAACTTCGCAGCTGGGATCGACGGCGGCGATGAACGGACGTCCCGCCGCGAGGATGCCGTACACCTTGCTCGGCACGATGTAGCCCTCGATACCCGGTTTCAGCGACACGATGAACACATCGGCCGTCGCAAACGAATCGTCCAGTTGCGCCTTGGGCTGGTACGGGAAGAAGCGCACGTTGTCCAGGCGCCTCGCGGTGGCCGCCGACTCGAGCGCCTGGCGCTTGGCGCCGTCGCCGACCACCGCGAACACGAGATCGCGGCGATCGCTCAGACGCTCGGCCGCGTCGAGGAGCACGTCGAGGTTCTGCGACAAGCCGATATTGCCCGAATGCATGACGACGAAGGCGTCCGTCAAGCCGTGCGCGCGCGCGAACGGGTTGTCCTTGCCCGCCGGCACGATCGCCTCGCAGTCGGCCCAGTTGTGCACGATCGTGATCGCGCGCGGATCGGCGCCTTTTTCCTCGACCAGGCGCCTGCGCATCCGATCGCCGAGCGCGACGATGGCATCGGCGTGCGCCAGCACATATCGATTAATGCGGTCGAGCACGCGATTCACCGTCTCGTTGTGGAAGTCCTCGAGCAGCACCGCGACTTCTGGAAAGATGTCTTCGCAGAGAAACACAAACTTCGCGCCGGTGCGCCGCGCCGTCCAGAGTGCCAGCAGCCCGATGATTGGCGGATCGGTCAGCGACACGATCACGTCCGGCCGGCCGACGCCGAACGACGCGACCGCCGCCGACAGGAAGTAGCTGATGTAGTTGAGCGCGCGGCCGGCGAATCGGCGCGGCCGGGCGCGCGTGCCGTTCGCGCGCAGGATGCTGACGCCGTTGTGTGTCTCATGCCGCACGATGCGCCACCACGGCAGGCGGCCGCCGGCGACCGTGAGCGCCTGCCCGGCGACCACCGACACCTTGCAGCCGTACCCGGCCACGAGATCCTCGGCGAGCTCGGTCAGCAGCTGGCCGGTCGCGGCGACATCAGGCCAGTAGGAGCGGTTGAAACAGCACACCTTCACGTTCTACGTTCTGCGTTCTGCGTTCTGCGTTCTGCGTTCCAGCCGATACCAATCGATTGTCCGCCGCAGCCCTTCACGGAAGTCGGTCGTGGCGCGGAAGCCGAACCGCTCCAGCGCGCGCGACGTGTCGAGGCTACGCCGCGGCTGCCCGTCGGGCTTGGTGCGGTCGAAGGCGAGGCGGCCCGAGAACCCGGTCAACTGCGCGATGAGCTCCGACAAATTGCGGATGCTGATTTCGAAGCCGGCGCCGATGTTCACCGGCTCCGGCTCGTCGTACCGCTCGGTCGCGAGCACGATCGCCTCGGCGCAATCCTCGACGTACAGGAACTCGCGCGTCGCGTTACCGCTGCCCCAGCACTCGAGCTCGGGTGCGCCCGCGTCGATCGCCTCGAGGCATTTCCGAATCAACGCCGGAATCACGTGCGACGAGGCGGGATCGAAGTTGTCGTGGGGGCCGTAGAGATTCACCGGCAACAGATGCACCGCGTTGAAGCCGTACTGGGTCCGGTAGGCCTGCCCCTGCACGAGCAGCATCTTCTTCGCGATCCCGTACGGCGCATTGGTCTCTTCGGGATAGCCGTTCCACAAATCGCGCTCGAGAAACGGGACGGGTGCCAGCTTCGGGTACGCGCAGATGGTGCCGACGCCGACGAATTTCTCCACGCCGCTCCGCCGCGCGTGCTCCATCGTCAGCGCGCCCATCATGACGTTCTCGTAGAAGAAGCGGCCCGGCGAGTCGCGGTTCGCGCCGATGCCGCCGACGACGGCCGCCAGATGGATCACGACCTGCGGCCGCAACGCCTCGAACAGGCGACGGACGTCGGCCTCGACGGTCAGATCGTAGTCGGCGCGGCGCGGCGTCAGCACGTCGCGGCAGCCGCGGCCCGCGAGCGCGGCGACGACGTGGCGGCCGAGAAACCCGGTTCCGCCGGTCACGAGAATGCGGCGCGTCGACAGGTCGGTCATGACACCCCTCCCGCGCGGACGCCCGGCGCCCCGCCGGCCGCCGCGACCGGGGCCCGTTCGAGGACGTGGCGGCCGAGCACGATCACGTCCATGCTCGTTCGCAGGAAACAATCGAGCGCTTCGGCCGGCGTGAGCACAATCGGCTCGTTTTCGTTGAACGACGTATTCAGGAGCATCGGCACGCCCGTGATCGTCCGGAACGCGTTGATCAGCGTCCAGTACAGCGGATTCGATCGCCGGCTGACCGTCTGGAGGCGGCCGGAGCCGTCGACGTGGGTGATCGCCGGAACGAGCGCGCGCTTCTCCGGGCGAATCGGATAGACATGCAACATGAACGGATCGATGACGCCGTCGATAAAATATTCCTGGACGGCCTCTTCGAGAATCGACGGCGCGAACGGCCGGAACCGCTCCCGGAACTTGATCCGCGTGTTGATGATCTCGCGCATGTCGGCTCGGCGCGGGTCGGCCAGGATGCTGCGATTGCCGAGCGCGCGGGCGCCCCACTCCATGCGTCCCTGGAACCAGCCGATCACGCGGCCGTCGGCGATCTGACGCGCCGTCCACTCGGCGACGGCCTGCTCGTCGGGCAGCTCGCGGCGCACGCATCCGGACGCCTGAATCTCGGCGTGCGCGCCGTCGAGGGTCGCGGCAATCTGGGCATCACTGAAATCAGGCCCCCAATAGCCGTGCTCCATCACGAACGCGCGCGGGGCCTTCGAGTGGCGGTGCCATGCCTCGAACGCCGCGCCGAGCGCCGTGCCGTTGTCGCCCGAGGCGGGTTGAATGAACACGTCGGTGAAGCCGGTCCGCGACCGGATTTTGCCGTTGGCGACGCTGTTCATCGCGCAGCCGCCCGCATAGCACAGCCGCGTACGCCCGGTCGATCGCTGCACGTGATTGAGCACCTTCATGGCCGCGTCCTCGAACACGGTCTGGAGCGACGCGGCGAGCGCTTCGTGGCGGGCCGTCAGCGGATCCGAGGGCCTGCGCGCCGGCCCGAGTAACGCCTCGAGCTTTGGCGTGAACACCGTCCCGATCGTCGGCTCACCATCGTCCCACGTCATCGACACGCCTTCCGACCAATGCTTGAAGTACGAGAGATCGAGCTCGAAGCCGCCGTTGTCGCCGACGTGCACGAGCGACCCGAGCTCGCGCGTGAAGCTGGGCTCGCCGTACGGCGCGAGGCCCATCACCTTGAACTCGTCTCCGTACTTGGGAAAGCCGAGGTACTGCGTGACAGCGAGATACAGCATGCCGAGCGAATGCGGAAAATAGACGCGTCCGCGGACGCCGATCCGCGTGCCGTCGAGGACGCCCCACGACGTGCTGACGAAGTCGCCGAATCCGTCGATCGCGCAGACGGCGGCGCTGTTGAACGGGCTGACGTACGCCGCGCTCGCCAGATGCGCCGGGTGATGTTCGACGGTCACCGTCCGGCGGCGGACGCGCGACGGATCGAGATCGAGCGAGGCGGCGATCGTGTTGGGCAGCGATCGGATCTTCAGGACGTTTCTGGCGCGATCGCCGACCGTGCCTCGTGGGCGGTGGCGCAGGAGGTACAGCGCCTTCCGCCACAGATGCGCGCGCGGATCGCGCGAGACGGCGAACAGATCGACGTCGGACGAGGTGACCCCTGCCATGCGCAGGCATTCCGCCAGCGCGAGATGCGGAAATCCCGCGCAATGCTTGATCCGCCGAAACCGCTCCTCCTCGATCGCCGCAATCAGCTGCCCGTCGCGGACGAGCGCGGCCGACACATCCCCGTGATACGCGTTGAGGCCGACGATAATCATGGTGCTGACACAATCTCCCGCGCATCCGGCGCATCCCCGATGGCCGCGCCTGCCAGACCGACCGCGCCGAGGAGGCGCTGCTGGAACTGTTCGAACGTGAACTGCCGGAGGTAGCGCTCGTGTCCCGCGCGTCCCATCCGCTGGCGCAGCGCGGGATCGGTGAACAGGCGGACGATGGCGGATTCAACTTCGTCGGGGCGCTCGGGATCGACCACAAACCCGCTGACGCCGTGCTCGATGACTTCAGATGCGGCGCCGACGCCGCCGATGCACGCGCGGCTGGCGCGCATCGACTCCAAAAACACCAGACCGAAACCCTCGCCGCGGCTCGGCATCAGAAAGAACGCGCTGTCTTCGTAGAGCCGGCCGAGGGCAGCGTCGCTCACGGCTCCCACGAACCGGACGGCGGTGCCGAGCCCCGCCGCGCGCGCCTTCTGCTCGAGCCTCGGCCGATCGTCGCCCTCGCCGGCGACGACGAGCACGGCCTGCGGCGCGGCACGGCGGATGCGCGGCCACAGATCGATCAACAGGTCGTGGCCTTTGTAGCGCTCCTCCGCACTCATCCGGCCGACGAGGAGCGCGAATCCGGTCGCGCGATCGGGACGCCGCGCTTCGGCGTTCGTGGACGGGACTTCGGTCTCCGCTCGAACCGAGAGGTGGCACACATGAATCGGTCGATCGAGCCGCGGATTCGCCGCCTGAAACTGACGCGCGGTGTACGCCGAGATGGCCACCAGCCGCGCCGCATGCCGGCACGCCGCCAGCTCGAAGCGGCCAAGCGGACGCCAGATTTCCGCGCCGTACAGGAAGATCGCGAGCGTCGCCCCGCGCGCCACCATCGGCAGAGCGAGCGGCGCCACGTGCGCATGCATCGCGACGACGAGCGTCCGCCGGTTCACGTGGAGCGAGGCGTTGAACGCCGCCAGACAAAAGCGCAGCCGCCCGCCGGATGCGGCGCTGACGCGCACGTTGGGCGGCAGCCTCGATCGCGCGTCCGGGGCATCGAGGAGCGACACGACGCTCAGCGAAGCGGGCCCGGCGGCAAGCGCGGC
>JADGOC010000143.1 GCA_017883165.1 Acidobacteriota bacterium
TCGCCGTGCGGCACCGGCGCCTCGGCGGCCTGCGGCAGGCGCGGCAGCGCGTAGCGGTGCACCTCGCGCGAGAGGTCGTCGTCGGTCGGCGCCGACGTGCGGCAGTGCAGCCGCACCCAGACGCGCAGCAGCGGATCAGTGTAGCTGTAGCGCTTCTGGCGAGACGTGACGAGGTCGACGTCCTCCAGCCACGACAGGTAATCCTTGGTCGATCCCGGCGTGCGCTGCAGCCGCTGGGAGATCTCGGTCAGCGTCAGCCCTTCGTCCTCCGCGAGAATCTCGAGGATCGCTTTGAGCGCGCCGTACCCGCGGGCGCGGTGCAGGCGCAGCTCATAGCAGAAGCTGCAGTGCTTCGAGAGCCGGCCGTCCGGCGCGAGCAGCGACGCGAGCGCGCTGATGGGATCGCCCCCGCCGTGCTCGCGCATTGTTGCGAGCTCGTCGGCGATGGCGCGGACGTAGACCGGGCGTCCGTCGGCGAGCGCCTGCACGGTGCGCGCGAGGTAATCGGCGTCCTGCGTGTCGCGGGCCGCGGCCAGCCCCAGCATGTCGAGCGTGTCTTCGGCGGTGAGCGCCGGGACGTGAATCACCTCGAACCGGGCGGTGCGGTCGCGAAGCAGGCGCAGCGCGCGTGCGACGTAGCGGCTCGTGAGCACGAACCGATTGCCGCTCGCCGCCAGGCCGTCGAGACAGTCGTGCAGCACGCGGCGCAGGCCGGGGAAGCTCTCGAAGGTCCGCAGCTCGAGGAATTCGTCGAGCAGGAACGTCGCCGGCTCGCCGCCGCCGGTTTTCGCGCGGCTCAGAAACGCGAGCGTCGAGTCAAAGGCGGCGCGCGCGCCGGCGGCCGTCTGGTCGCTCACCGGAAACGGAGACGTCGCGGCCACGGCGCGAAAGAAGCGTTCGGGCGTCGTCGCGCTGCGCTCGACGTTGATGTATTGCGTCGAGCCGCGCGGGCTCCGATCTCTGAGCTGGTACACGGCGGTCGTCTTGCCGGTCCCGCATCCGCCAAGGAGGACGGGAATCCGCGACGGCGTCGCGTCGAGTGCCGCGACGACGCGGCGCGTCAGAGGGGAACGAGGCGTCAGCATGCACGTCCCTCACGCATCGGGATACGAAGACCAGTGCGCTCGGCCGTCGCGATCGCGTCGGGATAGCCGGCGTCGGCGTGCCGCGCGACGCCGATCCCGGGATCGCAGGTCAGGACCCGCTCGAGCTTTTCGTCGGCGTCGAGCGTGCCGTCGGCGACGATGACCATGCCGGCGTGGATCGAGTAGCCGATGCCGACGCCGCCGCCGTGATGCACCGAGACCCACGTCGCGCCGCTCGAGGCATTCAGCAGCGCGTTCAGGATCGGCCAGTCCGCGATCGCGTCGCTGCCGTCGAGCATGCCCTCGGTTTCGCGGTAGGGTGACGCCACCGAGCCGGCGTCGAGGTGATCGCGGCCGATCACGATGGGGGCACCAACTCGTCCCTGACGCACGAGCTCGTTGATGCGCAAGCCGAACCGCGCGCGGTCGCCGTAGCCGAGCCACAGAATGCGCGCCGGCAGACCTTGGAACGGCACGCGCTCGCGCGCCAGATGGATCCAGCGCACCAAGGCGGCATCGTCGGCAAACATCTCGAGCGCCGCGTCGTCGGTGACGCGGATGTCTTCGGGGTCGCCCGAGAGCGCGGCCCAGCGGAATGGTCCCTTGCCTTCGCAAAAAAGAGGCCGGATGTACTCGGGGACAAATCCCGGTATGTCGAACGCGTTCGCCACGCCGGCCTGCTGCGCCTGCGCGCGGATGTTGTTGCCGTAATCGAAGGTGACGGCGCCGCGCGCGCGCAGCGCGAGCATGGCGCGCACGTGCTCGGCCATTGCCGACATCGAGCGCTCGATATACTCAGTGGGCCGGGCGGTCCGCAGGCGCGCCGCTTCGTCGAGGCTCATCCCGTTCGGGACGTAGCCGTTGAGCGCGTCGTGCGCCGAGGTCTGATCGGTCAGCACATCCGGCGTGACGCCGCGCGTGACGAGCGCTGGCAAGACATCGGCGGCGTTCGCGCACAGCCCGACCGACCGCGCGACGCGCTCGCGCGTCCACCGCGCGCAGCGGTCGAGCGCCGTATCGAGGCTGTCGGTCGCCTCGTCGAGATACTTGGTCGCCAGTCGGCGGGCGATGCGCTGCGGGTCCACCTCGATGACTAGCGCCGCGGCGCCGTTCATGGTGGCGGCCAGCGGCTGGGCGCCGCCCATTCCGCCCAGGCCCGCCGTGACCACGAGGCGGCCGGCCAGCGAGCCGCCGAAATGTCGGCGGCCCACCGCCGCGAGCGTCTCGTAGGTGCCCTGCACGATGCCCTGGCTGCCGATGTAAATCCAGCTGCCGGCCGTCATCTGACCGTACATGGTGAGACCGCGGTCCTCGAGATCGCGGAAATTCTCCCAGGTGGCCCAGGCGGGCACGAGCAGGGCGTTGGCGATGAGCACGCGCGGGGCGCCCGGGTGCGTCTGGAACACGCCGACCGGCTTGCCCGACTGCACGAGCAGCGTCTCGTCGTGCTCGAGCGCGGTCAGCGAACGGACAATTGCGTCAAACGCAGGCCAGCTGCGCGCCGCCTTTCCCGATCCGCCGTAGACAACGAGGTCGTCGGGCCGCTCGGCCACGTCGGGATCGAGATTGTTCATCAACATTCGGAGCGCGGCTTCCTGCGGCCAGCCTTTGCACGTCAACGACGTGCCGCGTGGCGCTCGAATGGTGCGGGTTGCGGTGGCCATGAAGAATTCCGACGCCGGAAAGATAGACCTTAAGAAGCGGCGCGCGCGTTGTCAATCGAAATCAAAAAGTTTTCTCACTTGACAAGACCGCCGCACGCGTCTTCAAGCTCGCCGGTCTCGATCAGTGTCGTGATCGCGATGATATCGGGCGCCGGCGCCCGATCCGCGTCGAGCGTCGGCACGCGCGATCGCACCAGCGCGTGCACCGTGGCGAGCGCGGGCGACGTCGTGAGCGGCGCGAGCAGATCGATCGCCTGGCACGCGCACAAGATCTCGATGGCGACGACCTCGCGCGCGCGCGACACGGCGCGTTCGGCCTTGAGCGCGGCGGTCATGCTCATGCTGACGTGATCCTCTTTGTTCGCCGAGGTCGGGATCGTGTCCACGCCGGCCGGATGCGCGAGGCCCTTCATCTCCGAGGCGACCGCGGCGGCCGTCACCTGCGCCAGCATCAGTCCGGACCGGAGTCCGCCCTCCCGTGTCAGAAACGCCGGCAGCCCGCTGAGGGCCGGATCCACCAGGCGATCGGTCCGTCGCTCGCTGATCGTGGCCAGCGGCACGAGCGAGGCCGCCAGCAGATCGGCGGCCATCGCGATCGGCGCGCCATGAAAGTTGCCGCCCGACACAATGTCTCCCGTGTCCGCGAACACCATCGGGTTGTCGGTCGCCGCGTTGGCTTCGATCTGGACGATGCCGCGCACGAAGCTCAGCGCTTCGCGCGTCGCGCCGTGTACTTGCGGCGCGCATCGCAGCGAATAGGCGTCCTGCACCTTGCCGCAGTGCTCGTGCGACGCGTTGATGCCGCTCCCGCGCAGCAGGCGCTCGATGTTGGCCGCCGAGGCGACCTGACCGCCGAACGGCCGCGCGTCGTGGATGCGCGATTCGAAGGGGTGAATTGACCCGCGAAGCGCGTCAATCGAGAGCGCGGCGGCGACATCGGCCGCACGGGCGAGCGTTTCGGCACCGGCCAGCGCCAGCGCCAGGACCGCCGTCGACGGCTGCGTGCCGTTGATGAGCGCGAGCCCTTCCTTGGGGCCGAGCGCGACCGGTGTGAGCCCCGCGCGCTTCAGGGCCTCCGCACCTGATACCCACGACGTTGAACGCGGAACCCGCTGAACCCGCAGAGAATCGTCGTTTGTTCCGCGTGTTCCACGGGTTCTGCGTTGATCGCCGTGATCGTCGTCGATGGACGCCTCACCCTCGCCGATCAGCACGAGCGCCAGATGGGCGAGCGGCGCCAGATCGCCGCTGGCCCCGACAGACCCGCGCGACGGGACGCGCGGATGCACGCGCTGATTCAGCAGCGCGATCAGCGCCTCGAGCGTTTCCACCCGGATGCCTGAGAAGCCCTTGGCCAGCACGTTTGCGCGCAGCGTCATCGTTGCGCGCACGGCGCGGACCGGCAGCGGACGGCCGAGACCCGCCGCGTGGCTGCGCAGTAGATTGATCTGCAGCGCGTCGAGCGCGTCGGGCGCGATCTTTACCTCAGCAAACGAACCGAAGCCGGTGTTGATGCCGTACACCGGCTCGTCGCCGTGCGCCTTGCGATCGACGATGGCGCGGGCGGCGCGGACGCGGGCGGCGGCGCCTGGCGCGAGGCCGATCGGCTCGCCGCGATCGGCGATCGCCAGCAGTTGGTCGATAGTGAGCGAGGAGCCATCGAGCAGAATCATTTGAGAGTAGAATCTTACTCCGACTATGAATCTCGCAGTGCTGGGCGCGCAGTGGGGCGACGAAGGCAAAGGCAAAATCGTCGACCTGTTGACGGCGAATTTTTCGATCGTTGCGCGGTATCAGGGCGGACACAACGCCGGACATACCGTGTATGTCTCGGGCAAGAAATTCATCCTGCGGCTCATTCCGTCGGGCATTCTGCACCCCGGCGTGACCTGCGTCATCGGCAACGGCGTCGTCGTCGATCCGCAGGCGCTCTTTGCCGAGCTCGATGAGCTGGCGAAAAACGGCATCGACGTCGGCAACCGCCTCGTCATCAGCGACAAGGCGCACCTCATCCTTCCGTATCACCGCGATCTGGATCTGCTGTCCGAGGCGCGGCGCGGCGAACGCAAGATCGGCACGACGTCGCGCGGCATCGGTCCCGCCTACGAAGACAAGATCGCGCGCCGCGGCATCCGCGTCGCCGACCTCGCCGATCCCGCCGCGCTCGAGCAGGGCGTGCGCGACAACGTCGCCGCGCGCAACCGCCTCGTCCAGGATTCGACGATGGAGTGGCGGCCGGTGCTGGAGCAGATGCTGGCATATGGCGAGCGGCTGCGGCCGTGGGTCCGCGACGTGTCGCTGATGCTGTCGGACGCGATGCGCGACGGGAAGTCGATTCTCTTCGAGGGCGCGCAGGGCACGCTGCTCGACATCGACCACGGCACGTATCCGTACGTCACGTCGTCGAACGCGTCGATCGGCGGCGTCTGCACCGGCCTCGGGGTCAGCCCGCGCGCCATCAACGGCGTGCTCGGCGTGGTGAAGGCGTACACCACGCGCGTCGGCGAGGGGCCGCTGCCGACCGAGCTCTCGGGCGAGATGGGGAACCGCCTGCGCGAGAGCGGCCACGAGTACGGCGCCGTCACCGGCCGTCCGCGGCGCTGCGGATGGTACGACGCGGTCGCCGTGCGCTACGGCGTTCGCATCAACGGCCTCGACGCGCTCGCCCTCACCAAGCTTGACGTCCTCGACGGGCTCGACACGATCGACATCTGCACGTCGTACCGCTGCGGCGGACGGACGGTCACGGAATTCCCGTCCGACATCACCGAGCTCGCCGCCTGCGAGCCGGTGTACGAAACGCTGCCGGGCTGGTCGGCGCCCACCAAAGGCGCCCGCCGGTTTCAGGATCTGCCGGAAGCGGCGCGGCGTTATGTGGCGCGGCTGGAGGAGGTGTCGGGCGTGCCGGCGGCGATCATCTCAACGGGCTCGGAGCGCGACGACACGATCATCAGGGGAGATGTGCTGAAATCGCGGATGGCGGATTTCAGGTTGCAGATCTGAGGGCCGACTAGGCTTTGTGGCGCGCGCAGTACGCGTCGATCGCCGCGTGATCGGGATCCACGAAATTGAGGCCCGCGCGGTACCGCGGGCCGCTGCCCGGCGGAATCTCGAACTTCGCCCACGCCACCGCCGCGTTGAACCGCAGATTCCCCGCATCATCGTTGAGCCCGATCCGGATGCGCTGATTGGGCTTCAACGCACCCGCCGACACGACCTGCGCACCGACCGCCGACAGATCGACGAGCGTCGCTGCGTTGCCGTCCACCATCACCTCGACCTTCGCGGCGATTCTGACGCGCGGCGCGCGCCGCGTGCCGCGCTGATCGAGCGGCGCAACCGCCACCGCGGCCGGCGCGGCTGACGCCTTCGGCACAACCGCGGCCCCCGCGCCCGGCTGCCGCGGCAGCACGCGAGAGTAGTCGCTGTCGTGCGCGATGACGCGAATCTCCGATTCCAGGAGCGACGGGTCGGCTTTGATGCGGTGGATGAGCGCCGCGCCGCGCGGCGTTGCCGCGAACATCCGCTCGAGCGTCACGAGCCGGGGCCGGCGTTTGGTGATGACTTCGAGCGCGCGCAACGCGTCGGCGTCGCTGAACGCGAGCAGCTCGCTGGCGCCGTCGGCGGCTCGCGGTTTCAGGGTCGGCAGCAGGTCGGCGGAAGCGATGAGAACGGTACAGGGGTCCGGCACGCCTAGAAGATTTTGGCGTCCTGCAGTGGCCACCACCGGACCTTGACCTTCCCGACGATGTACTTCTTCGGGACCGATCCCCAATGGCGGCTGTCGGAGCTGTTGTTTCTGTGGTCGCCCATGACGAAGTAGTAACCCTGCTGAATGACCTGCGGGGGCAAATCGTCGTGGCTGCGGAATTCACTCGGCACGTAGTCGTCGCGCAGCGGCTGATCGTTCACGTAGACACGCCCGTCCATGATGCGCACCGTGTCGCCCTCTTTCGCGATCACGCGCTTGACGAACATCTTCTCGGGATTGAGCGGGTAGTAGAGCATGACGATGTCGCCGGGCCGCGGATCGCCGAGCTCGTACACGAGTTTGTTGACGATCAGACGGTCGTGATCCTCGAGCGTCGGCGCCATGCTCAAGCCGTCGACACGCGCGACCTGAAAGCCGAAGGTGACGATCAGAGTCGCGTAGACGGCGGCCGACACCAGCGTCTGAATGCCGGACGCAATCTCGCGCCCGATGCGTGCCCATGGGTCGCCGGCGCCAGCCGCGGGCGGCGCCAAGACAGGCGCAAGGACTGGCTGTTGGGCGGACAGATGGGCCGACGGCAGCGGCTCGGAGTCGTTCATGCGACTCCAAGAATACCATTTCCTCGAGCGGGCGGGTACTTACGGTTCTCGTCCCCAAGCAAGTCCGCGTGCATGATGAAGGCGCGGGCGCGACCGTGTCGCCCGCGTGCGGGTGGCGCGCGCGTACACCCGCACGCCGACGGCGAAGTGGCCGATGAACATGAGCGGACGCGAGCGCCTCAGGGTTTGGCCGGTTTCGCGCGCAGCACGCCGATCTCCACCAGGAGTCCCGTGAAGTCGTAGATGCGGCGCTCGTGGGCGATGAGGCCGTCCTCCATCGTCACGACCCGCGCCATGGGCACCTCGAAGCGCCTGTTGGTGCCGGCGATGCCGAGGAAATCGCCGACGTGAGTCGCCCGAAGCGTGAGGAACACGCCGATGCGCGGCGTGTCGATCACCACGGCGTCGAGCGTGATCGTGGCGTCCGGGAACGACGACAGGAACGTGCGGTGCGACTCCTCGATCGCGGTCCGCCCGCGCAGCGTCGCGAACATCGGACTCTCCACCACGCCTCCGGCGTGTGCTGTGCGGCCAGCGCCATGGGATCGTGCCGGTTGAATGCGGCGACGTGCCGTTCGACGAACGCGTCCAGGTCCGCGCGGGTCGTGTCATTTCTGCCAGGCATGCCAGGCACACCAGCGCTCCTCTCCATAGCGAAAGGACGCGAGTATACTCCGGCTCATGGCTGCTCCTGTGACGCTCCGCGCTGCGCTCGTCGCCGCGAGTCTCGCCCTCCTGGTCGTCGGCCCCGAACGCTCCGGCGCCGCCGCACCTGCAGCGGACCGTTTCACGTTGGGCATCCTGCGCCGCGACGGGATCGTCACGCCGTTTGCGACCTTCGACGGCAAGCACTGGAGCAACGCCTGGCCGAAGCCGCTCCGTCATGTGGACGACGTGCCGGTCACCCTGGGGAGCGTGCCACGTTGGTGGTGGGGGCGCCCCGGTCCGCGCGAGACGTGGCAGGCGTGGGTCGGACCCGGAGAGCGGGTCGAGCTTCACGTCAAAGGGGCGGACGTGTACGACGCGCAGTGCCTTCAGCAGATCGGCCTGCGCACCGACTATCGTTCCAGCGAGCCGGTTCCCGGACGCGACGCGCAGCCGTACCCGAAGGACGGTCTGGCCGTGTCGCCCCCGTACCCGATCGAGCGCATCGACGTCATGCCGATTCCTGCGATCACGCCGCCGCTCGTCGCCGCGTTCAACGACGCGGAGGCCCTCGCTTGGCTGGACGCGCCGAAGGGACCGGTTCGCACGCTGTTCCTGCCGCAGCGCGAAGCGGTGCCGATCGCCATCGAAGCGGTCTACGCCGCGGGCGACCTGTCGTCGCGCGTCTATTACTTCGAGGTCGTGCGGCGCTACGAAAGCAACGCTCCTGAACGGATCGCGGAGTGCGCCGGCCTGACCTACGGAGCGGGCTGGTTCGCGCGGGAGGGCAATGGCCCGCTCAGAAAGCTCAGCTTCGAGGCCACCATCACGTCGTGCGACCGCAACGGTCTGTTGTACATGTTGCCGCTCGGAGGCGTGCGAGCGGACGGGCGGCTCTTCTGGATTGCGCAGTGGTCAGGCTGGAACGTCGAGCAGTACAACATCGTGGAGATCAAGCCGAGCGGCACCGCCGACGTCCTGCGTGTGTTCGGAGGAGGGTGTTGATGATGCGCATGGCGCGAACGGCGATCGTTCTGCTGATTGCGGGCGCGGCGCTCGCGCCGGCAGCGGCGAGGAGCGACGAACGCCCCTGGGAGACGGGGACCTTCTCGATTCTCGGCTACGACCCGGCGACCGGCGAGGTCGGCGGCGCCGTGCAATCGCGGGTGTTCAGCGTGGGCAACGGCGTGTTGTGGGCGGAAGCCAACGTCGGCGTGGTGGCGACGCAAGCCGTTGTCGACGTCAGCTACGGACCGCAGTCACTCGATCTCCTGCGCCTGGGTGTTGCGCCGGCCAACGTCGTCAAAGAAGTGCTCGACAAGGATCCCGATCCGCTGCCCGATCGATGGTCGAAGCTCGGGCGTCAGTTCGCGGTGATGAACGCGAAGGGCGAGTACGCGGCCTACACGGGCCCGAAGGCGGACGCGTGGTCGGGGCACAAGGGCGGGAAATTCTGCACGGCGCAGGGGAACATCCTCGCCGGCGAAGCGGTGGTCAATAACATGGTCGAGGCGTTCGAACGCACACCGGGTCACTTATCGCAGCGGCTGGTGGCGGCGCTCGAGGGCGGGCAGGCGGGCGGTGGCGACAAGCGCGGGAAGCAGTCGGCCGCCCTCGTGATCGTCAAGAAGAACTGCGGCGTGTGGGTGCACAACGACACGGTGTTGCGCCTGCAGGTGGACGACAACCCCGAGCCGATCGCGGAGCTCAAGCGGCTGGTCGACAAGTGGAACGTGCGGCCGCCGCGGGGGCAGATCGGCTGTGAGGGTCAGTGACGCGCCTGGTTCGATTGATGCGCCTTGGTATCTGAAGCCGGCGGTGCGACGAGGAGCAGGATGTGCGCGCGGGAGCCGCCCGCGTGCACCAGCTCGATGCCGTCGGTCATGATCTGCGCTCCCGTTGCGCTTCCGAGGTGGCCGGCGTCGATCGATCGCACATCATACGTGGCATCGGCGACGAGCTGGCGAGGCCGCACCACCAGGCGCCCGTCGGTGTCGTCGCCTTTGAACGCAAGAATCACGACGCTGCGGCCCTGGTCGGCGACTTCCTGGACGACTTCCCACGCGCTCTCATCGACCGGGGCC
>JADGOC010000318.1 GCA_017883165.1 Acidobacteriota bacterium
ACGACGCGTATTTCGCCAAGTATCCCGGCGTCTGGTGCCATGGCGATTATGTCGAGCTGACCGCGCGCGGCGGCATGATCATTTACGGGCGCTCCGACGCGGTGCTCAATCCGGGCGGCGTGCGCATCGGCACCGCCGAGATCTACCGGCAGGTGGGGCAGTTGGACGACGTGCTGGAGTCGCTGGTGATAGGCCAGGATTGGAACAACGACGTGAGGGTGGTCCTGTTCGTCAAGCTGCGAGAGGGCCTGGCTCTGGACGATGCGCTCATCGACAAGATCAAGAATCAGATCCGCGCCAACACCACGCCGCGCCATGTGCCGGCCAAGGTGCTGCAGGTGGAAGATATTCCGCGCACCAAGAGCGGCAAAATCGTGGAACTGGCGGTGCGCAACGTGGTGCACGGCCAGGCGGTGAAAAACGCCGAGGCGCTGGCCAACCCGGAAGCGCTGGAGCACTACGCGAATCGGGCGGAGTTGCAAAGCTGAGCGTACGGAACAAGAAAGCAACATGGCGCCGCCGTTTGATTCAACGGTGCCTTCAATGAGAATTCAATGGAGGAATGGCTTGTTCGGTGCGTTGTTCGCGGTTGCCGGACTCGACGCCTCAGCACAGACTGCGACACCGGCGGCGGGCGTGCCCCTCGATCTCGCCACCCGCCGCGCCGCCATCGTCAGTGACCTGCGTTACGAACTGGCGCTCTCGGTGCCGGACCGGGCGAGTGAACCGGTATCGGGCACTGTCGAAATACGATTCCAACTGGCGGACGCGTCGGCCCCGCTCGTCGTCGACTTCGATGTGAGCCGGGAGCACGTCCATGCAGTGCAAGCGAACGGCCACTCGATCGATTTCGGGTTCATCAACGGGCACCTCGTCATTCCCGCCACGGCACTTTCGAACGGCGCGAACACCTTGCAGATCGAATTCGACGCCGGCGATCCGCCGCTGAACCGGCACGCAGACTTCCTCTACACCTTGTTCGTCCCGGCGCACGCGCGGCAGGCGATTCCCTGCTTCGATCAGCCGGACCTGAAGGGCCGGTGGACCGTCCGTCTCGAGCATCCCGCCCATTGGCAGTCGGTCGCGAATGGTCGCGAGATCGAACGCACACAAGCCGGCGGTCGCACCCGTGTACGCTTTGCCGAGACGCCGCCGCTGCCTACGTACCTCGTCGCCTTCGTGGCCGGCGAGTTCAAGGTCGAGACCGGCGTGCGCAACGGCCGGACGATGCGCTTCTTCCACCGCGAGACCGACACGGAGAAGGTGGCGCGCAACGTCGGCATCATCTTCGACCTTCACGCCACGGCGCTCGAGGTCTCCGAGCGCTACACCGCGATCCCGTACCCGTTCGACAAGCTCGACTTCGTCGCCATCCCCGCCTTTCCGTTCGGAGCAATGGAGCATGCAGGCGCGATCGCCTACAGGTCGGCTGATCTGCTGCTCGACCAGTCGGCCTCGCAGTCGGCGCTGCTGAACCGGGCTCATGTGATCGCGCACGAGGTGGCTCATGCGTGGTTCGGCAATCTGGTCACCATGCGCTGGTTCGACGACGTTTGGACCAAGGAGGTGTTCGCCAATTTCGTTGCGGCAAAGATCGTGACGCCTTCGTTTCCGGCGATGAACCACGATCTGCGCTTCTTCCTCGACCACTACCCCGGCGCCTATGCCGAGGACAGGACGGCCGGTGCCGGACCCATCCGCCAGTCCCTGGCGAACCTCGCGGATGCCGGCAGTCTTTACACCAACATCATCTATCTGAAGGCGCCGGTGGCAATGCGCCATCTCGAGTCCCTGCTCGGTGAAGAGAACTTTCGCGACGGATTGCGGGAATATCTTCGAGCGCACGCTTACGCTAATGCGACGTGGGCCGATCTGATCCGCGTATTGTCGCCGCGTGCTCCCGTCGATCTCGCGGCATGGAGCGCCGTGTGGATCGACGCCGCCGGGCGGCCGACGGTGACGACCGAACTGCAGGCGGAGAGGGGGCGCATCACGCGGCTGGCGTTGGTACAGCGGGACGAACGCGGCCGCGGGCTCCTCTGGAATCAGCGACTGAAAGTCGCGATTGGCTCGGCCGCGCGCCCGGCGATGATCGATGTGCTGCTCACCGGACCAGTGACAGAAGTCGAGGCGGCGCGCGGCCGGGCGGTACCCGCCATCGTCTTGCCCAGCGCAGGCGGGTGGGGTTATGGCGATTTCGTGCTGGACCGTGCCTCATCGGAGAAACTGCTGCGCGCCTTGCCGCGAATGGACGATGCGCTGACGCGGGGCAGCGCGTGGGTCACGCTCTGGGACGCCGTGGTCGGGAACCGCCTTGCCCCTGTGCGTTTTTTCGACCTTGGCCTGCTGGCCGTGGCCGCCGAAAGCGACGAGCAACTTGCCGACAAGATGTTTGCGAACCTGCGGCAGGCGTGGTGGCATTTCCTCACGCCGAGAGAGCGCACGGCACGGGCACAGCGCCTGGAACAGGCGCTACGGCGTGGATTGGCGGCAGCACCCACGGCGACGCGCAAGGCCGCCTGGTTTCGTGCACTGTATGAAACGGCGACGACCGCGCGGACGACGCAGTGGCTGCGCGAGGTCTGGGCAGAGCGCGTGACGATCCCGGGGCTGCCGCTTGCCGAGACCGATTACACGCGTCTGGCGCTCGAACTGTCAGTGCGAGAGCCGGCGGGATGGCGCGACATCCTCGACACCCAAGCCGGCAGGATCACGAACGCCGACCGGAGGGCGCAATTCGAGTTCGTGCGACATGCCGTTTCGGCGGACACC
>JADGOC010000319.1 GCA_017883165.1 Acidobacteriota bacterium
GCTCGTTTCGGTCGGCGTGTACTCCGGCTACGGTGACATCCTCTCCACCGGTCCGCTCGAGATTGTCGGCGTGTGCGGCGACACGCTGTACGAAAATCTGCACGAAACCCCGTCGCCCCAGTTGTTCATTCCCTACGCGCAGCAAACACAGGTGCGGCGCCTGACGTACATGATCCGCACGCAGGTGGCGCCTGAGACGATCGTGCCGGCACTGCGAAAAGTCCTGCACGCCGCCGATCCCGCGCTGCCGCTGGTGGCCGTCCGCACGCAGCAGGCGCAGATCGATGAAGACCTCGCCGACGAACGGCTGCTCGTGTCGCTCAGTTCGATCTTCGGCGTACTCGCGCTGGTGCTCGCGTCGGTCGGGATTTACGGTGTGATGGCGCTATCGGTCGCGCAGCGCACCAGGGAGATCGGCATCCGCATGGCCCTCGGCGCGATCCCCCGCCAGATTCTGGCGATGGTGCTTCGCGAGGCCTCGGCGCTGTCGGTGATAGCGATCGCCATCGGTGTGGGCACGTCGATCCTGTCGGCGCGATTTGTGAAGTCCGTTCTCTTCGGCATCGGATCATCTGATCTGATCACGCTGTCGAGCGCGGCAGGTCTGCTGTTGATCGTGGCGCTGGGCGCCAGCTGGATACCTGCACGTCGCGCGGCGCACGTGCATCCGATGGACGCGCTTCGACGCGAGTGACGACCCGCGGCGAACATCTCCGCCGTCGGGCCTGGGCCGAGTTCTTCAAGGGCCCGAAATAGTCGAGATGCTGCAATGGCGGGCAGCGAGATACTGAAAACGCGTGCAGCTCTGCCTTTGATGAGTGCACCGGGACGGCGCATGTCGTTCATCGGAACGGGCTAGGGCTAGAATCATGTGACCTGCATTTGTCTTTCGAGCATCGGTCCTGATTAACGGCGTAGTGTTTACCGATTCCGAGTCCCGCGTGCCTATTAGGACCACGCTCGATGGGATACAACGAGAGTGGCGCTTTTGGGAGCGGGCCACTGCCCAGGGGGCCTTTCCGTCTCTTCCGCGCCCAAACTGGCGCACGCTCAGCAACCCAGCCCAGACGACGGACGTTCAAATCGCCGGAGGGTTCTCTCAGGGGCGTGGGACCAATGCGTTCCGTCCTGTGCAGGATCTGGGTCCAGAAAACAACTGATTATGGGACGCCGAGTTTGCTGAACTGGGGAGCCGAATTGATTGGGCGAAAGTCGAGTCAGAGCTGGCTAGGTTTTTGGGACATTAACGGCGGTGCGACCGGGAATGCCGGTCAGGTCGTGAGCCAGACTCGAATCGAGAAGCAGCCGTTCGTGCCACGCCCAACGAAACGGAGACAGAGGGGGCGCGAAGGGTTGCACGGCGTCAGCGTCGCGCACGCTTGATTGTTTGACGGTCCACACCTGTCCGCACGATTGACAGCGGTACAAGGAGATCGACAATGAGGGAGCCGTCGCGGCATCGGGAGAGGCTTGAACGGCTACGCCTTCGTGGTGCAGGCAACGAGGGCACAGCGCGGGATCGCTCACACTGTCACCCAGGAGTCTCGAAGCGGCACCTCCGGTCATTGATGACGACCTTCGGATCGTCCCTTATGCACTCCGATCAGCCACGCACCATCCCCCTTCACGGAGGTGCCTCGCGATTTCGGCATGGCGCAGCAACGCGCGGCCGGGCGTCTCGACGGTTTCAACGGCGGCCGCCGAGACGTTCCAATGGGGCACAACACAGACGTCGTACGAAGACGTTGCCCGGGCGTTCACTTGGCAGGTAAGGGCACTGCCATGGCGATGAAAGATCCAGCGAACGAGACAGGTGGCCTCAGGGGTTCGCCGCCGGCGGTTGCTGAGATTCGAGGTCATGGTCCAGGTGTCCGCAACAACAATGCCACTGCACGACCTGAAAACCACGAAGGGTCAGACGTGATGAGGCGCCGGAGTCTGCTTCCTACCGCACAAGAAATCAGGTTTTCCGGGCATTGACGGACTTCGTCGGCGGGATCGACCGCGCGGCGCCAGCTACGTCGATTGGCAACACGTGTGATGTCACGGCATGTTTGGTGAGCCACCGGTGAGCTGTTGAACGACTGACACCGAGCCGTGCGGCGACTTCTCGAACGGGGAGACCGCGAACGTGTGCGAGGTTGTCGGTCGAGATACGTCGCGGCGGACGACCGAGACGGGTGCCTTCGATGCGTGCCCGCGCCAGTCCCGCCCGGACTCGCTCAACAATCCGTCCGCGCTCGAACTCGGCGATCGCGCCGAGGATGTGCATCTGTAGCTTTCCCGCCGGGGTCGTCGCGTCGATGCCCTCGTTGAGCGACACGAATTCCACGCCGAGCGCCTGGAGTTCCTCCAGCAGCGTGATCAGATGCTTCAGGTTCCGCCCGAGCCGATCGAGTCGCCAGCAGACAAGGACATCGAACCGCCGTCGCCTGGCGTCGCCGACTAACTGGTCGAGCGCGGGGCGACGGTCCTTCGCCCCGCTGACTCCGCGGTCGACGTACTCCTGGAGGGTCCAGCCGCGCGCGGTCGTGTACCGCCGGAGTTCGGCGAGCTGGTTTTCGGGTTCCTGATCGAAGGTCGACACACGAGCGTAGACAGCCGCGCGCATCACACCCTGCCTTTCATTTAAGACATGCCAGAATACTTCTGGTTTGCGATACGTAGTATCGGAAGTGGTCTAGGGTAAGCGTGATGCGCTCATTCGCCACGCCATTGAACCGGTAACCGCAGCTGAGCACATAAGGTTGGTTCTCCTTTAAG
>JADGOC010000144.1 GCA_017883165.1 Acidobacteriota bacterium
GTCGAACACGGCGTCGAGATCGGTCATCGCCTTTCCGCACCAGTCCTGCGAGATCTCGTCGACAAACCGCTGGCCGTACCCGGTCGAGCCGCGCGGGTTCGGCGCCACCACGACCCAGCCCTGCGCGGCCCACAGTGAAGGATTCCACCGGGAGGACCAGCCATCTCCCCATTCGCCCTGCGGTCCGCCGTGGATCAGAAAGACGACTGGATACTTCTTCGTCGCGTCGAAATTCGGCGGTTTGAGCACCCAGTACTGAACCTGCGCGCCGGCGGCGCCAGCCACGCTGCGGCTCTCCGGCTGCTGAAGATCGACGGCCCCGAGCCACGCGGCGTTCTCGCTGGTGAGCGATTTCGTCCCGCTTCCATCGGCCGAGACGCGAAAGATCTCGGCGGGAGCGGTGAGCGTCGATTTGACGAACACCGCAAAGCCGGCGCCCGGCTGCGCGGCGGAGATCGATCCGCCTTTGGCGACCAGTGTCGGCGCGCCTCCGGAGACCGGCACGGTGTAGAGGTTGTCCGCACTCCTGTCGCTTGCCGTGAACCAGATGGAGCGGCCGTCGGGCGAGAAACGGAAGTCCGCCACCGACAGATCGGGCGACTCGAAGACGGTGCGCTTCGTTCCGTTCGCGCGATTGTAGAGATCGAGATACCAGCGATCGGACTCGTCGCCGGCGCGGCGCTGTGCCCGAACCGCGAGCAGCGCTCCGTCCGGCGAGAAGGTGGGTTGCATGTCCGCCGCGGGATTCGTCGTGATCTTCGTCGCGGCGCCTCCAGCGACCGGCACCGTCCAGACATCGTGGTTGGTGGACCACATCTCGCGGTCCGGCCCCTCGCGTTTGGAGACGAACGCGATCTCGCGTCCATCGGGCGAAAACGCGATCGCGTCATCCTCGTAGAAGTGCGGCGGCGAGTCGATGTCGCCCGGCGTCAGGTCGCGCGCCTCGCCGCCGGCGATGTCGGCGACGAACACGTGATGACGCACGTTCTCGCGCCATTCGTCCCAGTGGCGGAATGGCAGGCGCGTCAGGCGCCGCATCTTGACGGGGTCTTTCTCGATCGCCTCGCGGGCGCGCGCGTTGCAGGCCTCGTCGGCGCAAGGCGGGTACACGTCCGACACGAACGCCACCTTCGCGCCGTCGGGCGAGACGACGAGCGGCGGCTGCACGCCGCCCGACAGGTTGGTGACCCGCTTCACGTCACCACCGTCGGCGCCGGCCACGTAGACCTGCGGCGCGCCGTCACGAGTGGAGATGAAGGCGATGTGCCTGCCGTCGGGAAAGAATCGCGGCGAGGTCTCGCTGCGATCGCCGCCGATGAGTGATGCGGGCTGCGCGGACCCGTCGGCCGGTACCGTCCAGATGTCGGCGTTTCGTCTGCCCGAATCGAGCGCCGTGGTGGTGCGGACAAACAGCACGCGCCGGCCGTCCGGCGAGAGCTGCGGATCGCCGACGCGTACCGCGGCCAGCAGATCGTCGATCGCCATCGGCCGTTTCGTCTGCGCGCGGGCGCCCGACGCCAGCAAAATGGCCATGGCGGCCGTGCATGACGCAAGCGCGGCCATGCGGAAGATGCGCAACATCAAAGATCCTCCTGCGCTCACACCTGGCAGCGCGACACCACGCCGGTGAGCGTGGCGTCGCCGATCGACAGATAGAGCTCGCGGTCGTTGATCGAGAGGCTGAACGCCATGCGGCGTTCGAGGCGCGCCGCCAGCGCGGAGATGATACCTCGGTCGATGGCATAGATCTCGAGAGCCTCGGCGCGGTGGATGCGCTCGCCGGCGAGATTGCGCAGAAATTGCGCCGGATCCTTGTGCGTGTAGACGACGACGCGAGGGGCTGCCTTACTGGCCTTGTGGAGCCGCGCGGCGTCTGGAGTGCCGATCTCGATCCACGATCGGATCGCGCCGGTCATGTCGCGCACCACGATCGCCGGTTCGTCCGCCTCCGACAGCCCGCGTGAGAACGCGATGCCCTCGGCGAACTCGAGCGCATACGCGAGCACGCGCGTCACGAGATACTCCTCGGATTCGGAAGGGTGACGGGCGACACGAAGCGCCAGCGACTCGTAGACCTTCCGATCCGAGTCGGCGAGCTCGATGTCGAAGTTGTAGATCGTGGCGGTGATCATTTCACGGAAAATCTGTACACGACGTTCACCATCGGAAAGGCGACGAACGTACCCGCGCCGATCGGCGCGGCCAGCCCGAAATCGGCGGACAGATTCTCGCCGAGCCACCGCACGCCGCCGACGAGGATGCCGCCGTCGCGCCAGACATAATTCTCGGTGACGAGCCTGACGCCGCGTGACACGCGATGCTCGCCGCCAATCATCACAACCGCGCCGCCGCTGTGGCTATCGTACGTCCGATCGTAGGCGTAGCCGACGCCGGCGGTGACCGCCGAGTCGGCGCTCCCGTGCGTGACGACGCCGTAGGCGATGCCGAGGTTGCCGTCGCCGATGTTCATGAAATGCAGCACGCCGACGGCCGCCTGCGTCGACGGCGAGTTGAACACCTGGACCTTCGGCGTCACCCAGAACGGATGGCCGCTCCCGCCGCCGAACATGAGCGGCGTGCCGGCGCCGACCGTGATGCGATCGGTCAGCCCGACCTGCACGAACGGCAGCATGATTTCGTACACGCCGACGTAGCCGTCGCCCTGCCGCAGCGATCGTCCGGTCGGACCAAAGAACAGCCGCGTGGGATTCGGATCCGCCGGCCGGAACTCGCCGTGGACGAGGCGGCCGGTGATGGTGGTGACACGTCCGAACGCGCGCGTGCCGTCGCGTAACTGGAGTTGCTGGACGTCGCCAGGGGCGGTGACGGCGATGGCCGGCCTGACGGCCGGCGGCGACTGCTCTGGGGCCGAAGCCCAGAGCAGGCAGAGTATCGAGACGGCGAACATGGGCGCCTCCTTCACTCTGCAATGCGCGAAGGAGGGCCGAACGGGCTCAGCCCGCTTGTCCGCGCGTGGCCTCCAGTGGCGGCAATGGCGACAGGTCCCCCGTCAGCCGTCGCAGCTTGCTGACATCGCCCGTCAGCTCAATCAACCCGCACCGCCGGCACATCGTCGCCTTGGTCATGACGTCTCCGGTCTGCAGCGTCATGAACTTGGAGTCCTGAGGACGAAACGACGAGCGCACTGGCGAGTATAGGGCCCCCCCGGACACCGTCTCGCCCCCACATCGGCCGCATTTGCCCATATCTAAACCCCTTAAAGAGACTTAAAGAGACAATATAGGACATAACATACCACACTTGGTCCCAGCACATCAATGGACCCGGAACTCTCCTCGCACCAATCTCGGCCGGCTCGATTCTGAGCCCTGCATACTCGAACGCGGTGTAGCTCAATCCGAAGCCGAACGGAAAGAGCGGCTGCCCGGTCAGGTCGAGGTAATCGTCGCCGCGTCCAGTCGGCTTGTGCGAGGCGCGAACGACGCGATGGTCTTCGACCTCGAGCGCCCCGAGCGCCGGACGCTGGCTGGGCTTGCCCAGCCGATTCTCGATCGGCTTCGGGGTCGCTGATGTCGGCAAGTCTCAAGATCCCGTCGTGCTAACATCCCGCAGTTCTTGGAGATCCCCAGGTAAGGCAGGGTCACGGGCGAGTTACGTAATGGGTTTCACAGTCCACAGAGGTTATCTCCCCGGCTGCATCGGTCGGATAGCTGAGCTTCATGCAACCTACTACCACTCCCTCGTAGGCTTTGGTGTCTCCTTCGAGAGCAAGGTGGCGCGCGAGATGTCCGAGTTCTGCGAGCGCTACTCAGAAACGCGCGATGGACTCTGGCTCGCGCTGGCTGCCGGAAGAGTCGAAGGGTCGATCGCCATCGACGGATCCCATGTCCAGCAGGACGGCGCACACCTTCGCTGGTTCATTACATCCGACATAGTGCGCGGCACGGGCGTTGGAACGGCTTTGCTCACGTCGGCAATTGACTTTTGTCGGTCGCAGGGCTACGAGCGGACATATCTCTGGACTTTCGAAGGCCTGAATGCAGCAAGGCACCTCTACGAGAAGTTCGGCTTTCGACTGGTCCGGCAGGAGTTCGGCACGCAATGGGGCTCCCAAGTAAATGAGCAGTGTTTCGAGCTCTTGGCCTAACGGCTCGTCACTTCCCGGAGATCTTGCGTGCACTCTTCTCGGGGACTTTCCCCGTGTACTGCAGGATGAAGGTGCCCCACTTGTCGTCGTTCAGGTAGATGTTGCCGCGTGCGTCGACCGCGACCTCCTCCGACCAGTTAATCGGGGAGTTGTGCGTGCCTGACTGCTCGGGCATCTCGGGCCGCTCCGGCGGCATGAAATAGCCCACCTCGGTCGGCTGACGGGCATCGCTGACGTCGAAGACCCGCAGGCCCGCGTTGAACCAGGTGATGAACATGAGATCGCCCGGTGGCTGGACGGCCGGGTTGTGAATCTCCTGATTGGTGTTGTGCGGTCCGAAGCGGCCGCCCTTGTCGCAGAAATCCTTATAGGGCGCATCGGCGGGCGGCTTCGGCGTCGGGAAGATCGAAATGAGGCGCGGCTTGGCCGGATTGCTGTTGTCGACGAATCCCGCGAAGTGCATCCCGTTGTCCGTGCAGCGCTCCTGCGACGCTTCGGAGCTCACGAAGAGCAGCTGGCGGTCCCAGAACGGCAGGACCGTGTGCAGCGATTGGGCGCGCACGCTGGCGAAGGGCGGCGTCATCTGAAGCCGGCCGATGACCTTCGGCTGGCTGGGGTCCGTGATGTCGAGGTTCACGACCTCGGGCATGTACCCGGTGGTCAGCATCTTGCCATCGGGGCTGATGTTGGCGGGCCCATGAAAGCCCGGCACCGGGCCTGACTGGGGCTCGCCGTCCTTCTGGCCCGTCTGCCACCACTTGCCCACCTCTTTCGGGTGTGCCGGGTCGCTGACATCCATGATGACCAGGATCTTGTTTCTGAAACCCGGGTACGTCGTGGCGAGATAGGCGTATTTGCCTCCCGGGTAGGAGTTGCGGTGCGCGCCCGTCGCTCCGTGACCCCAGCGCGAAATCTCTCGCGGATTGATCGGATCGCTGATGTCCCAGAAGATCACGTCCGGGCCCTCGGCAGGCCGGTTCCGGTCGAGCGAGGTGATCATCAGATTGTCGTGAACGGTGATCTGCGACGTGATCCATTCCTTCGGACCATCGAACGGGATGAATTTCACATATGTCGGGTCCTGCGGGTTGGTGACATCGAGGATGCTCCACCCCCGGTCGAATGAGTGGCCCATGTAGAGATACCAGCGCCCGTTGGCTGGATGGTTGAGGGCCATCTTGAAGGCGCCATAGTGGCCGCCCAGATTCGAAAAACCGATCACCTTCAGATGTTCGCCCTGTCCACCCGGCGGGATGGTATCGGCGAGCGCACGGCCCGACAACAGGGCTGCCACGGCGAGCAGGGAGACGAAGCGTTTCATGGACAGCATGCTACACCCGCACACGCTCTTACGGTGCACGCCGGAGCGTGTCCTTCGCGAACCGCACCCACTGCCCCGCCGCATTGGTCCGTACTCAGGAGGATCGGCCGCCGCGCGTCCTGATGGGCCGTAGGCGACCGCGAGAAGCAGCGCCACCGGCACGACCAACGACAGACGCTTCCGCATGCTGTTCTCCTTGAGCCGAGCACGCTCGGTCCCTACTCCTCACCCTGCAGTATCCCGAGATGAGCCGCCTTGAGCTTGGCGTTCAGCGCCGGCACATCCACTGTCTTGATCGCGGTCCAGCGCGCCATCACCTTCACGGCGGTCGCGCGCGCGGCGATGATGGCCGTCAGTTCCACGGTCGTCGGCTTCACGTCGGCGGCCTGCAGTGAGCTCATCACGCCGCCAAGCGACGCGCTGATCGCGTTGAGCGTGTCCGGCGACGCCGCGTCTCCGGCTCCGCCGCGGCCACCGCGCCCGCCGCGTCCACCACCGCCGGGCGGCGGGCCCGCGATCGCCTCGACCTTCTTGTCGAGGTCGGCCAGCGCCTGCGAGACGGCGCCGCTCGCCTGCGGCTGCCGCTTCGCGATTTCGTCGCGCAGCGCCTGCGCGTGACGCGCCGCGGTCTGCGCGTCAACGGCGCTGTAGTAGAGCGCCTTCGACGTCGTGTAAATCTGCTGCATCACCAGCGCCGGCGTCTTCACGCGCGGATCCTGCTTCACCGTGAGCGGCTGCGAGTACGTCTTCCCGTCCACGGTGAGCTTCACGGTGTACTGCCCCGGGCTGACCCACGGCGTCGTCGGCGCGGGCACCGTATTGTACGGCACGGCCGCGATCGGCAACCCGCCGCGCCCGCCGCCGCCGCCAGCCAGCGGCTGATAGTGCACATCCCAGGTGAATCGGTGCATGCCCGGCGCGGTGGACAGCACCTGCGGCGTCCGGAACCAGTGCAGCGGAAGCGGGGCCGTCGCCAGGTCGAGCCGTTCGATCGGATCGGTGCTCGCGTAGCGCCGCACGAGCTTGCCGTCGCCGCCGAAGACCTCGAGCGTCACCGGGCCGCCGGCCGCGGACTTCAGGTAGTAGTCGATGATGGCGCCCTCCGGCGGATTCGGCGCGTTCGCTTCGTCTGGAGGCAGCGGCGTGTCGGTGTTCGTGTTCCAGCGCACGCGCCAGGCGGGCTCGGGCTTGACGAGGAAGGTGTCCGTCAGATTCTCGACCTGGCGCAGCGGCGTGATGTCGTCGAGAATCCAGATGCCCCGCCCGTGCGTGCCGACCACGAGGTCGTCGTCTTTGACGATCAGATCGCGGACCGAGGAGACCGCCATGTTCAGCCGCAGCGACTGCCAGTGGTCGCCATCGTCGAACGACACGTACACTTCACGCTCGGAGCCCGCGAAGAGCAGCCCTTTCTTCTTTGGATCCTCGCGCACGACGCTGACCGCCGCGCCGCCTGAAATGCCGTTGACGATCTCCTTCCACGTCTTTCCGCCGTCGTGCGTACGGAAGATGTGGGGATTCATGTCGTCTACGCGCAGTGTGTTCACCGCGGCGTAGGCGGTGAGCGGATCGAACCGGCCCGGGTCGATCGTGAACACTTTCCAGTACGCGCCCATGGCTTTCGGCGTCACGTCGGTCCAGTGCAGTCCGCCGTCGGCAGTCGTCTGGATCACCCCGTCGTCGGTGCCGACCCAGATGCGGTTGATGTCGCGATACGACGGGCCGATCGTGTAGATGACGCGCGCCGAGTTGGTGTCGACCTGGCTCTTCGCCTGCTCGGCATACGTGCCGATGCTCTTCGGCACGTCGTGGGTCGTGCGCGTGAGATCCGGGCTCACCTGCTTCCAGTTGACGCCGCCGTCCACCGTCTTCCACAGCACGTTGGTCGCGAAGAACAGCACGTGCGGATCGGCCACCGAGAAGACGACAGGCTGCGTGCGCACCGTGCGCGAGACGTCCGCGCGAGCCGCTCCGCCACGGCCGCGGCCACCGCCCACAGGGCTCACATTTGAATTCTGCGTCGTGCGTCGATCGTAGCGAGTGATCTTGCCGCCGTACACGACGTCCGGGTCGAGTGGATCCGGCACCGCGTAGCCATATTCCTCGACGCCGACCGGATGCCAGTCGCGGAACGTGATCTGTCCGTCGTTGCCGCGACTCGCCACACAGGCCGAACCGCTGTCCTGCTGCCCGCCGCACACCCGGTACGGAAACGCGTTGTCGGCCATCACGTGATAGAGCGCCGAAGTCAGCTGGTTGTACCAGGAGCTCCAGCTCTCGCCGCCGTTGAGCGTCACGACCGCGCCCTGATCGCTGACGAGCAGCATGATGTTCGTGTCGTTCGGGTTGATCCAGAGATTCTGGTAATCGTCGCCGCCCGGCGCGCCCTTGAATGGCGCCCACGTCCTGCCGCCGTCGGTCGACTTGTAGGTGACGACGTCGGTGACAAACAGCGTGTCGGGGTCTTTCGGGCTGACGATCGGCACCGCCTCGTTGACGCGCGACGCCGGACGCGCGTCGGTCGTCGCCCGCGTCCACGTGTCACCCGCATCGTCGGATCTGAAAATCGGCGCGCCCACCGGCTGTCCGGCCCCGCGCCCGCCGCGCCCGGCAGCACCGCCAGGGCCGCCGCCGGCTTCGACCGTGGCGTAGAGCCGCTTGGGATTACTTGGCGCGATGGCGAGCTCCGCCTCGACGATCGCCGCGGGCAGTCCTTGCGTGAGCGGCTTCCAGGTCGTGCCGCCGTCGGTCGACTTGAAGATGCCGCCGTTTGTTCCGCCCCACGCGCCGTTTTCCCACGGGCCCTGCCGCTCTTCCCAGAGCGTCGCGTACACGACATCCGGGTTCGACGGATCGATGTCGACGTCCTTACCGCCGGTGTTCTCGTCTTTGTAGAGCACTTTCTGGAACGTCTGGCCGCCGTCGGTCGAGCGAAAGATGCCGCGCTCCTCGTTCGGCCCGTAGGGATGGCCGAGCACGGCGACGAACAGGCGATTGGGATTTTTCGGATCGACGACGATCTTCGGAATCTGCTGGCCGTCGCGAAGGCCGAGATGCGTCCACGTCTTGCCCGCGTCGGTCGACTTGTAGATGCCGTCGCCCGTCGAGAGATCGGGACGCGGCAGCCCTTCGCCGCTGCCGACGTACACGATGTTGGGATCGGAGGGCGCGACCGTCACCCAGCCGATCGAGCCCGTCGGCTGATCGTCGAAGATCGGCTTCCACGTGCGGCCGGCGTCGGTCGTTTTCCAGACGCCGCCGTTGCAGACGCCTATATAGAAGGTGTACGGCTGGCTCGCCACGCCGGCGCCGGACTTGGTCCGCCCAGCGCGATACGGGCCGATGGCGCGCCACCGCATCTCGGAGAAGCGCGCGGAGCCGGCCGGCGGCGGCGGCTGCGCGGGAAGCGAAACCGACGAGACCGACAGTACTGACAGGGACGCGCCCGCAAGGAGCAGCGTGAGCGACGTCACGAGTGACACACGGCGTGGCGAGATCATAAGCCTCCTCAACAACGCGCTTCCATCGACCGGTTCGGCGCGATCTTATACGACCGGGTCTGGCTGGCGCTCGTTCCGCGGTTTCCGGTCTTGAACGACGATCGTCTCCGCGATGCGGTCGTGCACCGTGCGGCGGTTCGGATGGATGAAGTACTGAAGAAATCCGAAGCCGCCCTCCAAGAACGACGCGCCGTAGCCGAGCGCACGCTCGAACGAGTGCCACAGCGTCATGCGCTCGTGCACCAGCGACACGATGCGGATGCCCATCAGGCGTTTTCCGAGCGTGCGTCCGTTGCCCCAGTACGTGGAGAGCCCGAAGTACACGACCAGGCCGATGAGGCTGTACCAGTGTTCGAAGTCGAACTTCAGAGTCACGTTTTTCGGGAGCAGATCGAGCCGCTGGCCCAGCAGTGCCCCCGGAATCAAAATCACCATCGACATAGCAAGACACAGCAAGAAGTCGACGACGAACGCCGCCGCGCGGAGCTTGAACGACGCGAGCGGCAGCCCCTCGAGCTCCCGCATGCGTCCTGTCTCGTGAGGGTCATACGTCCGAGCCCTCCGCTGCATCATCGTCAACATGGTCACTCCATTCCCGGCAAGAACGCATATTTCGCGGCCAGCCTCGCGACCGTGTTGACGCCGCGAAACGTCACTCGTACTTTGAGCGCCCGCTCAAATGACGCGTTCGAAAACTTGGATTCGCTCTGCTTTTTCAGACAGAGCCAGTACACCTCGCGGCCGTGCACGTGGAAATCGTCGACTTCGGATCGCAGCGCCATCAACGCTCTCGCGGAT
>JADGOC010000320.1 GCA_017883165.1 Acidobacteriota bacterium
ACTTTCAGTTTCAGATCATCGTCAACGGCCAGGTCGCCAACACGCTGCCCGGCAACGGCGCCTCCACGACGATGAGCATTCCGATCACCGCTGCGCAAACCACCACCTATCGCGTGAATCTTGTGGGTCCCGCCGGTTTCATCCTCAGTCAGCCGTGCGAGGGCACGAGCGGCGCCGGGACGGTCGTGTGCAGCGGCCAAATCGTCGATACGCGTGCGGTCTGCGATGACACCGTCATCAACTACGTGTACAAGGCGGCCGATCGACTCACCGTCGTGAACAAGTGCAGCGCGGCCATCGTGACCCTTGAAGAGATCAGCGAGAGCGACGAAGCCGACAGCGACAGAGAAGCGCACGGCGTTCCCGACTCACGCTTCTCGGGGATGCTCACGGCCGGCAACGCGTCGATGAACGGCTGGCTGGTGCTCGAGGCGATCTGCCTCGGTGACGTCGTGAGCAACGCGGAAGCCATGGACGCGTGCGGCTCATTCAAGAAAAACTATCCAAAAACCGGACCCGCGAAGAACATCGTGTTTCCCGCGCGCGGCGGCCGGGTTGTCGTCATCGGCCTGAGCGTCCGCGACGTCCGGCATTCCAACTGGGCGGAGATCCACGGGATCAGTTATGTCTTCCCCATCCCGGACGACGCCGCCTTGGCCGATTTCGTCATCCAGCCGACGCCAGAGCGCAAGCAGTAGCCTTCCACCGGTGCCCACCGACATTGGATAGAATTGCTCTATCCCAGTGGCTCACAGCGTAACGGCGTTCGCGCCGGCAACCGTCTCCAACGTGGCCTGTGGCTTCGACGTGCTCGGCTTCGCGCTCGACGCACCGGGCGACGAAGTCACGGCGCGGCTGGCGCCCGCCGGCGTGCGCGGCGTGAGTATCGACGACATCACCGGCGACGCGGGACGTCTGCCCCGCGACGCGGCGCGGAACACCGCCGGCATCGCGGCGCAGGCGCTGCTGCACGCGCTCGGCGATGCGCGCGGCGTGGCGCTCAGTCTTCGGAAGGGACTCCCGCTCGCCAGCGGCCTCGGCGGCAGCGCGGCGAGCGCCGCCGCGGCGGTGGTCGCCGTCGACGCGCTGCTCGAGGCGCACGCTCCGCTCGAGACGCTCATCGCCTGCGCCCTCGAAGGCGAACGGATCGGCGCCGGAGCGGGCCACGCGGACAACATTGCCCCGGCGATCTGCGGCGGCTTCGTGCTGGTCCGCTGCCCGAATCCGCCCGACATCGTCCGGCTGCCGATTCCCGCGGGGCTCACCGCGGTCGTCGTGCATCCCGGGCTCGAGATCGAAACGGCGCGCGCCCGCGCGATGCTCGGCGATACGGTGCCGCTCGCCGACGCCATTCGCCAGTGGGCCAACCTCGGTGCGTTCGTGGACGGCTTGCATCGGAGCGACTTCGCGCTGATGGCGCGCTCGCTGGAAGATACGATTGCCGAGCCGAGGCGAGCCGCGCTCGTGCCCGGACTGGCGGACATCAAACGCGCCGCGGTCGGCGCGGGGGCGCTCGGCTGCAGCCTGTCGGGGTCGGGCCCCTCGCTCTTCGCGCTCTGCGCCGATCGCGAGATCGCGGCCCGCGTCGCCGCCGCGATGACTGCGGCCGTGGAGACGGCCATCGGCGGCCGTCCCGAGACCTACATTTCGGCCATCGCGCTCCGAGGCGCGCGCATCGTCTCCACCGGCGCCTCGTAAGCGGCGGCATGCCGAGCTACGCGTACCGCGCCGCGATCCTCGACGAGCTGCTGCGACACGGCGCGCGTCCCGCATCGACGACGCGGCCGGTCGAGTGGCTCGAGTGAGCGCGGCGATCAGACGCCGAATTCGGCGCGGATCGCGCCGAGGATCCGCTCGGGCGGCCACGACGCGTCGACGGTGAGCGCTTCGTCGGCGGCCGGCGCTTCGAGGGCCGCGAGCTGGCTCTGGAGAAGGCTCGGCCCCGCGACAGCCTCCGATCGGCCCGCGAGGCGGCGCTGCAGTTCCGGTTCACCGGCCTGGAGGTACACGAAGCGGACCGGATGTCGATCGCCGCGCAGGATCTCGCGATACCGGCGGCGGAGCGCCGAGCAGGCGATCACGGTGGGCTCGCGCCGGTCGAGTGCGCGTGCCACGATGGTGTGGAGCGTGTCGACGGCGGGATGATGGTCGTTGCCGTCGACGAAGCGCCATCCCAGCTCCGCCGCGAGCGCGCGCCCGATAGTTGTCTTCCCGGCGCCGGCCGCGCCCATCAGGATGATGACCACTTCCTCAGCATAACGAATCGCGTGGCGATTGGGTGGCGTGAGCGATTTGGCCGCCGCGCGCCTTCCCGCCATAATGCGACAGACGTGGCGCCCGGCGCCAGATTCTCGTGGAGCGGGGCGCGCCCGCAGGTTTGGCGACGTCGCCGATCAAAATCATGATCGTCATCGAAATTCGTGAGCCCGGCGGGCCCGGCGTGTTGACGCCGGCTGAGCGTCCACGCCCGGCGCCGGGTCCGGGCGAGGTGCTGATCAAGGTGGCCGCCGCCGGCGTGAACCGTCCCGACGTGATGCAGCGTCTCGGCACGTATCCGCCGCCGCCCGGTGCGTCTGATATCCCAGGGCTCGAAGTCGCCGGCACGATCGACGAGGTGGGCGCCGAGGTGCGCGGCTGGCGCGCCGGCGATCGCGTGTGCGCCCTCGTCGCGGGCGGCGGCTATGCCGAGTACTGTGTGGCTCCGGCGCCGCAGTGTCTGCCGGTGCCGCGCGGCATG
>JADGOC010000321.1 GCA_017883165.1 Acidobacteriota bacterium
GCGGCGAATTCCCGGGCCCAGTCGGGAATCTCCTTGCCCCGCACAGCGCGGAAAAGCCGACCGCGCCCGAACGGAAGGGCGGTCAGAACACCGGCTTTGACCTCGCTCGCTAGCGGCAGGATCCGATTCTCTGCTGTGCGGACGTCTAGCGAATAGTCGATCTGCACGAAATCGGGCTTCTCGCGCCCGAGCACCGCTTCGATCGCAGCGAAGTCGCCGTGAAAAGTTGAAGTGATGCCGATATAGCGGCACAAGCCTTGCGCTTTCCAGTCCTTGAACTGCGCGAGGGATTGGCGTGGATTGCGCACGTTGTGGAGCTGGAGCAGGTCAACCTTCGCGGTCTTGAGCCGAGCCAGCGAGCGCTTGAGCTCCGCCGCGTCGGGCTGCTCGAGCTTGGTGGCGATGAAGAACTTGTCGCGCAGGCCGGCGGGTGCGATCACGTCGCCCAGCACACTCTCAGCATCGCCGTAGGATGACGCCGTATCGATCAGGCGTCCGCCGTTCGCGATCAGCGCCTGCAATACCGCGATCGCCTTTTGCCGCGTCGCCTCGTTGGCGGTGTCGAAGACCTGGGCGGTGCCAAGGCCAACTGCCGGCAGCCGCTCGCCGCTACTCGGGATGGCACGGGTGACGAGCGACGCGTCGGTTTGCGCGTGGGCCTGCGGGGCCAGAAGCGCCGCACCCGACAGCACCGCGAATTTGCGTCGTGTCATGTAGATCGTCATTTCAGTCTCCCCTGCGCTGCCACGTCCGCCAGTCGCTCGGCGCGACGTTCCTGTGTCCGTCCCAACGCCGCAGAGAGCACTAGCCAGCCGGCCATCACCGGCAGTGCGCACAGCGCGATCGCTCCAAGCTTCAGTCCCAACCCCTGCAGGATGTCGAACATCCAGCCATATAACGCGTCGGAGCCGCGATAGATCACGACGTCGATCAGGTTCTTGGCCTTGTACTTCTCTTCGCGCGTCACCACGGTGAAGAACACCTGGCGTGCCGGGTTAGCGATGGCGAAATTCATCCAACGCTGCGCCACCTGTAGGGTCAACACGACGGCCAAGCTCGGCGCCAGGGCCAGCGTGGCGAAGCCAACGACATAGACCAGCGGCAGCGCGCCCGCAGTAACGCCGGTGCCGAAGCGTTTGAGCAGCCGGCCGGTGGCGAAAACCTGCGTCGCCAAAGTCAGCAGCCCCACCGCTAGATCGATGCTAGCGAAGATGCGCGTCTGCGCGCCCGCGCCTTGCACCGTGGCCGAAACGATGTGGGCTTGCTCGAAATAGAGGATTGTCGCGCCGAACGACAGCAGGCTGACCCACGCGCCGACGCCGAGCAGATAGGGCGACCGGATCAGCTCGAGCAGCGCGGCGAAGGCGCCCCCGCCGATACTTTGCGGTTCGGACGGCGCACCCGTTTGCGCCGTGGCCGCGCGCTCGAGCCGGTAGATGCAGAACACCGCCGCTTCGAGCAATACCATCGCCGCGATCAGCAGATTGATCGGGCCCAGCGGCACCGACAGGGCGATCGTGATGACCGGACCGAGCAGCGCGCCGGCTGTGCCGCCGGCGCCGATGAAGCCGAACAGCCGCTTGCCTTGCTCGGCGTCGAACAGGTCGGCCATGAACGACCAGAACACCGCGACCGCGAACAGGTTGAACACGCTGACCCAGACGAAGAATACGCGCGCGACGATCGCGGTCTCGACGTCGAGCGTTAGCAGCAGCCAGAAAACCGCCAGATTGGCGACGAAAAAGTGATAGACGATGGGAATAAACCGCGCGCGCGGCAGCTTTGCCACCAGCGCACCGTAGAGCGGCTGAGCTACAAGCAACGACACGAAGGTAGCGGTGAATAGCCACGGCAGGTTCCTGACGCCGCCGGCGATGCCCATCTGGTCGCGGAGCGGCCGGAGCACGTAGTAGCCAGCAAGGAGCGTGAAGAAATAAGCGAAGGACCACAACGCCGCTGCCCGCTCCTGCGGCGTCGCCGGTACCGCCTGCCCTATCCAGCGCTGAAGGGCGTTCACGGCGCCAAAGCCAGTTTCTTTCTGAGCTCGGCCGCACTCACCGCCTGGCCGTAGCCCGGCCCGCCACGCTGGAATCGGCTCGCATCCGCCAGCTTGCCAACCACCACCGGGTCGAAGCCTGCATCGCGCACCAAAACGGTCGCGACCCGTACTGCCTCCAGATCGTCGCCGGCGATCGGCACCGCCAACCTGGGATCGGGACGGTTCGCCTCGCGCGCGAAGATCATATAGGAGAGCGTATTGAAGCTCCGCACTAGCCGCGTGCCAGGCAGATATTTCTGCGAGATGACGCCAACGCCCTCGTGCTCGACCTCGTCGGTGATATCACCGTCGCGCGTGGTAACGGCGTTGCATGCATCGAGCACGATCTTGTCTTTGAGCGCTGCGCCGTAGTCGCGACCGATCTGCGGCAGCGCGCCATAAGGCACGGCGATGAAAACAATCTCTCCGAACGTGATCGCTTGATCGACAGGGCCTGCTTGAGCGAGGGCACCAAGGCCCGCGACCAGGTCCTTCAACTCCTCGGGATGGCGCGACGAGAACAGCACCGGATGCCCCGCCTTGACCCACAACCCACCGATCGTGCCACCGATACGGCCGGAGCCGATGACGCCGATACGCAATTTGTTGCTGCCGTTCGTTTGGGCCAGCAAGTTTGTCGGCCACAGCGCTGCACTGAGGATCAGCGCGCTACCCGCACCGAGCACTGTTCGGCGGT
>JADGOC010000036.1 GCA_017883165.1 Acidobacteriota bacterium
ACCTTGTACTTGGGCTGTGACAGCTCAGCCGCCAGCACGGCGCCCGGTGGGCATGCGATTGGCGCCACCGCCAAGAGCATGACGATCTTCCAGAAGCGACGACGGGTTTCCATTTCCATATTCTTGTTCGACCCGGCGCTCAGTCCCGCCTGCTGACCACGTCTTCGATGCTCGTGCCGAAGTCCTTCAGCATCGCCGTGGCCGCGTTGCGGCCCGGCGTGCCGTTGACCGATCCGCCCGGCCTCGTGCACGCACCGGTCTGGTACAGACCGGCAATCGGCATCCGGTAGTCGCTCCAGCCGGGCACCGGACGCATGTCGCCGGATTGGCCCGGGCCGTCGTACCCCGCGTGCGCGCTGCCGTGCCAGAAGTGGCGATTCAGCCGTTCGAGATCGACCGGGCTGACGATGTAGCGGCCGAGAATCTTGTCGTCGGTCAGGTTGGGCGCCAATCGCCGCAAGGTGTTCAGATACGCGTCGGCGACCTGGTTCTTGAGCTGCTCCCACTGCTGCGGACCCTGCTGAATCGCATACGGCTGGAATCCGTTGATCTTCAGCGTGTGCATGCCCGCGGGCGCCCTGGAGGGATCCGCCACCGTCGGGCAGACGATCTGCAGTGGCGGATCCTCCACGTTGATCTGCCCGTTCGCATCGTCGAACTCCAGCCGCAGCAGGCGCGCCGGGTTGACCAACGTGACCGATTCGCATGGGGAGAGCGTGCCGCCGGCCACCGGGTACCTCGGCGGCTCCTTGACGGCGTAGTGCGCGATGAACATGGCGACCTCGGGCCTCCACATCGCGACGTTTTGCACGAAATCGTCGGGCCAGAGTTCCCGCGGCGCCATGTCAACCAGGTGCTTCACATGGAGCGTAGACAGCACCGCCTTGCCGCCGAGATAGCTGCTGCCATCGGCGCACTCGACGCCGACCGAGCGCTTGTTCTCGATGATCAGGCGCGTCACCCTCTTGTTCGTGAGGATCGTGCCACCGTGCGCGGTGATGAACCGGGCGAGCGCCTGCGCGAGCGCATCAGAACCCCCGACCGCGATCGGCCGCCCGTTGCGGCCCGAGCTCACGACCGACAGTGCGGAACGGTAACTGCCAGGCTCGCAGGGCGGGTCGCCGCCCAGATGGCCGGCCGCGAGCGCAAAGGCGCGGCAGCGGCTGTCCTCGAACACGTGGCACGCCATGTCGTATGCGGACATCTTCAAGCGACGGCGCCAGACGTTGCCCTGTGGATGCTGCCGCAGCTTCTCCTCGTTGCCGAGCAGCGGCTGCACCTCCTCGAGCTCCGCCGCGATTCGCCGGAACGCCTGCCCGTCCTTCGGATTGATCCGGTCGAACTCGCGAGCGGTGCGCTCGAAGTCGCGCCACACCGTGATGTAGCTGCCGTCGGGAAACGAGATGTGCATCACCGGATCCGGCACGATGTACGAGAGGCCATACTTGGCCAACTCCAGCTCCTTCATGGCCGGGTTGCTCTGTATGCCGCCGTGCACGCTCGAGGCCAGATCGTGTTTGAACCCGGGCAACGTGACTTCTCGGGTGCCGACACCGCCACCGATACGCGGCTGGTCCTCGAGCACCACGCAGCGATAGCCGGCCTTCGCGAGGTAGGCGGCCGCGATCAGGCTGTTGTGCCCGGCGCCGGCCACGACGATGTCGAAACGCTCCTTGGGCGGCGTCGCCTGTCGCGCGCGCGCCGTCGCGGGCAGGTGAGCCAGAGGCGCCAGCGCCGCCGCGCCCTTGATGAATCCACGCCTCGTGATCCTCGTCATACACTCCCCCCTGTGCATTATCTGTGGGGCGCGACCGGTGTCAACGCCAAATGTCCCCCCGGGTTGCCGACGGCTGCAACAACTCGGAAGGTGAAGTAGGATGGCGGGCACAGGGGACTCACTCATGCAAAATCGCAGAGACTTCGTCAGAACGATGGCCGGCGCATCGGCCGGCTTCTACGCGGCCGGCGGCCGTTTCGACCTCCTCGCCCAGGCCCCCGCCGAGCGACGGCAGGTCTCCATCGCCGGCAAGCGCATCAAAGTCGTCGACGTGCACGCGCACGGCACCGTGCCGGAGGTGGCCGAGGTCGTGAAAGGTACGCCCTACGAAAGACAGGGCGGAAACCAGGCGCTCGGCGGCCGCATCGCACTCCTCGATAAGCAGGGCATCGACGTGCAGGCGCTGACCATCAATGTCTTCTGGTGGTACGAAGTCAAGGATCGCGGCTTGGCCGGCCAGATCGTCCGGGCCCAGAACGAAGGGCTCGCGAAGTGGGTGGCGTCCCACCCGGATCGGTTCGTCGCGCTCGCGTCGAGCTCGCTGCAGTTTCCCGATCTCGCGGCCGAGCAACTCGAGGACGGCGTCAAGCGGCTCGGCCTCCGCGGCGCGGCCATCGGCGGCCACGTCAACGGCGAGGACCTCTCGCTGCCGAAGTACGACCCGTTCTGGGCGAAGGCCGAGGAGCTCGGCGCGTTCGTGTTCATGCATCCCGGTGGCGCGGACAACATCATCAAGGACAAGGCGCTCGCCGGCCGCGGCGACCTGGGCAACATCATGGGCAATCCGCTCGAGACCACCTACTTCCTGTCCCGCCTGATCTTCGACGGCACGTTCGACAAGTTCCCGCGCCTGCGCGTCGGCGCGGCGCACGCGGGCGGCTACCTGCCGTCGTACCTGGGTCGCACCGAAGTCGCGTGCGACGTGCGGGCCAACGCCATGTGCGCCAACAAGAAGCGCCCGCACGAGTACATGCGGACGAACATCCTCGCCGATACGATGATCCTGTCCGAAGAAGGGCTGCGGCACCTGGTGGCAGAGATGGGCGCCGGCCAGATTTTCTACGGCACGGACCACCCGTTCAACTGGCCCGTGACAATCGACCTGGTACTCAACGCGCCGTTTCTGAGCGACGCCGACAAGGAAGCGATCCTCGGCGGCAATGCGATGAAGCTGCTGCACATTGCATAACGGGCCGCCGTGTCCATAGGAAAGACCAGCGTCTACTTTATCCCGCGGGTGCTTCTGGTCCTCGCGCTCGTCGGTTTTCCGCTGCAATCGCAGGGTGTCCAGACACAGGGTGATCGCTTTCAGCTCGAGGAAGCGACGATCGCCGACGTGCACCGCGCCATCCAGACCGGCCAGCTCACCTGCCGCGGGCTCGTTCAGGCCTACATCGACCGCGCGAAGGCCTACAACGGCGTGAGCGACCGCCTGGTCACGCGCGACGGCGCGTCGATTCCGGCCTCTCCCGGCACGGTGCGCGCGGGGTCTCCGCTGAAGTTCCCCACCGAGACGGTGGCCATCTCGACGCTCGTGCCCGATTTCGATCAGTACGCCGGGCCGCCGATCGAGTTCGGCCGGATGGAGCCGACCTCGTCGGATCCGTCCGTGCAGCAGCAGTACGGCATGACGGTCGGCACGCCGAACTCCGGCCAGATCAACGCGCTTGGCACGCTCAACCTGCGCGGCGAGCGCTCGGTGACGTGCAAAGGAGACCGCGACCGGATCCCGTCGTCGGGCCCGCTGCCGCCGGGATCCCCGGCCGTCTGCGAGGAGTTCCGCAGGCAGCCCGACGCCCTCGAGCGCGCGGCGCAGCTCGACGCGCAGTACGGCCGGTCGCCGGATCTCGCGCGGCTGCCGATGTACTGCATCCCGTTCTCGTTCAAGGATCCGTTCGACACGATGGACATGCGGACGACGGCCGGCGCCGACGCACGGTATGACATCGACTTCCCGGCTCGGGATCACACGCTCGTCGCCCAGTTGCGGCAGAAGGGCGCGATCATCTACGCCAAAGCCGTCAACACCGAGTACAACGGACGCGCCGGCGATCCCGGCGGGCGCAACGAGCCCACGAAGACGCTCATCTCCACCCTTGGCTATCAACGCAGCAGTTGGGCCGGGAACCCGAGCAGCGCCTACGACAGCACGCGCGCCGCGTCGCTCGGATCGAGCTCGGGGTCGGGGGCCTCGGTGAGCGCCAACATGGTGATGTGCAGCGTGTGCGAGGAGACGAGCCTCTCGTGCCGCGGACCGGCCAACCACAACGCCGTGGCGCTGATTCTGCCGCACAAGTCACTCATCTCGTACCATGGCGGGGCGATCGGCTCCGACATCTACAACGACCGCGCGGGCATCCAGTGCCGCAGCATCACCGACGCGGCCAAGGTGCTCGACGCCATGAAGGATCCGGTCAACGGGTACTACGACCCGCGCGACATTTTCACGACCGTTCCGCGCTCGAGCGTGCTCGACACGCCGTACGCGGCCAGCGCCGCCACGCCGGGCACCGCGGGCTCGCTGCGCGGCATGCGCATCGGCGTCATCAGGGAATCGATGCTGATCTTCCCCGGCATCGAGGCCGACGAGCCGATCGTCACGGCCGCGGTCAAGGAGATCAAGGACATCCTCGGCCGGCAGCTGGGAGCCACGCTCGTGGAATCGAGCGATCCGCTCTGGCCGGATGACCCGGACATCGAGAACATGAAGACGACCTACACGCGCGCCCTCGCGGAGATGGTGCCGGTCTTCTTCCCAGCCATCCTCTACAGGCTGGACCGCGCCGGAACGCCGCTCTTTCCCGAGTTCGCCGCGATGATCAAGCCGACCGAGTTCGCGCCGGGCAAGACGTTCGGCTCGGGAACGATGGCGCCGATCGACTACATGGTCGGCCTGGCCGAAGGAACGATCCCGCCGCCGAAGAACCTGAACATCCGCTTCATGCAGCAAGTGCCGGACGAGTCGCTGACCTTCAAGTTCCACTTCACGCAGTACGCCTCGCGGCGGGCGGCCGACTGGGCAGCCCGCGGCTTCACGGAAACGCTGGTGGACTTCCCCACGCTCAACGCGCGCTCGAAGTTCTGGGGTGATGATCAGCGCGCGGCCTTCAAGAACTGGGAGGAGGTCGAGAACATCCGCCGCCCGCTCGGCGAGGCCCAGGGCATCGACGAGCGGATCCTGCTCCGCGAGCTGTTGCGCCGCGTCGAGATGAAGGTCATGCAGGAGAACCGTCTCGATGTCGTGGTTCGCCTGCACACGCCGCTGCCGCCCGGGCAGATTGGCCTGGCGTCACCGCCGGGACCACGGGGGGACGTGCGCGGGGAGATCCGGATGGGCCCCTTCGCGGGGCTGACCGAGGTCCTCATCCCGGCGGGCTACGTGCGCACCGTGTACAACCCGACATTCGTGCTGAGCCCGGACAAGAAGCGGTACCTCGCGAGAAACACCGACACGCCGACGACGCTGCCGGCGCCCGGTCTGCCGTTCTCGCTGGTCTTCAGGGCGGAGCCAGGGGCGGAGGATCGGATCCTCAAGGTGGCGTCGGCGTACGAGGCGGCGTCGAAGCGGCGCGTGCCGCCGCCCGCGTACCCGCCACTTCGCGCCACCGCTGGCGCGCGCTGACCGCGCCTACAACCGCAGCACGCGCGTGTCGATCAGGCCCGCGTACCCGAGCGCTTCATAGATTCAGATCATGTACTCCACATAGTCGTGTGTTCGTCGTTGACACACACCGAGCGCGGCGCATAATGGGCTGCCGTCATCCTACCGGCACACATGTGGAGGTGATACGTGGCGATGAAACCAGACCCGTCCGATCAGATTCCAGAACCCGAAAATGGACCCCGACCCGTAAGCCGCAGGGCGCTGCTCCGAGGCGCGTTGGCGGCAGCCGGCGCGGGCGTGGCCGGCGCGGTCGGCCTGCAGGCCCAGAAGGACCCACTCCTGGGCGGAACCGGACGCGGCGGCGAGGTGCCGTTCAAAACGCCCCTGGGCGCGCTCGACTACATCGACCACAAGCAGTACATCCACAACATGGAGATTATTTCCTTTGTGGAGGGCGTGAGGTTCTCTGGCGGCGAACCGCTGATGGCGATGTGGGCAAAGGGCTCGCGGCGTCTCCTCCCGGCCAGCGGTGGCTGGTTCGACATCACGGAGCCCAAGAAGCCGTTCTTCGTGAAGGCCGCCGGAACCGGACGCGTCGGCGGATGCGTCGCTTACAACACGAAACTCCGGAAGTGGCTCAGTGTGACGTCCGCGGGGCAGCCGAACACGTCGGCGTCGCCGCAATACCCGTACGGGCAGTGGGACAAGGCGTATCGCGACAAGCAGATGGCATATACGGGACTCCGGGGCATCCGCGTCTCGGACATCACCGATCCCCTCAAGCCGAATCTGCTATGTGAGTTCAGCACCGGCAAGACCGGCAGCGGCACGCACATGAACTTCTACGACGGCGGGAAATACGCGTACCTCGACGCCGGCTTTTCCGACCAGCTGAGAATGGAGAACGCTCAGCGTGCGAACAGCAATGCGTTGATGATTGTCGACATGACGGATCCCGCCAACGTCAAGGAAGTCTCGCGCTGGTGGCACCCGGGCCAGCTGCTGTCAGAGGAGGAAGAATACAAGAAGTTCATCTTCGCCGGTGATCACTCCTCCTGGCCGTGTTCTCACGGCGCGCCCACCGTTCCCGTGCGCGTGGAGGACGGGGGGAAGATCGGCTACGGCGGGTTCGGCCATTTCGGGATGATGGTGTTCGACTTCACCGACATCACGAAACCGAAGTTGTTCGGAAAGGTGCGCTGGGAATACGAGACGATGGGGAGCATCCCGTACCACACGTGCTATCCCGTGATTGCCGACAACAATCCCCGCCTGCAGGGGCTCGTCCTCGGTAACCCGGAAATTGTCCTGCCCGACTGCCGGGAGCCCTACAAGCCCGCGCAAGTCATCGACGTGAAGGATCCGCGGAACCCTCGCGTCATCGGGTTGTTCCCGCGCCCGGTGGCGCCGCCCGACGCACCCTACACGGACTTCTGTATGGCCCGCGGCCGCTTCGGCACTCACAACATCTTCCCCTGGGTGGCGCCCGGCACGTCGCGTCCCGAGTTCGTGGCCTATGCCTGCTTCAACGCCGGCCATCGCGTCTACGACATCTCCGATCCGACCCATCCGAAGGAAGTGGCCTGGTTCGTGGGAGCCCGCACATCGTCCATCGACGACTATGAGGCGTACTTCCGCGACGGGTCGGAGAGCCTCTTCGTCGAATGGGATCGCAACCTGCTCTGGGTTTCGACGCATACGGGGAGCTACTGTCTGTCGACGCCGTCGCTCGGCAAGCCGGTGCTCGAGGCTCGGAAGATCGCGAAGTGGACCACGGCGCACTGCAATCGCGGCTGGGACGATCAGACAGCGGCGAGCGTGTACTTCGGCCGGTCACTCAGCGAATTGGTGTAGACAGGACTGACGTAGGCCCAGGGCTTCGGCCCTGGGCTTACACGTCCGCTGCCTTCGCCAAGCTGACAGGCAGCCGCTTCGATTCGGAAGCGGTTGGTGTCGGTCACCTGCCTCGACAAACTCAAACGACGTGCACGCGGGCGTGAGGCCGAAAACAAGAAGAGGCCCGACGGGTCAAACCCGCCGGGCCTTCAGGTCGCAAGCCGAAAATACTTCAACGGCCGGAGGTGCCGTCTAGCCGAGCGTCTGGATCAGCCCCCGGCCGAAATAGAAGGCGACTGGCGTGGCATCGTCCCAGCCGGCATTGAAGAACGGCAATGTCCAATGGTCGACCTTGCGCGGCTCGAGCACGGGCTTACCGAGCGCCGGCGTCGAGAGGCAGTAGGTGCCGGCATGTGTGGCGAGCCAGATCAGGTTCCGGTCCCACTCCACGAACGCCCCCTCGGACGTTCCACGCCACCAGGTGCTGTACTCTTCGATGTTCCCATCGCGCGCTGGTACGAACCAGGCGACTTCCTTCGGCCGCGTGGGGTCGGAGAGGTCGTGGACGCGGGCGCCGGCGACGTCCCACGCGCAGGTGAAGAGCTCCGGGCGCGCGGTGCCCGGGGCGATCCAGTCCTGGCAATTGTGTGTCCCGAACCGGCCGCGTGACAGGCAGAAGTCCGCATACGGCGCGTCGGTCGGTGCCTTCGGGCGCGGGAAGAAACCGATGATCCGCGGATCGGTCGGGTCGCTGATGTCGAGGATCCGCGGAAAACGGACCGGCTCCCGGCAGTCGGCCTGAATGGTCTCCGACACACCGATCACGAGATTCCGCAGCTTCGGGTGCGCGGCGTCGGCGATGATCGGCAGCACGGTGTGGTACGGAACGCCGCCCGGCGTCTCCTGGTCGTAGAGGAACTGCGATGCCGCCTTGGGCTTCGTGATATCCGCGAAGTCGTACACGACGAACCCGTAGGCGCCGTGGCCGCCGTAGCCGTACCGCCCGCCGTCCTCGATCCGCTTCGGGACGGTCGGGGCGGCATGCGTACCGTTCCAGGCCGCATGGTCTCCGGCGAACCAGTACTTCTTGTAGTCGGCTTCTTCACCCTTGCGCTGGCCCTTGATCCAGAACCGCGACACCTCTTTGACCTTGGCCGGGTCCGTCAGGTCCACGACCATCATCCCGGAGCCGGCGGTGCGCTGGGTGTTCTCGAAGAAGAACTGGTCGTCCCACCCGGCGGCGAGGTACGCGTACTTCCCGCCGTCGTAGAAGTTCATGTGCGTGCCCCAGCCGGTGGGGCCGGTGCTGAATTCGTCGAGCAGCGCGGGCTTGGTCGGATCCGTGATGTCCCAGGTGCGAATGCCGCGGAGCCCCGCGTAGGCCTTCGACCTCGCGGCCACCTCCTCGTTGTACTGCCCTCCGGGGTTCGCCGGTGAGGAAGTCGTAATCGGCTGTCCGGCCGAGCTCATCGCGAGCCACTTTTTGAGCCTCGTGTTGTAGACGATGCAGCCTCCAAACCGCGGCGTCCCGCCTCCTCCCTCCTCACCACCACCGCCGCCCCGCCCGCGGCCGCCACGTCCTGTCGCGTCGGGCGCGGCTCCCCGCGCTGGTCGCCCGCCGATTTGGACCGGCTTCTTGGGGTCGCTGATGTCGAGCCATCCGCCCCCTCCGGGAAGCAGCCGCTGTTTTCCCCTTGCAAACATGCTCATCAGCGGCTCACCGACGCTGACCGTCACGCCAGGCGTGAAGGAGATGACCTCCATGTTGTTGATGTACTGCTGGCGGTCGAGAAAGTTGAGCGCTCCATCCGGCAGGCGCATCGGGATCGCGCCGCCGCCGGGCGTGACCCCGGTGACCTGGGCCTTCGAGGTGACCGCACCAGCGGCCGCCGCAAGCACGGCACCTGCCGCACCGGTGAGCAGAGTCCTCCGGCTGAACCCGCCGCGTTGTTCCGCGGGTTCCGGAGCGTTGCCGTCCGACGGATCTGGATCTTTGGGGACCATCGACATGCTTCACCTCACTGGTTGAATGAGTACCGAACCTCGAAGCGGACCGGCTCAAGGACCGCCCCGCAATGGCTCTGCGACACTGGTAGGACCACCATACCAAACGTGGCAGCGCCCGCATACTACGCCAGTTCCCGAATCAGGTAAAGGGAAGATTCTGGTAGGACCACCATACCAAAGTCGCATTCGAGGAAGCACTCATCGATGAGGAGCACGTCAGGCCCTGACCCTTGTTGCAAACAGCGTCATCAACTGCTCGACGGGGCTCTGGTCGGTCCGCACGAAGACGTGATCCATCTGCGCCCGGTAGAAGGCCTGCTCCAGCGTCTCGCGGCGTTGTCGGGCCCGCTCGCTGTACGCCTTGCGGGCTCGCCGACCCAGTCCGACGGTCGTCGCGCGGCCTGATTCGAGGTCGCGCAGGCGGAGGTACCCGAGGCCGGCGGGCAGCGACGATTCGGCCGGGTCCTCGGGAACGACGGCGATGACGTCGTGGTGCGCGGAGAGCACCGAGAAATCGGCGCTCGCGAACACATCCTCGTCGGTCATGAAGTCCGACACGAGGAACACAACCGTCATCTTCTTGAGCATGGCCACCAGGGCGCGGACGGCGGGCACGAGTGCCGTCGGCCCTGGCTGCGGCGCCAGCGCCCAGAACCGCTCGAGGATCACCCAGGCGTGCTCGCGGGCGCGTCGCGGCGGACTGACCGCGACGACCTTGTCGGCAAAGGCAAGGAAGCCGGTGTTGATCTGGTCCGACAGAGCGGAAAATAGTAGCGACGCCGTGATCATCGCCAGGGCCTCCTTCTTGGAGGCGTGCGAGCTGCCCAGTTCCATGGACCGCGAGACATCGAGCGCGATCATCACGTTGAGCTCGCGTTCGGCGTGCGTGTGCCGCACGTACGGCGCGTTCATGCGGGCGGTCACGTTCCAGTCGATCGCCCGCACGTCGTCACCGGGCCGATAGAGCCGATGCTCCTGGAAATCGAACCCGCCGCCGCGCAGCGGGCTCGTGTGGGCGCCGACCCGCAGGTTGCGGATCTTCCTGTTCGAGTACACCTCGACATACCGCAACTCGCGCATGACGTCGTCGGGAATCATGCTAGGTCTGGTTCGTGAGTTGGGGAATCGTGCAAAGCGCCATGGTGAGTGCGAGGCAGGCGATCGCAGGAATCACGAACCACTGAAAGACCGGCGCGTCGCGAAGGTACACCTTGCTCGTGAGCGAGCCTTTCTCGATCCCGTCGATGGCCCGCGAGGCGGCGTTGAGATCCGCGATCGTGCTCGCGTCGAAGTAGCGGCCCCCGTAGCCGCGGACGGCGGCGATCAGGCGCTCCACTTCGGGCTTCTTCCGAACTTTCGCCTCGATGTCCACGCCGACGATGTGCACGCGAATTCTCGCGGCGTCCGACTCTCCCAGCACCGCGACCGGATCGCGCCCGCGATTGTTCTCCCCGTCGGTGAGCAGCACGACCACGCGCCCGCGGCTGTCGCCGGCGACCGTCTGGCGCGCCAGCAGGTAGTTGGCCAGCGCGAGCCCCTCGCCCAGGGCCGTCATCCCCTCTCCCCTCAGAACCTGGTCGTCGACCATGTCGATGTACCGCAGCAAGTACTCGTAGTCGAAGGAGAGGGGGCTGACGACGTACGCGTTGTCCGAGAAGACGACGAGGCCGATTCGGTCGTCGTGGCGGTGCGCCACGAAGCTCTTGATGGCGTCCTTGGTCGCTTCGAGCCGGGTCTTGGGTGTCGGGCGAATGGCCTTTGCGGTTGAACCCTCGACGATGGACACCATCGGCCCCTGCGAGGCCTGTATGCCGATGGGCTCCAGCATGCTGGACGACAGATCGAGCACCATCACCATGTCTAGCCCGTGCGACTTCACTTCGGATTCGGCAAACGGCAACACGGGCTCCATGAGACCCAGGCCGGCGAGCACGAGCGCGGCGGCGAGCGCGACGAAGGGAAGCCGCCGCAGCAGGGAGGCACGACTGGCACGGTCGACCCAGCCGACGGTGGTCGACGCCGCGTAGCGTCGACGTCCCAGCCACCGGATCACGAGGAGGAGCGCCAGGGCTCCCAGCAGCCACCAGCCGTAGTCTGGTCGCAAGAACCGCATCACGACCGTCCGGTACCGATCAACTGTTCGGCCTGGTCGATGGCCGCTTGGCATGCGTCGCGCGGCGGCACGTCTTCCGGCCTGCCGTACCTCGCCTTTTCGCAGGTGTCGAGGAGGGAGGTCGCCAGGGCTGATGCCTCCCCTTTGCCCTGCGCTGAGAGCGCCGATTCGATTTCGGCTGGCGTCAGGCCATCGGCAGGCACATCCCATGCGCCGGTAAGATGCCTGCGCGCCAGCGCGCTCAGCCCGTCGAACGCCTGTCTGCGTCCGGCTTCGGTCTCGAGATCAAGCGCGCGCACGGCGTCCAGCGAGGCATGTTCGTCATGGCGCAGCTTTCTCACGGACGGCCGCGGGCGGCGTTGGCGCAGCCGCCGCAGGAGCGCTGCAATCCAGAGAGCGGCCGGCACAATCGACACGATCACGAGGCCAATCCCGATCCGCTGCAGGATGGCGAACGCGGCGGCGCGCGGCAGAGGCGGCTGATCGCTGCGGAAATTCGCGGTGTCTCTCGCGTCCGGCAGGAGGCTCCGCACGGTCACGAGCGCCCCCGGTACGACGACCTCGCCTGCCGGCGCGACGTCTTCCGGGCGCTGTCCCGGGCGCCGCACGTAATATCGCACGCTCAGGTCGCCTATCCGCTGCGTCGCCGGCTCCGGGCGATAGGTCGTCAGGCGATATATGAACCGGTAGACTGTGACGCCGTTCCCTTGGTCCTCGCGCGTCTGCTCCAGGCCAAGGACCTCGAGTCCGTCGAGCCGAAGCCTGTCGCGGGAGAGGTCGTCGGTCAGAATGTCCAACCCGTGGCTGCACCCGATGTAGACAGTGTAGGAGAAGCGATCACCGATCCAGACGGCGTCTCGATCCACCGACGACCGCACGGTCACGTACTGCCGGAGGCGCTCCGCGTTGGGCTCTTGCGTCGGGCGGCCGGAGGGCGTCCCGGCAGTCGGCGCCTGTTGTGCGGCGACATCCGCATTCGATGCGACCCCGGCCGAGAGCGCGATTCCGGCGAGCACGACCGCGAAGAGGCGGCCTCCGGCCGCCCGGCGAGCGCAATAGGATGTCATGGGATGGGCACCATTCGGCCGAGTTCGTGCAGAATTTCATCGGCGTCCACGTTCTCCGCCTGCGCGCGAACGGTCCGGATGATCCGGTGCCGGGTCGCGTCGCACAGGATCTCCTTGACGTCGTCGGGTAGCACGTACGTGCGGCCGTGGAGAAACGCCGTCACCCGCACCAGGGCGAGGATGTGCTGGTACGAGCGCGGCGAGATGCCCAGCACTATCAGCTCTTTCAGGTGCGGACATCCCACCTGCGCCGGCGTTCGGGTGGCCCGTCCGATCCTGACGATGTACTCGCTGATGCGATCGTCGACGTGGACAGCGTCGCGGATAAAATCGCGCAGCAGGACGACCTCTGCGGGGGAGACGCGCCGCTCGACCACGGTCTTCGCGAGGCGGCGGTGCAGCATCTGGATCTCCTCGTCCGCCGAGGGATAGCCCACGCGCAGCATCATCGAGAAGCGATCGAGCTGCGCTTCCGGCAGCACATAGACGCCCTCCTGCTCGACCGGGTTCTCGGTGGCCAGCACCCAGAACGGGTCCTCCAGAGGGAATGTCCGGTCGGCCAGCGTGACCTGCCGCTCCTGCATCGCCTCGAGCAACGCGCTCTGCGTCTTTGGCGTTCCGCGATTGATCTCGTCGGCGAGGAGGATGTTCGTGAAGATCGGCCCCTTCTCGATCCGGAACGTGGACGTTGTCGCCTCGTAGACCCGCGTCCCCAGGATGTCAGCCGGCAGCAGGTCGGGAGTCAGCTGGATGCGCTGGAAACTGGCCGAAATCGCCTGTGCAATCGTCGTCGCGACGAGCGTCTTGGCGACGCCAGGCACGCCCTCGAGCAGCACGTGACCGCAGCCCGTGCCGGCACCGCCGCGCATGGTCGCGAACGGGATGGCGGCGAAAAGAGCCGTCAGCAGCCGCGTGATCAGGACCTTCTGTCCGACGATTACTTTGCCGATTTCGTGCTCGAGCGCCGCGACGACCTTGAAGGCGCTTTCCGCCGTCGTCGCCACCTGAGGGGCGTCCTGGTCTTGTTCGTTCACGATCATGGTCAGCCTATAGGAACAGCCACAACGCCGCGCCTGCCGCAAGGGCCGCCGCCAGGCCAGCGCCGTACAGATCCCGGTAGTCGGTGGTGGTGTTCCAGCCGACGAGCTTCCGTTCGCCTCGGACGATGGTGCTAATCGCCTCCGCCATTTCGCTCCCGCTCGACGAGCGGACGTACCGGCCGCCCGTCGTCTCGGCAATCCGTCTGAGCGTCGATTCCGAGAATTGCGTCCTCATCAGGAGACCTTCGTCATCGCGCAAGAACGTCTCCCTGCCATCGACCGGGCCAAGCGGAATCGGGACCGCCGCGCTGGACCCGATGCCGACGCAATGCACCTGGATGCGCTGCGAACGAAACAGGTTCAGTGCCGTGTCGAGTTCGGTGCCATGGTCTTCGCCGTCGGAGATCAGCAGGAACAGCTTGTGCGTCGTCCGCTGGTCCTTACGCGCCGCAGCGAACGCACTAATCAGCGCCCCGCCCATGTTCGTGCCGAACAGCGGGGACGCCTCGTCGTCGATCCAATCGAGGTAGAAGAACAGGCTGCCGATGTCCGCGGTGGGGTACGACAGCACGAGCGAGGAATCGGCAAAGCCCACGAGCGCCACGCGCTCAATCGCGTCGGGACGATGCTGAAGGAAGTTGCGGATCTCGAGCGTGGCTCGCACGAGCCGCGACGGCGCAATGTCGCGCGCGCGCATCGACACCGATCGGTCCAGGATGATGATGAGATCCTGGCGCTCGAACTCGGGGCTGCTCGTGGCCACGAGCACCTGTGGCCGTGCCAGGGCGAAGACCATGGCGCCGGCAAATGTGACGGCTGCCGCGAGCATGGCAGCGCGAGTGCGGGCATGCGTGCGCCGCGACAACGCGAGGAACCGTGGCGCGATCGGTGCCGCGCGACTCACCCGGCGGAGATAATAGTTCTGGACCATCCAGCAGGCGACGAGCGCCGGCAGGACCAGCAACCACTCCAGCATGTCGGGGCGCAGGAATCTCATCGCGCGGCCGGTTCAGCCAACCCGTCTGGTCGGCACGGCCCCGGGTCTGGGCTCCGGCCTGAGCAGATGCATCAGCTCGCTGGGCGGCGTTTGCGGCCGCCTGCGGAGTTCCTGGTTGAGCCGCATCGCCAGCTCCAGGTCAAACTTCGCGTCCCAATCGCCAGGCGCGGCGTCCACCGCCCGGCGCAGTTCCTCCTGCGCGCGGACGAGCCAGGCCGTCCTCGCCGACTGATCCACCACGGTGCGACCCTTCTTGAAACAGGCAGCGCCAGCCCAGAAATGCGGGTTGGCGCCCTCAGGCGCTCGCGCCGCCTTTTCGATGGCTTCTTCGTAGCGCTCGAGGCGATGCAACAACCAGAGCTGGTTGGCGACAACGCGGTCGTACTCGGAAGACAGGAACCGCTTGAGTGGCGGCGCCGAATCGAAGCGCTTCTCCGCGGCGGCGTACAGAGCGAGCCCGCGCACAAAATCGCCGGCGTCGGTCGCGGCATCCGCATCGGCGATGGGCTGCGTCCAACGCGCGTAGGTAATCATGGCGCACCCGCCGACAAACAGCAGAACCATCACCGATGAGCCGACAGTTATCACCCACGATTTCATAAGTGGATCCTGTTTGGTGCCCGGGCCAAATTACAGCACAAGATCGTTATCGTTTGGACAACTTCAACTTCTTGAACAGAATTGGTCCAACCACTATACCATCACCAGATTTTGGTTCATGCCTTCTATCTTGACATCCTCGACTGGTCCGGTGATAGAGTGGCCGGACCACAGAACCACATGTATGCGTACGGAGATTACTGATGACCGGGGTGATGTTCTGGGCCGCGCAGGCAACACGCTAGGCACGGAGCAGAACAGGAGATCACGTGACGCGAATGAAACACGACTCCAAGGGCAGCAACACGGGATTTTCGCGACGCCAGATGTTGCAGAGAGCCGCCGCGGCGAGCGTGGGCCTGCCGCTGGTGCAGACGCTGACCGCCGGCCGTGCCTACGCGCAAGGCCAGACGTCGCTACCTGCGTTTACCGTGCCCACGCCGGTGTTCTCTTTGGCCGAGCGCAACCGGCGCTGGGCGGCGGTGCGCGGCAACATGGCCAAGCCGGGGTGGAATCTCGACGCCATCATCACGGCTGGCAGTGACGCGTTGGGCAACAACGCCCGTTACCTCACGCAGATCACGATTCAAAAGTACTCCCAGGATGCGCCCGCAGTCCTCTTTCCACGCGATTCGGCCAAAGCTGTCGTCGCCCACATCAGCGGAACCAGGCATGTCGAGGAATGGACCCACAGGCTCGAGAGCGGCCGCTGGCTGTCGGACGGCAAGCTGGTGCTCAAAGCCGAATCCGGGTCCGCTGCGCTCGCCAAGCTGTTGGCGGCTGAGGGCTACAGCCGTCCCGGCACGCGTATCGGCCTCGCAAAGCTGAAAGGCAGCCGCTTCGATCCGGAAGGGTTGGTGTCGGCCACGTGGCTCGACAGACTCAAGGCGGCCCTGCCGGGCGTGCTCTTCCTGCCTATCGACCAGTTTCCGCCGCAGGTGGGCAACGATACCGGCCCGATCGAGGACGCGTCGATGTCCAAGAGCGCGGAGGAGCAGGACGTCATCCGAAAGTCGGTCGCGATCAACGAGCGGGGCATCGCCGCGGCCATTGCCGCCGCCCGCAATGGGGCCACGCGCCAGGCGGGACTGTGGTGGGCCTGCTTCCAGGTGATGTACGCCGGCGCCGGTGAGGATGTCATTCGCTGTTCCATCGGCTTCGATGGAGGCGGCAACAACACGATCGGCGATCCGACCGATACCCCGGTGCGCGTGGGGCAGATCTGCAATCAGGAGATCAGCGCCGCTTACCAGGGTTACGGCAGCCAAATCAACCATGCGTTTTTCATCGGCAGTCCGTCGACCCCGGGGTACGAGTACTACCGCACCGCGATTGAGCTGCTGGCCAAGGTCCACCAACGGGCGATCGCCTTCATTCAGCCCGGCAAGACCACCTATGGCGATTTCCAGGCGAACAACGAGAAGATCTTCACGGAGTTCGGCGAGCGCGGTAGCGGCGTCAACACCCACGGCGGCGGCATCGGCTTTCTGTCGCGCCCGCGCCAGTCAGCTGAAGACAACCTCGTCATCATGCAACCGGGGCACACGTTCGACTTCAAGCCGACCGTCACCCTCGATCGCGCAAAGACGAAGGATGTGGGTGACAAGAACCGTCCGGTGCAGCTCGGTGAGTCCATCCTGGTGACCGATAAGGGCGCCGTACGTCTCGGCACGCGCCCGCTGGTGCCGATCGCTACGCACGGCGAGTAGGGTTGGCGAACAAGCTCTCCCCCGCTGGCACGTCTCTCAATGCCGCGGCGGAGAGCTCGTCGTTGCGGTCATGATCCCGGCGGCCTGAATGGTCGATTGCTGGCTCAGCGCGAGCTGCCAGCGGCCGTCCCGCAACACCCACATGCGGATGTTGTGGTACGGCTTGCCGCCGCGATAGGGCACGTGGTGCGACACCATCACCGCCGCGTTGGTGCCGAAGTCATAGATGCGCATCGATACGATCGGGTCGCCCGGCGCGCCGACGCCCGCTTCTTGCTGCTTCTTGGCGATGACGACGCGCTGCTCGCGATTGCGCATCGTCGTGTTGTTGACGATCAGGAACTCGTCGGCGATGTACTTCGCCCACTCCTCCGCATTGGGCTTCCATTCGACCATCTTGGTCCGCTGCCAGGTGGCGAGAATGGCCTTGTCCATCGCCGTTCGCGGCGTGTACGGCACGCTGCGGCACGGGTTGTCGCAGTCGCCCTGACCAGCGGCGGCCTCGATCGACGCCTGTTGTGGCGGCGCGGTCGGTATGGGCGTGTCCAGCATGACGAATGCCCGCCAGCCCGTCGCGCGCTTCACCCAGATGCGCAGAAAGCGCGCATTGTGATGGACGCCGAGGATGGTTGCCGCTTGGCGATAGAAGTGCGTCTGCACATCGGCGTCGCCCTGGCTGTTGGCGGCGAGGGCCGGCAGCTTGTCGACAACCTCCGCCTTAGTCAGCGTCTTACCCTCGACGTCCGTCCACGCGAAGTCGCGGTCGAGCAGCTCGCGCGTCGTCTTCTTGTCGGATCTTCCCAGCGCCTCGGCCAGCGCGCGGTCGGCCTTGAGGACCGTCTGCATGTCATCTTCGGCAGCGGCAGCAAGGCTCGGAACCCCGGCCCACGCGATCCCGGCGATCATCCCGACAGCCAGCGCCTGCATCATGTGATGGAGCATGGAGTCTCCGTGTTTAAATTCATTCTGGCGGGATTTTCGTTTTGGCTGTTCGAGTTGGCACCGTTCTCACAAGATGGCCAGCCTTGGACGACTTCAGTTTCTTGAACAAATTGGTCCGACCACTATACCATTACCGGATTCGCTAAGGGATTGTCTTGACATTCGCTAGTGGTCCAGTGATAGAGTGGCCGGACCACAGAACCAGCCGTGGCTATCAGCAACTGACAACGGACTATGAGCTTCGCGCAGTCGCGTGTCGCCTCAATCGCGATCCGGCCTCCGATCGGCCATCGTCCTCACGAAGCACATCGTCTCGACTCCCGAATTCCCCGGCCAGCCTTTGATCATCACTTCGTACCACCGCCACGACTCCTGGTTGGATTCTCGTTTCCCACGCTCGCGACAGCGGGCGTCCGAGGAGAGCACTCATGAGAGCTCGCATTATTCTGTTCCTCGTCGGCGTGATCTGCGCGATCGTTCCGGCCCTGCCGCATGCGCGACTGGGCGCTCCGGCCGCCGCTGAAGTCCAGGGCCGGGGAGGAGCCGCCCCGGTGGCAGAGCTGCCGCCCCACGGCTATGTCATCACGAAACCCGTCAAGGGGTCGGAGTATCCGGCCGACTACACGTTCGTCCTGACCCGCGACGAGATCTACGTTCCGATTGCCGTCCGCAAGCCGAAAGGGAACGGGCCATTCCCCGCCATCACGATGGGTTCAGGCGAAGGGAAGGGCGGCATGCCGCAGGTCGAGAGGCAGGTGGAGCGGCTGGCCTCGATGCAGGATCAGATGATCGCGCGCGGCTACGTCGTCGCGTTCCACAACTACCGCAACGAGATTCCGTACCTGTACGAGCAGCTCCAGGGGCCGGCCCGCAACGTCGGCGACACCATCAGCGGCGGGCAGCGCACGCTCAAGTCGGACCCCACGCTCGATCACGAGGATCTGATCGCGGTCATCAAGTATCTGCAGACGCTGCCGTATGTGGACAAGGATGCCGTCGGTGCGATGGGCGTGAGCCACAGCGGCGAGATGATTCTGAAGGCGGCGGCCGAGTACACGTTTGCGGCCGGCGTGCCGATCGAAGGTGCGGCGCACGAGTTCCTCAACGTGAACACCGGGCCGACGGCTCCGCACAAGGACAACGAGATTGAGTACAACGACGTCAACGTGGCTCGCAAGAACGCCGACAAGAGCAAGGCGATGCCCCGCATCCAGCGCATCAACACGCCGATGCTGCACATCGGTCGCGACACGGATCATCAGCAGGGCATCTTCAAGCTCGTGCACGAGTGGATGAAGGAGGCGGGAAAGGACTCGACGTGGGTGAGCTTCGATCACCCAGTCCACGGTTATCCGTTCATCTACCGTCAGGCTGACGGATCGTACAAGCCCGATCCGATTCAGCAGAAGGCATTCGAGACCTTCATGGCGTTTTTCGACACACGCCTGAAGCACACGCATACGACGACCGCACACCAATGATCGCGACTCGCCTTTTTGGCGGCGCGGATTCCAAGCCGACCCAGCGGTGCCTTCCCGGCAGATGCAGTTCGGCGTCAAGTTCGCGTTTTGAGGACTAAGTGATGAAACACACAGTCGACATCTCTGATCGGTTCGCCGGACGTCGCAGCGTGCGCCGGACCGGCTGGTTGACGTTCGCGGGCCGCGCTCTTGCGGTGGGGGTCCTCGTCGCCGGCGGTGGAATCGACGCGTTCGCCCAGGCCAAGCCCGACGGCTCGATCGCCGGCCTCACGGCCAAGTTCGTGGATGTCAAGGGCGTGAGGACGCGGTACTACGAGGCCGGACAGGGCGAACCCATGGTCCTGGTTCACGGCGAAGGATGGTCGGGGCATTCCAGCGCCAACACGTGGAGCAAGAACATCCCCGGTCTGGCGAAGCGCTTCCATGTGTTCGCGGCCGACAAGCTGGCTTCCGGAATGACGGGCAATCCCCTGGACGACAAGGACTACAACATCCAGGGCGAGGTCGAGCACATGTACCAGTTCATCCAGACGATGAAGCTGGGCAAGGTGCATCTGGTTGGACAATCGCGGGGCGGCGGTCTCGTCTTCTTCCTCTCAGTGGCGCATCCCGAGATCGTCCGGACGCTGGTCATCGTCGACACCAACACGGCCTCGCCGGATACGGGGCCGACCGATCGACAGCTCGTGCTGTCCACGTGCCCGAAAGAACCCGACAACGAGGAGTGGAAGTGCCGGCTTCGCGCCATTTCGTTCAAGCCGGACGTGGCGTTCGACGACGAGTTCTGGGCGGCGGGATTCTACATGGCGAGTCTGCCGAAATCGAAAGAGACCGTCGCGAAGTTGAAGGCGCATGCTGGTGAGCCGCTCGCGTCGCAGTTCAACGAGTGGAAGAAGACGGTCCACGCACGCATCGTGAAAGAGCCCATTCTCCAGATGCCGACGCTGTTCTACTGGGGACGCAACGATCCGTCGGCGATGCTCAAGAACGGCTTGGCGCTTTACGATGTGATCGGCCAGCTGAACCCGAACCTTCGGATGATCATCGTCAACAAGGCGGGCCATTTCCACTATCGCGAGTACCCCGACGAGTTCAACCAGAACGTCATCAACTTCATCGACTACTGGAGTCGGTCCCCGGCCGCGGGAACGGCGGCTTCGAAATGAGGAGGGCCTGATCATGCGGTGGATGAGTGTCGTCATGGCGACTGCGGTCGCCTCGGTTGTGTGTGCGCCGGCGAGCGGGCAGACGGCGACGCCGTCAGCAAGCGGTTCCGTCGGCGGCCTCACGGCCAAGTTCGTCGACGTCAAGGGCGTGAAAGCGCGCTACTACGAAGCGGGCCAGGGCGAGCCGATGGTGCTGATTCATGGCGGATCCACCGGCGGATCGTCCACCGCGAACGTCTGGTCCAGGAACATCCCGGCCCTCTCGAAGAAATTCCACGTGTTTGCCGTGGACCGGCTCGGGTCCGGCCTCTCGGGCAATCCGACGGATCCCAAGGACTACGACACGCCGGGCCAGGTCGAATTCATCTATCAGTTCATCCAGGCGCTCAAGCTCAATCACATTCATCTCGTGGGGCATTCGGCGGGCGGCGCCGTCGCGTTGTACACGGCCATCAACCATCCGGAGATGTTCAAGACCCTCGTCATCGTCGCCGAGGGTCCGGAGAATCCGCCGGCGGGTAACGGCCCGACCAGGCTCGAACCCGCGCTGAAGAAGTGCCCGGATCAAAACGTGTACGAGGGGCTGAAGTGCCGCGTGGAGGCTCTGGCCTGGCTGCCGACGACGTTCGACGACGAATACTGGAAGGCTGACGTGTACATGGCCACTCTCCCGAAGTCGAAGGAAGCGCGGGCCGCAGTGGCCGCCCGTGCGGGAGATCCGCAGCGCGCGAAGGACAGCGCGGCCTACCGGGAGCAGATGTGGGACCGGGTGAGACGAGACGGCGTGCTCCAGATGCCGGTGCTGATCTACTCCGGGAAGAACGACGTGCTCGACTGGAGTGTGGCCGATCCGACGGCGATGCTCCGCGGGGAACTGGGCCTGTTCGACATCCTGGCGACGAAGAACACGAGAGTGCAGATGAACATCATCAACCAGGGTGGTCACTTCATGTATCGGGAGCACCCGGAGGAGTTCAATCGCGATCTGATCGCCTTCATCGATTACTGGAACGCTCACCCCGCGCCCACGGGCGCGCCGACGACACCGTCGCGATGAACACGGAGAGTCCATGTGAGTACGGCTCGGGCCGTTGACGCGACGTGCACCAGATAATGGGGGTAACCAGGAGACATCATGTCGAAGAACCGCAAGAAGAATTCGGATTCTGAAGGCGACGCCCGGCAGTCCGCCGAGGAGCGTGGAGGGATCAGTCGGAGAGCGTTGCTCACGGGCGGGGCGAGCGCTGCGCTGGCCGTGGCCGCCGGCGCCGTCGGCCTGCGCGGCCAGGTGACCGGCATCATGCCGGGCGGCGGGAAGGTTCCGTTCCGTGCTCCCATGGGCGCGTTGCCGTACCTCGATCAGAAGCAGTACATCCACAACATGGAAATCCACGCCCACCTGTCAGGCGCGTCGATCAGCGGCGGCGAACCGCTGATGGCGATGTGGGCGAAAGGCAAGCAGCGCATGCTTCCCGGGGGCGCAGGCTGGGTCGACATCAGCGAAGGGAAGAACCCCGTCGTCGTGAAAACGGAGGCCAGGGCCGGAGGGGCCGTCGCCTACAACAACAAGCTGAAGAAGTGGATCTCGATGGCCACGGCGGCGTCACCGCTCACGTCCGCGAGCCCTGAATTTCCGTACGGGCAGTACGACAAGCCCTTGCGCGACAAGGCGCTCAGCTACAAAGGGCTGAGAGGCATCCGCACGTTCGACGTCACCGATCCGCGAAAGCCCGTGCTCCTCGAGGAATTCAGTACCGGCGAGAAGGGCATGGGCACCCACATGAACTTCTACGACGGTGGGAAATACGCCTATCTCGAATGCGCATGGGACGATCAGTTGCGCATGGAGAATGCGCAGCGTCCGATGAGCCACGGGCTCATGATCGTCGACCTCTCGGACCCGGCGCACGTCAAAGAAGTCTCGCGGTGGTGGGTTCCCGGACAACGCCTAGGGGAAGAGGAAGAGTACAAGAAGTACACCTTCGCCGGAGACGAGACGTCGTGGACGTCGGCTCATGGTGCCATGAGCGTCCCCAAGCGTCCTGAGGACGGAGGAACCATTGGCTACGCGGGGTTTGGCGCCTTTGGGATGTACGTCATGGATCTGACCGACATCACCAAGCCCAAGCCCATGGGACATCTGCGGTACCAGTACGAAACGATGGGCGGCATCCCGTTCCACACGTGCTATCCGATCATCGCGGACGCCACGCATCCCCGGCTGCAGAACCTCGTGATTGGCGTTCCTGAAACGCTTCAGGCCGATTGCCGCGAGCCGTACAAGATCCCCTACGTCGTCGACGTCAAGGATCCGCGGAATCCGCACGTCATCGGGTTGTTTCCCCGTCCGGTGGCGCCGAAGGATGCGCCTTACCCGGATTTCTGCATGGCCCGCGGCCGCTTCGGTTCGCACAATACCCAATGTTGGCTGGCGCCCGGCCTCTCGCGTCCCAACATCATGGCGATCACGTGGTTCAATGCCGGCATCCGCATCTTCGATCTCTCGAACCCCACTGCACCGAAGGAAGTCGCGTCGTTCGTACCGCCTCGCGACGGCCAAATGGAGAACTACGAGTCCTGGTGGCGCGGGACCTCGGAAAACGTCTTCGTGGAATGGGACCGGAACCTGATCTGGCTCGGCACGCACGAGGGCACCTACTGCCTCTCGACGCCCGCGCTCGGCAAGCCGCTGTTCGAACCCCGCAAGATCGAGAAGTGGTCGGTGGCGCACTGCAACGTCGGCTGGGACGACCAGACAGCCGCGAGCGTGTACTTCGGCCGGTCGCTGAGCGAGATGGTCTAACGCAGAGGGAGAGCCACCGTGACCGTCGCTTGCGTCGCTCGCGTGCCAAGACGTAGTCCGCATCGGGCGGCGCTGGCGCGGCCGGTTCGTGTCATCGGGCTGGCTCTGGTTGGGATCCTGCTTGGTCGAACGGCAGGTGCCGATCTCCTCACCGATCCTCGCTTCGAGGTTGGGGCGAAGCGGCGCCTGTCGCAGTTCATCGGCCGCGGCGCCGATCAAAAAGAGGCCGAGGCAATCTTCCACCGGCTCAACGATCTAGATCCCGAGCGGTGGGTAGCCGAATGGACGCGGCTGGCCGAGCCGTTCGAGCGCCAGGCCGCGGCGCTCGAGGCGCAGGGGAAGACCGCGGATGCCAGAGACGCGTATCTCAAGGCGTGCGCGTATTACAGCATCGCGAAGTTTCCGGTCATCAACCATCCCGCCAAGCAGGCGGCGTACCGCAAGGAGATCGACAACTACCTCAAGGCGGCGCGCTATTTCGATCCGCCGCTCGAGCGCGTGACCATCCCGTTCGAGGGCAAGCAGATCATCGGGTACCTGCGGCTGCCGAAAGGGGTGACGAAACCGCCCCTGGTGATCGCGACCGGCGGCGTCGATGTCTACAAGGAAGATCGCGACGTGTCCGATCTGCTGAACGCCGGAATCGCGGCATTCTCGATGGACATGCCGGGCACGGGCGAGTCGCCCGTCTGGTACACGCCTGACGCCGACCGGCTGTACACGGCAACGATCGACTACCTGTTGACCCGATCGGACATCGACGGCCGGCGTCTCGGCATCCTCGGCCGCAGCTACGGCGGGTATTGGGGCGCGAAGATGGCGTACGTCGAAAGCAAGCGCCTGCGCGCGGCGGTCGATTGGGGCGGGCCGGCTCACCACACGTTCCAGGAGCCGTGGCTCCGGCAGCTGCAGCAGGAGAAGACGTATCTGTGGTCCCTTCTCGACTCGATGATCTACGCGAGCCACCTGAAGGACTACGACGAGCTGCTGAAGATGGCGCCGACGCTGTCGCTGAAGACGCAGGGATGGCTCGAGAAGCCTGCCGCGCCGCTGCTGGCGGTCAACGGGGCGAAGGATCCGTGGATCACGATTCAGGACATCTACGTTCTGTTCGAGGGCGGCGAGCCGAAGTTGGCGCGCGTGTATCCCGAAGGCGGCCACATGGGCGGGGACCGCGGAACGACCGCGATGGTGATGCGCTGGCTCACGTCACAGCTGACCCGGTAGCTGGGCGAATGCGATGTCGAGGATCGTCATGAAGGTCGAGGGTCTCACTCGGTGGCTGTTCAGCGGTGCGCTGTTGGTCGTCGCGACCGCCGCCGCGCTGGCGCAGCCGGCCGTACCGCGCACGATACGCGTGATCGGCCTGCCGGCGCGGCCTCTTCCGATCGCGATCGCCGAGTCCCAGGGCTGGTTCGCCGCGCGCGGTCTCACGGTCGTCACCGAGGTCGCTCCGAACTCGGACGTGTTGCGCGATGCGCTCGCCACGGGGCGCGCCGACGTGGCCTCCGCCGCGGTGGACAACGGCGTCGCGATGGCCGAGAACGCCGGCGTCGACATTGTCATCGTGCTGGGCGGGGAGGGGACGCAGAACGAGCTCGTCGCGCAGCCCGAGATCACGTCGATCGCCGATCTGAAAGGCCGAACGGTGCTCGTCGACGCGCCGAACACGGCCTTTGCGCTGCAGCTGAAGAAGATGCTCCTGGTGAACGGCCTGGTCGCTGGGCGCGATTACGAGATGAAACCGCTCGGGTCGACACCGCAGCGGTTGCAGGGCATGCGCGAGCACAAGGAGTACGCGGCGTCGATGCTCGGGCCGCCCACGTCGATTGCGGCCAAGCGCGCCGGCTTCGTCAGCCTTGGATCCGCGCGCGATCTGCTCGGCGCGTATCAGGGCATCGGGCAATTCACCCGGCGTGAGTGGGCTCGCGAGCACAAGGATGCGCTCGTGGCCTACCTGGCGGCGTACGTCGAGGCGCAAAACTGGATGCTGGCACCCGCCAACCGGTCGAACGTCGTCGAGTTGTTGATGAAGGAGTCGCGGCTGCCAGCCGACGTCGCCGGCGAGACGTACGACCAGATGTTTCTGAAGCCGGGTGGATACGTACCCGATGCGCGCTTCGACATCGCCGGTTTCGAGACGGTGCTCAAGCTCAGAGCCGACGTGGAAGGATCGTGGGGCGGCCATCCGCCCGATCCGCGCAAGTACTACGACCCGTCGTATTACGAGGCGGCGATGGCGACGCTGAAGTCGCCGCGCTGAACCTGAGCGGCCGCCGAAGCTGGAGGAAAACCGACATGTCGCAGCCACCTATCAAGTACGCGGATCTGTCGGCGATCACCGATCCACGGATGCTCGATGAACTCGCTCGCGCGCGGCGCGAAGGAACGCCGCGCGTCGAGAGCCACGCGATCCGGGCTCACGTGCCGGCGGTGTTCTGGTCGTTCGTGAACACCTGGAACGACGTGTTCCGTCAAGGCGGCGTCGACCACGGCATCAAAGAGCTGTGCCGTGTCTACGTGTCCAAGTCGGTGAACTGCGTGTACTGCGGCACCCAGCGATCGGCCCTCGCAGCGAAGGCTGGTCTGCGCGAGGACGACTACCGGCAGCTGCTCGAGTTCGAACGATCCGAAGCCTACGACGAGCGCCAGAAAGCGGCGCTCTCGCTCGCCGAGGCGATCGCCTGGCACCGGGATACGGATGAAGCGTTCTGGCAGCGCCTGCACCAGTATTTCTCGGATGCGGAGCTGGTTGAACTGGGCTACTTCATCGGCTTCACGCTGGGGCAACAGAGCTTCAATCGCATCCTCAGCCTGGACGCGCACCCGGTCGAGACCGCGCCGAAGCTCAAGACCGACTGACGCAGTGCCGAGTCAAGCCCGGATACCGCGCGCGATGACGAACTCGCCCGGCACCTCATAGCCCGCGCCGCCCGCGTCCCGATACGGCGCGAGCGAGTCGAGATACTCGGCGTGCACCTCGTTCCGCACCTGCGCCTCGAACCGGGAGTAGGCGAGCGCGACTGGACCGCCGGCGAATGCCGCGCCAACGGCGTCATCCGCCGACGCGTACTCGATCGTCGCCGCGATCCGCTCGACGCGCACCTCCGTGAAGCCCGCCGCCTCGAAGACGTTGCGCAGCATGTCGCCCGTGCCGAGCTGGAAGAACATCGGACAGACCTCCGACGCCACCCGGCGATCGATGATGGGAAAGATCTCCGCCCAGCCGCAGCGAGTGCGCGCGCCCCAGACGGCCACGACCGCGCGTCCGCCGGGCCGCAGCACGCGGTGCAGCTCGGCGATCGCCTTCTGAGGCTCGGGCACGTACATCAACCCGAGCGCGCACAGCGCGACGTCGAACGAGGCGGCGTCGAAGGTCAGCGCTTCGGCGTCCATGCGCTCAAACCGCACCTGTGCGAGGCCGAGAGTGCGCGCCCGCTCGGCCGCCAGATTCACCATCTCCTGAGAGAGATCGACGCCGACGACAAGGCCCGCCGCGCCGGCGGCGCGGGCGGCGGGAAACGTCACCAGCCCCGTGCCGCAGGCGACGTCCAGCACGTGCGAGCCTGGCGCCACGTCGGCCAGCGCGCGCACACGCTCCTGCGCGGGCGCGAGCTGCCGGCGCCAGAATTGTTCGTACGCGAGGCTCGCTTTGTCCCAGCCATACCGCTGTACGCGTCGTTGGAGACGGGGGTCCATGACCGGATCGTTCTGGGTTCTACGTTCTCGGTTCGGGGTTCGTGACGCGCACCTCGCGGCGCACGTCGAGCGCGCGCGCGAAGTCGTCGCGCAACGGGCTGCACGCGTCCGCCTGATCGAGGACGCGCATCACGGCGGCCTCCGGCGCATCGCTCTCGACGGTGACGATGTAGCGGACCTGACGGTAGCCGGGCGGATCGTCGGTGACGCCGTGGTTGGGCCGGGAGTCGTAATCGGCCTGCACTTCGACCTCGAGCTTCGTGAACGCGACGCCGAGCTTCGCGGCCCACAACGTGTAGCCGATCGCGAGGCATGATCCGAGCGCCGCGCGCCCGTACACGCCGGGATCCGGACCGCGGCTGTCGCCGCCAGATTTGGGCGACATGTCCACGATCATTTTCCAGTTGCCGTCCTCGACATCGCACGTCAGCCCGTCGCGCAGCGTGACCTTCGTCTTCGCCGTCCCCTGCGCGAGCGCCGGCCGCAAGGTCATCGCCTTGGCGTTGCGTTCGAACGTCTCTTTGATTTGTGCGGAGCGCTCCATGGGCGGAATCCTACAGTACAATTTGATAATGCAGAAGGCCATGAAGAGCGATGCTGACTGGCGCGCGTCATTGACGCTCGAGCAATTTCAGGTGCTGCGCGGGCATGGGACCGAGCGCGCCGGCTCCAGCGCGCTGAACGCCGAGAAGCGCGACGGCACATTCACCTGCGCCGGCTGCGGCCAGCCGCTCTTTTCGTCCGCGGCGAAATTCGAGAGCGGCACCGGCTGGCCGAGCTTCTCGGCGCCGCTCGACGCCGCCGTCGAGACCGCGACCGACGGCAGTCTGTTCATGGCGCGCACCGAGGTGCACTGCGCCGCGTGCGGCGGCCATCTCGGCCACGTGTTCCCCGACGGCCCGCGCCCCACGGGCCAGCGCTACTGCATGAACGGCGTCGCGCTCGAGTTCAAACCGGATACGCAGGGCTGACGTAACCGAAACATCCTCGCCTCGCGCGTCGTATTACTTCCCGCAGAGCAGCGAGTTCTACCGCAGAATTTCTCCTGCCGGGCTTGTCACGGTTTTGTCAAATACGCATCCTGGATCGTCAGGTATCCTCGGTAGTTGACGTGATACGAAATAACACTGCCAAGATGTGGCGCCGCGCCGCAACGCTCGCGATGCCGGCCGCCTTCGCGTGGGTGCTGCAGTCGGGCGCGCTGGCGCAAAACGCGCCGCCCGCCGCTCAAGCGCCCGGATGCACCGTGAGCGGCAGCGTCACCGCGTCGCGTCTGCCGCTGCCCGGCGTCGTGATGTCGCTCCTGACCTCCGACGCGCAGCCCCTTGACGTCTCATCGTCCGCGCCGGATGGCACCTACATGATCCGCGTGCCCGGACCCGGGCAGTACAGATTGATCGGCGAGCTCGTTGCCTTCGCGCCGTTCACGCGCGATGTTGTGACGACCGACGCGAATTGCCATCCGCGCATCGACGTTGCGATGACGCTCGCGTCGCGCGCTCCGGCACCGGCACCGGCACCGGCGCCGGTGGCGGCGGCCGCGCCTGGCGCAGCGCCGGCGGCAACAGTGGCGAGCGGCGCGCGCGCGCAGACGCCGGGCGGCGGGCGCGGACAGCAGTTCCAGAGCCTCTCGCTCGTGGCCGATCAGGCCGGACTCGCGCGGCCGGACGACAGCGCGACCGCGGCGAACGACGCGCTCGCGCAGGCACTGCTGCCGCCGGGATTCTCGACGGAGACGTCATCGGAATCGGTCACCGCGCTCGGCACGGCGCAGGGCAGCGAATCGTTCTTTGGCCCTCCCGGGGATCGGTTCGACGCGATGCGTGAAGCGCTCGGTGGCGGCGCCGAGGGCCAGGCGATCGGCGGGCAGGCAGGCGGCGGTGGACGTGGCGGTCCTGGCGGCGGCCGCGGCGGCCCTGGAGGAGAAGGCGGCGGATTCGCCGGCTTCGGTGGTCCCGGCGGCTTCGCCGGCCGCGGCGGCCGCGGCGGCGCCAATCAGGTGCGCGGCTCGGTCTTTCAGAGCTTCGACACATCGGGCCTCGACGCGGGCCCGTACGCGCTGAACGGACACGCGACGACGAAACCTCAGTATCTGCAACAGCGCTTCGGCGCGACGCTCGGAGGGCCGCTCGCGATTCCGCATGTGTTCAACGCCGGCCCGCGGACCTTTTTCTTCCTGAACTACACCGGCAATCATTCGAGCAGCCCGTACGATCAGTACTCGACCGTCCCGACCGACGCCGAGCGCGCGGGCGATCTCTCGGCGGAAGGGCTGACGATCATCAACCCCCTCCCGCATCAGCCGTTCGCCGGCAATCAGATTCCCGCGAGCCAGATCGATCCGGCCGCGCAGAAGCTTCTAGGCTTGATCCCGGCCGGCAATCAACCGGGAGCGACGGTCAAGAATTTCCACACGGTTGCCACGACGAGTCAGGATCTCGACGACATCAACCTGCGGATCATCCATAACTTCGGCGCGCAGCCGCAGCGCGGACGCGGCGCCCCGGGCGGCGCTCGCGGCGGCGGTGGACGCGGTGGCGGCGGGCGAGGCGGGTCGAACATCAACCGCGCGATTCACTACCG
>JADGOC010000037.1 GCA_017883165.1 Acidobacteriota bacterium
CGCGCCCACGTTGACCGAGTACGGGAGCGTGTCCAAGCTGACGATGGCCAAGGGCAGCACGAACAGCGAGTTCGGCGTTCCGAAAAAGCTAAGGCGCCCTTGTCTGTGATCGTGGGGAGCTGCCGATCAAGCGAGGCGCGCTGTGTCGCTCGTTGTCGATGAGCACCGGCAATACCTGGCGGATACGGCGCGCGTCGATGCGTTCGACCGCGCGCTGAAAGCGGTTGTCAGGCCCGGCGACGTCGTCCTCGATCTTGCGTCGGGCACCGGGATTCTGGGCTTGCTGGCCTGTCGGGCCGGGGCCGGGCGTGTCTACGCGATTGAGATGGAGCCGATCGTCGAGCTCGCGCGGCAGATCGCCAGCGACAACGGCTTCGCCGATCGCATCGTCTGCATTCAAGCGGTGTCCACTGGCGCCACCCTCCCTGAACCGGTCGATCTCATCGTCACCGACGGCGCCGGGCGCTTCGGCTTCGAGGCCGGCCTGCTCGAGACGCTGCCCGACGCGCGGCGGAGATTTCTGAAGCCGGGCGGCCGCACCATTCCATCGGCGCTGACGCTGTGGCTCGCGCCGGTCGAGGCGGACGAACCGCGCGCGCATGTGGACTTCTGGGCGCAGCCGGTGCAGGGGCTCTCCTTTGCGGCCGCGCACGCGATCGCGCGATCGACCGGCTATCCGCGACACTTCACGACGCACGAGCTGCTGGCAGAACCGGCGGCGCTAATGACGCTCGATCCGAGCAGGGAGACGCCCCTGCTGTCGGGACGCGTCGAGCTCAGGATATGCCGCGACGCGACGCTGCACGGCATCGGCGGCTGGTTTTCGGCGACGCTCGCGCCGGGCGTGGAGTTGACGAACGCGCCGGACGCGCCCGGACGCATCAACCGGCGCAACGTCTTTTTTCCGCTGCACGATCCGGTCATCGTGGCTGCCGGCGATCGCGTCACCGTCTCGATGCGTATTCGCCCCGCGTCGTTGCTCGTGGGTTGGCACGTCGAGGTCCGAGGCGGCGCGGACGGGCATCTGCGGCACACAACGGGCGCGTCGACGTTCGAAGGCATGCTCATCTCCCGCGAGGGCATGGCCCGCACCCGGCCGACCTTTCAGCCGGCCTTGACACCGGCGGGACTCGCGCGCCGCACCGTCCTCGACCTCTGCGACGGCGCCCGCTCTCTGGCCGACATCGAGCGCGAGATGTGGCACCGCCACCCCGCGCTTTTCCGCGATCGGGACGCCGCCGCCGCGTTCGTCGCGGAAGTAGTGACGCGGTACGCCACCTGACGTGACGACGTACCAATGGTGTCAGCTGACGCTCCGCAGCGACATCGAGCTGCCGGAGTTGCGGCCCGCATCCGAGGAGCAGGGCGCACGGCACGACTGGCACATCCGGATGAACCGCGGCCGCGCGCCGCGGCGCGCCGACCGGCACTGGTTTCACCACTGGCGTTTTCCGGATGGCCGCCGCTGGCTGTCGCTGGCGCGGTATGCGGGCGGCTATCTCGTGCGCTTCCCCGGGCTGGTCGACTTCGACGTGCGGCCAGGCGATCGCGAGATCGGGTGCTACCGGGGCGTCGGCACGCCGCTGCGGACCCTTCGACATCTTCTTCTCGATCAGGTCCTTCCGCTCATCGCCGGCGGCCGCGATCGTCTGGCTCTTCACGCGAGCGTCGTGGCCTCGGGGACCAACGGCGCCCCGGGCGCCGGCGCGGTCGCATTTCTCGGCGCGGCCGGCAACGGCAAGTCCACCATCGCCGCCAGGCTGGCGCAGCGCGGCTGTCCGATCGTCAGCGACGACTGCTGTCTGCTGCAGCGCCGCACCGGCGGCTTCGACGTCGCGCCGTCGTACCCGGGCGTGCGGCTCCGGCCCGACAGCGTCGCGCGCCTCTTTGCGGGCATCACGAGGCCGCTCGATCGCGTCGCGCACTACTCGTCGAAGCAGCGAATCGCCGGCGCGGAGGTGGGAATGGGGTTCCACGCGCATCCGCTGCCGCTCACACAGCTTTACGTGCTGGCGCCGATCGCGGACCTGAAGAGCGCGACAGCGCCGACCATCCGCGCGCGCAGCGCCCGCGAAGGGCTGCTCGCCCTCGTGAACTTCACCTTTCATCTCGACGTTGAAGACTCAGGACGCGTGGGAGACGCGTTCGAACTAGCGGCGGACGTCGCCGCGTCCTACGAGGTGCGGCTGCTGACGTTCCCCTGGAACCTGGCGGGAGCTGATGCGGCGGCGGACGCCATCCTGGCCGACCTGTTGTCGCCATCGAAGTGGCCGTGATAGCCCGGGGTGCATCCGTCGCCGAAGCCGTTATCCGGCTCGCTGCTCGTGACCGATTCGAGGCAATCGCGGCGTTTTGCGCTCGCGTCTGATGCGGTGATCGTCGCGGTAACGGCGACCAGCTTGTGATTGGGCGGCCAGAGGAGCGCCGGATTGACGCTCACCGAGATGGTCGGCGGCGCGGTGACCACTTGGAGGGTGACCTTCGCGACGCAGCTCGAGGTGAGCCCACCGGGCACGTCCTTCGCCGTCAGCGTCACGAGCGTCGTACCCGGCCCGAGCAACGTGCCCGCCGCAGGCTGTCAAGTGAATCGGCATGGGGTTTTGGCCGGTCGAGCACTATTCGCGTACTATTCACACTCTTGTCCCGGAACGAATTTCTCGCTCGGCGTGGTCTATACCTCAGACCGGATTTTCTTTCCGCCAACGCCTGCGCGTCCCTGACACAGCTGATGCTGAGTTGCCGAGGAGAACCGGCCCAGATCTACAAGGGCGGTAACAGCGAGGCGACCATCGACGAGCACGCGCGCCGCGCGCTTTCAGTGGACGTGGGGAGCGAAACGGCCCGAACTGTCGAGCTGGCTCTCGATGGCCTCCGGGAGGACTTGTCCCGGCATTTTCAGCGGTCCCTGACCGACCGAGAGCCCTCGAATTACCTCGTCTATGGGCCGGGTTCGTTCTTCGCACCCCACCGCGACCGCGCGACCAAAGCGCGCGCCGCGCTGGACGAGGGTCAGCGCGAGGTGGCGGCCGTCATCTTCGTCAGTCCTCCGCAGGTCGTCGGCACCACCGGCTATCTGGGTGGCGAGCTGCGCTTCTACGGTTTACTGGATGGACCGGAGTGGCACGAGGTGGGATTTGGCTGCGATGCCACCCCGGGGCTCCTCGTCGCGTTTCCAGCCGACACGTTGCATGAGGTCACGCCGGTGACGGCGGGACACCGCTGCACGATTGTGACGTGGTTTCGTTGACGGACCGCTACGGTTTCCTCAGAATGTCGGCGATGCCTCGGTAGCGCACGAGGCCGGCCTCGAACCTCTCATAGGTATGGACGGCTTCGCCGATCATGCGCAGCCGATCGACGAGCGCAGGCAGCGGCCCCTCGACCGTCACGATCGGCACCTCGTCGGCATCGGGCGTCTCCCCTTGGGCGAGGAACTCCATCGAGAGGGCGCGCCGCGCTTCTCCGGGTTTCACACAGCGTCCGCCCCAGTGGAGGATCGCGAAATCCCAGCCGAGTACGCCGCCGGGCGGCGTGGGCAACGCGCGCACGGCGTGCAGCGTGCGCAGGGCGTCGGACATGGTCACCGCCGCACCTGTGACCGGCTCCGGGGCAAACGCCGCCGCCAGCGATCGGCGCGGGACGAGATGCATGCAGCCGTTATCGAGCGTCGCGGCCGTGAGCGCGACCCACACGGACGCACGGCCTCGCCCACTCCCGTCGAAATGCGGCATCCATCCGGTGGCGCCGGCAGCGGCCCGCACGACGTGAACCCAGACGTGCGGGATCTGCGCATAGCGCGCGCCAAGATGAGAGGCTAACAGCCGCGCGACGGCCGGCAGCCGCGCGCAGTGCCAAAGCGCGTCATACACCCACGCGAACACGGGCGGCCAGCCCTCCGCCACCACGGCGTCGATGGCGCGGTTGATTGCGGCGAGGTCACTCTCCGCCAGCAGCGGCGGCGTCTGGAAGTACCCGTCGTCTTGAAACTGCGCGATCGCCTCGCGCAGATCGGCGTCGGCGAGTGGCCGCGCAGGGGGCACCTCGCCAGCGCCGATTGAGAGGCACGGCGCGATTCGTTTCCAATACTCGCCGTCCGTGGCCAGCGCGATGCGGCGCGCGACCTCCGCCTGCGGCATCTGCGATTGCTCGAGCAGGGCGGCGAGGGCGGCGAGTCTGCGAGTCCCGGGATCCATCAACGCGCCACTTTACCGCATAATGCGGGAACCGGCATGAGTGACGATCGCGACCTTCTCAGCGCGTGGCTGCGCGAGCCGATTCCGCCGGCCGTGCCGCCGACGCCGGCGCTCGCCGACGCCGCGCGCAACGAGCGGGTGCATCTCCTGCTCGCCCACCGCTTCGGCCTGGCGATCTTCGCCGACGACGTACGGGCCGCGGCGGCCATCGACGCCGCGCGCGAGCGCGAGCTGCGCGCCGTGTTGATGGCGCTGGCCGACGCCGGCGCGCGGCCCATCCTGATCAAGGGCGCCGCGCTCGCCCACACGCACTATCCGCGGCCGGAGATGCGCCCCCGCGACGACACCGACGTGATGATCTCGCGCACGAGCCGTGACGCCGCGGCCCGCGCGCTGATCTCGCTCGGCTACCAGCGTCCGTCCGAGGTGGACGGCGAGCTGACGACCGCCCAGTTCCACTTCGACAAGCGCGATCGGTTCGGCATCCTGCACGCGCTCGATGTCCACTGGCGCATCTCGAACGTGCGCGTCTTCGCCGACGCGCTTTCGTACGAGGAACTGGCGCGCGACGCGATGCCGATTCCCTCGCTCGGCCCCCACGCGTGGGGGCCCTCGCCGCGGCACGCGCTGCTGCTGGCGTGCGTGCACCGCGTGGCCCATCACGCCGACACGCGCGATCTGTTGTGGCTCTACGACATTCATTTACTCGCGCGGGGGGAACATGCGGCGGAACGCACCGCGTTCGCCGCCCTGGCGTCGGCGCGCGGGATGCGCGAGGTGTGTGCCCGTGGCCTGACGCTCGCCGCGGAGGCGTTCGGCGGGATCGACCCGCGCTGGCTCACCGCGCTGTCGGATTCGAACGGCCCTGGCGCGCCCGCCGAGCCGTCCGCGGCTTTTCTCAGAGGCACGCTGAGTCTCGCCGCCATCCTCAGAGCCGATCTGGCCGCGACGCCGCGGTGGCGCGGACGCCTCCGCATTCTTCGAGAACATCTGTTCCCGAACCGCGCGTTCATGTACGAACGATACGGCGCGCGCCAACCGGCCGTTTTGCCGTTCCTCTATTTGCACCGGATCGTCAGCGGCGTGCCGAAGTGGTTCCGCCGCTGATAACGCTGACAGCGCTGACAGGGGCGGTCCGCCTCGCTAGAGGGCCGCGGCCCTCAATTCCTTGATGCACGCGATCGCGACATCGGCCGGCGCGTACTCACGAATAATCGCCGGATCCAGGGCGTAGTGCCCCTGCCGCACGAAGACGGTCGTCAACCGATCGCCCCACACCTTCTTCATGGCGGCGAGAATCCGGATCTTGTCGTCGACCATCACGTACCGTTTCGCGGGATATCGCCGCTCCACATCGTCGAGCATCTGCTCCTTGTGGATGTAGATGAGCACGTGCCCGTCGACCGCCGCCCACAGCCCCGACCGCTCGACCTTGCGGGGCTGAAACACGACGTCGCCGTCGGTGAGGATCACGACCGGACCGCGCCCCCGCAGCTCGGCGAGACTCTCGAGCGCACCCGGGTACAGCCGACTGGCGAACGGATAGTGCAGCAGGAAGATCGAGAGCTCGAGCACATTCGAATCGCGCGGACGCTCGACGCGGTACCGCTGCAGCGCGCCGAGATAGTCGGCGTACCCGAGCTCGGTCCGCAACTCCTCGAAGATCTCCCAGTAGCGCTGCCCGCTCTCGGCACCGAACGCCTCCACCAGGTGATGGCGGAGGTCCTCGATGATGGCGTCGTTGTCGACGAGCGTGTTGTCGACGTCGAGCAGATAGACGACGTCGACCATTATTCGTAACGGCGTTCGGTCACGAGCATCGACAGCAGCATGCTGACCAGGCTGACGACGAGCGCGCCGAGGAAGGCGGCCCAGAATCCGTCGACGTGAAAGCCCAGGCCGAGCGCGCCGGACAAGGCGCTCGTGAGCCACAGCATCAAGCCGTTCACGACGAACGAAAAGATCCCGAGCGTCACGAGGATCAGCGGAAAGGCGAGCACCCTGGTGATCGGCCGGATGAAGGCGTTGACGAAGCCGAACACGAGCGCGACGCCCAGAAGCGGCAGCCATCCGCCGCTGTACGTGACGCCGGACACCAGCCGCGTCGCGACCCAGAGCGCCGCGGCGTTCACGAGCCACCGGATGAGGAACGGCATGGGCGCTTACGCGACGGCGCTCTTGTCGTTCGTGCCGGCATCGCCGGCGCTGTCCACGGCGCGCTCGACTTCGATCGAGCAGTCGTTCAGCAGCGCCGCCAAGGCGCCGATCGCCGCGAGCGGCGGCGCGAGCACGGTGCCGACGACGCCGGCCGTCAGCGGAAATTCGGCGACGGTGCGGTCGCCCTGCTTGACGATGATGCGCCGCACGTTGCCTTCGTGCAGGATCTTCTTGACTGAGTCCAGCAGTTGCGCACCGGTTGCCTTGAACGACTCTTTGAAGGTCTGCTCGGCCATCTGACACTCCTCGTCTTCACTATACCCCGCCCTCACTATCAGAAACGACAAGACCCGGTGGAATGTTCCCCGCTGCTGATACGATGGCCGCATGCAGCCAGACCCCGTCGCGAAGGCCGTCGAGCTTGCCCAGACGATTCTCACCGCGAAGCACAGCCATCCATTCGAGAAAGCGCTCGAGGAGTTCGTGCAGGTGCTCGGATCGATTCCGGACCACCCGGCCAGCGCGTTCGCGGACGACACGATCGCGACCCTGCGCGACCTTGCGGAGCAGGTGATCGAGCAGATCGAAGAGCGCGTCGCCCGCGCCGAGGACAGCAGCCACGTGCAGCAGCAACTGGTCGAAGGCGTCTACGATATCCGGCGCGTGCTCGAAGACATCTATCGCTGGCGCCAGCACCGTCAGCAGTAGGCGGCTCCACATCGACGCGAGGATCGAGCAAACGCTCAGCGGCTGAATGCCCCGGCCGACCAGAGGCCGTAGAGCAAGCCGGCCGTCCCGCTGAGCAGGCCGAGCGTCCACCCGAGGAGCTGCATCCGGCGCTCGCGCGCCCGGCGCCACAGCGCGCGCTCGGGATCCTCGCGCATCTCCGCGGCCATGCGTCGCGTCAGGATCCGCGGCAGCCATCCCAGATACATCACCATCAGCGCCACGATGAACCCGCCGAACACGGCGATTTGCGTCCACGCCTTCGGCGCGAGCGTCCACGAGATGGGAAACATCGCCGCCGCGACGATCACCACGGCGGTCGCGGCCGCGCCGAATCTTTTCAGCGCCTGCCGTTCCTCGTCGTCGCGCGCCTCGCGCACCAGTTGCCGCACGCCGAAGACGACGCCCGCGACGCCGCCCGCGGCGCCGAGCGCTGCTCCACCGAGCGCGGCGGCCATCTTGACGATGAGCCCCGCGCCGCCAGACGCCCCAGACGCTTTTGACGCCGCTATCGTCGTCGCCGCGGCTGCGGTGGACGGCGCGCCGATCGAGAGTGCCGTGGCGACGACGGCGGATGTGAAGGCGGCGCCGGGCGCGGTGCGCCTCAACAGGTCGCCCGTGCGCTCGAGGAGCGTCTCGCGCAGCGCCGCGCGGGCGCGCGAGAGGCGCTTCTTCACCGCGTCCTCGCTGAGATCGAGAAGCGCCGCGACCTGCTTTGCCGATCGATCCTCGCGGTAATACAAGAGGACGATCTCGCGCGTCTCGTCCGGCAGCGACTCAAGCGCCTCCGCGAGCGCGCGCGCATCCTCCGCCGCGACGAGCGCGTCGGCCGCCGTCGGCCGCGGATCGGCCACGGCTTCGAGCATCGAGTCGTCCAGGCTGTCCCCTTCACGCCGGCGCGAGCGGATGCGGGTGCGGAGTGTGTGATGCGCGCGATTGCGTGTCATCTGCCTGAGCCAGGGCAGAAAGCTCGACGGATTGCGCAGCGTGCGCAGATCGCGCCACGCAGCCAGGAACACGTCCTGCGAAATATCCTTGCTCAGATCGAGATCGCGCACGATGGCCAGCGCGATGGAGGAGACGAGCGCGCTCGTGGCCGAGACGAGCCGACCGAACGCGTCGACGTCGCCGCCTGCGGCCGCGATGACCAGAGGTTCGAGATTCATCGCCCCTCCGTCGACACGGCCGGCCGGCCGTCCAGAACCGCATCGATGGCGGCAAACAGGAATGCGGGATCGTCCAGCATGACGAAGTGGCGCGCGTGGCGAGCCATCACCACCGAGGCGTGGGGCGCCTTCGCGACCTGCGCTTCATACGCCTTCGTGATGCGCGCGAGCGCGTCTGCGTCGGGCGCGTCTTTCGCGGCGCCGATCAAAAGCGCCGACGAGTGGATGCGAGCGACGTCATCCCTGAGATCCGTCGTGAACATTTCCGCCATGGCGCGGCTCACGGTGCCGGGATCGGACGAGGCGGCCCAGGCCGCGGCGCGCTCGACGTCGGTCGGATCCGAGATCATGGCCGGCAGGCTCAGGCGGCTCTGCGCCGCCAACTGGCTGCTCGACATCGACGCAAAGAGCGCGCGCATTTGCCCGGCTTGCGGCTTCATCGTCTCAACGGTTGCGGTCGGGCTCATCAGCGCCGGCAGGAACGGCACGCCGTCGACGGCGACGATCGGCCCCACGAGATCCGGTGCGGTGGCGGCCACCCAGAACGCGAGGAATCCGCCGAGACTGTGGCCGACGATGATCGGATGATCGAGCCGCTCGTCCCGAATATAGCCGATCAGTTCGTCGCGCACGCGAGGCAGAAAAGTGTCGCCGGCGAGCGGCGGGCGGCCGGCGAATCCCGACAACGTGAGCACGTGCACGCGATAGGTCGCGCTGTACCGCGCAGCGGCGCCGGTCCACACGTCGCCGTGACACATCAACCCGGGAATGAAGATGATCGACCGGGCGGTGGCCGGCCCGGACACCGACACCGAGAACGAACCTCTGTCGGCCGTGGCCGCATCGGCCGGACGGACACGAGCGCCGAGCGCGGCCGCGCAGACGGCGGCGGCGATCAGATACCTGGCTGCGGATTTCGACGTCATCACTCACCTCTTGCTACCTGAGTAGCCGGCCAGTGGAAAAGGTGACGCGGCCGAAGGGGCAGGGTCAGCGCGCGGGAATCTCCAGCTCGGCGGGCGGCAAGCCGCTGCTCGTCGCGCGCAGCACGACGCGGCCTGGAGTCCTGGCGCCCTGCACGATCGCCTGCGCGTAGCCGTTGAAGAGGCTGCGCGTCCACGGACGGCCGGCGGCGAACGTGTCGGCCTCGTGCGATCCCGGGTCGCCGTTGCCGACGCCGAGGATGCGGCCGCCCTCGATCTCGAAGTCGACGCGCGCATTCGCCGTCGGCACGATCCGGCCCTGTGCATCCACCGCGGCGATTGACACGATCGCGATGTCGCGCCCGCCGGCGGCAATGGCTGGACGATCGGAGGTCAGCAGGAGCTTCGCGGGCGCGCCCGTCGTTTCGATACGGGTCGTCTGCGAGAGGCGGCCGCCCCTGTATCCACGCGCTTCGAGCACGCCCGGCTGATACGGCACCTTCCATTCGAGATGGCTGTCCTTCTTCATCGTCTGCCGTCCGAGGCTCCTGCCGTTCAGCAGCAGCTCAACCTGTTCGGCGTTGCTGAACGCCCACACGTCGATCGGCTGCCCTTCCTTCCCCGCCCAGTTCCAGTGCGGGAACAGGTGAAGCACCGGCTGATCGGTCCACCAGGCCTGGTAGTAGAACGCGATGTCTTTCGGAAAGCCGCACGTGTCGAGAATACCGAACTGCGAGCTGATGCCCGGCCACTTGTACGGCGTGGGCTCGCCGCGATAATCGAATCCGGTCCACACGAACGCGCCGGCCAGCCAAGGGCGCGCGTCGTAGAAGCTCCACCAGTCTTCCGCGATCGCGCCCCAGTTGGGCTTGTTGACGTCGTACGCCGACATCGACGCGCGCCCGGCGTCGTTGGCGTACACACCGCGCGTGCTGAGCGTGCTGGCCTCTTCGCTGCCGAAGAGAATCTGGTCGGGATGGTCCTGCCGGTACGTGTCGATGTCGGAGATGTTCTTGTAATTGAAGCCGCGCAGGTCGACTTCGGTCACGACGCCGGTGTCGCGGTTGCCCTGGTTCGCCGCGTACGTCGTGGGACGCGAGGGATCAACCGCCCGGACGAGGCGCACCATCGTCTTCGCGATGCTCGCGGCCTGAACGGTCGTCTGGATGTTCTCCTCGTTGCCGATCGACCACATGATCACGCTCGGGTGATTGCGGTCGCGCTCGACCAGCCGGCGGAGCTGGCCGAGAATCTCCGGCGACGATCCGATGATGCGGTGCTCGTCCATCACGAGGATGCCGAGGCGATCGGCCGCGTCGAGCAGTTCGGGCGTCGGCGGGTTGTGCGAGGTGCGCAGCGCGTTCACGCCGTACTTCTTCAACTGCTCCAGGCGCCACTCGTTGAGCCGATCGGGAATCGCTGAACCGACGCCGGCGTGATCCTGATGGTCGCAGACACCTTTCAACTCGAGGCGCTGTCCATTCAGGAAGAAGCCGCGATCCTTGTCGAAGCGGATCGTGCGGACGCCGAAGCTGGTCGCCATGGCGTCGAGCGTGCCGTCTGCACCCGCGAGCGTTGACTAGAGCGTGTACAAGAACGGTGTCTCCGTGCCCCACAGCGTCGCGTTGGGAATCGTCAGCTGCTGACTCGCGGTTGTCGATTCCCACGGGCCAAGGCTCACGCGGGTCGACTGCCGCGCGCCCGGCATGCCCCTCACCTGATCCACGAGCTCCACGTCGACGGCGGCGTCCGTCTCGTTCTCGATTGTCGCCTTGACGGTGACGAGCGCGTTCGCGCCTTGCGACGCAGTCGTCACGAAGATGCCGTGCGGCGCGACGTGCACGGGGCCGGTCTTCGTCAGCCAGGCGTGACGATAGATGCCGGCGCCTTCGTAAAACCATCCTTCCACCTGGCTCGCATCGACGCGGACGACGACGAGGTTGGCGGCGCCGAGGTTGACGTAGTCGGTGATGTCGCAGCGGAAGCCGATGTAGCCGCCTTGGTTGCGGCACACCTGATGGCCGTTGAACCAGACTTCGCTGTCGCGGAAGATGCCGTCGAACTCGAGCGCGAGCCGTTTGCCCTGATCGACGGCGGAAATGTCGAACGTCTTCCGGTACCACCCGATCGTCGTCTCCGGAAACGCGCGGCCGACCGGCTTGTACCCGTGGCTGTCGAGATTCGGATCGGCGCTCTGCTGAAACGGCAGCTCCACGGCCCAATCGTGCGGCAGATCGAGCGCGCGCCAGGCGCTGTCGTCGAATCGCGCGGAGAGCGCCCCGGTTCCGCGGCCGGCTTTCGCGAAACTCTGCCCGCGGCTGTACGAGAAATCCTTGTCGATGTCCGACGTGTGCCCGAATGCGAAGCGCCAGCCCTCGTCGAACGGGAGGCGCTCTCGCGCTGACGCGCCGGCCTGCTGCACGGCTGGCGTCCGCGTCGGCGGTGTGGCCATTTTCACGAGTACGGCGCCATGCCGCGGCACCATCGTCTCGAACGCGGCGGCGGATGTGCCGAGATCCTTCTGCAGCCACACATCGCGCACCGCCCGAGGTCCGGAGAGCTCGAGATCGGGCCACTTCGCGGCGACCTTCTGCGCCACCGGTCCGCGATTGAACAACCCGACGGCGAGCGCGCCATCAGACAACGGCCGCGCCCAGACTTCGACGTCTCCTTCGCGCCACACGCGCTTCGCCGCTTTTCCTAGCGGATCCTGATCGACGGCGAGCACCTCGCGGTTGCCCAGCAGATCCGTCGTGAAACGATCGATCCGCGACATGTCGGCGCCGATGAGCAGCGGCGCCGCCTGCAGACTCCACAACGTGATATGCGTCATCTGCTCGTTCGGCGTGAGCCGCGTGTCGTGGACGTTCGGCCCCCAGCCGACCTTGCCGACCACCAGCATGTCGGGATCGTTCCAGTGCCCGGGCTGCGCGTACGCTTCGTGGCCGCCCTGCGCGAAGCCGATCCCCGACATGCTCGGCCAGGTGTCGGTAATGTCGCCGGTGGTGCGCCAGAGATTCCCGCCGACCTCCGCGCCCCACTCCCACACATTCCCCGCGCCGTACTGGCAGAGGCTGAACACGATGTCGCGGTTCACCTTGTCGAGCGCGCTGCGCATCACGCGGTACGGCTTCTTGCGATCTTCGAGCGTCGGATTCGGCGCGACATCGCTGTACGAGCACCAGTCGTACTTCAAGTAGTCGAATCCCCATGCGGCGTAGCTCCGGGCGTCCTGCTCCTCGTGCTGATAGCTGCCGGCGTAGCGCTCCTCGCAGGTGCGCGGACCCGGCGAGGAGTAGAGGCCGATCTTTAAGCCTTTCGCGTGCACGTAGTCGGCGAGGGCCTTCATGTCCGGAAACTTTTCGTTCGATGTGATGGCGCCGCTTGCATCCCGCGGCCCCGCCCACGCATCGTCGATGTTGATGAACTGATAGCCTTGCGCGGCGAGTCCGCTGCTGACCATGGCGTCGGCCGCCGCGCGAACTTTCTCCGCGTCGACCGCACCACCCCACACGTTCCACGAATTCCAGCCGAGCGGCGGCGTCAGCGCGAGCGCCGAATCGCCGCCGACGATCGTCAGCGCGCTCGTCGCCGTCCCGTTCGGCCCGACGACCGTGAGCGAGACGACGGTCTTGCCCGCGGCCTTGAGCGATCCGTTGATGATGCCGGTTCGTGCGTCGAGCGTCACGCCGGGCGGCAGATTTTCCGCGCTAAACGTGAGCGGGCCGTCGCCAGCCGCCGGAATTCGGAAGAGAAGCGGACGCCCTGGCGTGGCGCCGACGATACGCGGCTCGTTGATGGTGGTGGTCGAGGGACGGCTCGACGCAATCGGCGGCGGCGGATCGATCGGCGGATCGACCACGCGCGGCCGCGCCTCGCCGCCCTGCCCAAGATAGATGACCGCACCGCCCCAGTCCGCCGAATCGTCGCGGGTGCCGTCGCCGCCGTCGCCGGAGGCGAGGATCAGCTGCCGGGCGCCGGTCAGATCGACGTTCAGGAGTTTCGGCGCATCGCCGCTCTTCATCACGCCCGATGCCGCGGCTTTCTTCCCGTCGACCCAGACGTCGAACGTCACGCTCCCCTGCCCGTTCCTGCGCTCGTCGTCCACGCCGACCATCGACATGAAACGGGTTGCCGCTCCGCCGAGGTCGATCGTGAGATCAGAATTCGCCACGAGCGGCACGGCATGCGGATACACGACGCCGCCAAGCAAGAAGACCAGAGGCGCAGGCGTTTGCCCGCGCGGCGCGCGAGGACGCCGGGTCGCGGCCTTGCTCAGGTCGAGGCTGTCGATCCACACCGCGTTCGCGGGCGCATCGGCCGCGCGCAGTCCAGGAACCAGCGACGGATCCTGCCGCGCGGAAGACAGGATGACGGGAACGATCGCACAGGTGAGCAATGCGAATGTGATGTGGCGCATGGGTGCCTCACTCGACCAGATGCGCGCCCGCTGCCGGGCGCGACGAAAATGTGGAGCCTCCGACGTACCGCCTGAATTCTTCCACACCGCTGGAGGCGACGAGCGCCACCGCGCAGCCGCCGAAGCCGGCGCCGGTGAGCCGCGCGCCGAAACAGGCCGCATGCCCCCGCGCGAGCGCGACGATCGCGTCCAGCTCCGGCGACGAGACATCGTAGAAATCGCGCAAGCTCGCGTGCGACGCGTTCATCAGCCGGCCGGCTGCGGCGAGATCGCCGGCGTCGAGCGCATCCGCCATGTCGAGTGGCCGGCGGATTTCGTGGACGACGTGGTGAGCGCGCCGGTAGGCAACCTCGTCCATGGCGCCGCGCGCGCGCTCGAGGAGCGCGGCATCGACGTCGCGCAGCGCGTGGACATCTGGTGCGATCGTCCGCACCGCTGCCACCGCGCGCTCGCAGGCCGCGCGGCGCTCGTTGTATTCGCTGCCGGCGAGCGACCGCCGCACGCCCGTGTCCATCACGACGAGACTCGCCTCCTCCGGAATCGGCACGAGACGCGTCGCAAGCGATCGGCAATCGACGAGCAGCGCGTGCCCGTCCTCGCACGCCGCGGACGCGAGCTGATCCATGATCCCGCAGGATACGCCGACGAACTCGTTTTCTGCTTGTTGCCCGAGTCGCGCCATCGCGCTCGCGTTCCACGCGATCGACGCGGCGGCACAGGCGGCGCGCGCCACCGCGATCTCGACAGCGGCGGATGAAGCGAGGCCGGCGCCGATCGGCACGTCGCCGGCGATCGCAACGTCGAGGCCGCCGACCGGAAGGCCGGCGCGGCGCATCGCCCACACCATGCCGGCGACATAGGCGAACCAGTGCCCCCCGGGGTTCCTGGGGTCGTTGACCTCGGGCGTCAGCTCGGCGATCGCCGCGTCGCGCGTCTCGCCGAACGCCAGCGCATGCGCCTGCAGCCTGCCGTCGTCTCGCTGGGCAAACGCGGTGGAAACGCCGCGCTCGATCGCCATCGGCAGCACGAAGCCGTCGTTGTAGTCGGTGTGCTCGCCGATGAGATTCACACGGCCCGGCGCCCAGGCGACGCCGCCGGACACATACCCAAATGCGTCGGCGAACGCGGCGCGCGCCTGATCGGAGGGAGCCGTCACGGTTGCCATAGCGGATCGGGATACTCGCCGCGGGCGTGCAGATCGTGGAGGCCGGCGATCACGTGGGGCCGATCGCCGGCGTGCGTCAGGCCGAACCACGGGCCCGGTGCTTCGATCGCGCGCACGCGGATGGATCCCGCCTGAATCAGCTCGCCGATCGCTTCCGGCAGCGGCAACTCGGCGGACGCATCGGCGCCGCGCCGGCGAAGGAACGCCGCGAATCGATCCTCGAGCTGGGGAAACACCGACGGCGCGAGGATCCAGAAATTCATCGACGCCAGCTCGTGGCCGCTCAGACGTCGCGGACCGCCGGCGTCGGTGCCCTGCGCGCCGTCGCCGGCCTTTTCGATGGCATAGACCTCGTCGAGCTGCGTCACCCAGCCGTTGGCGATCCGGCAGATGGCGCGGACGACCGGTCCATGATCGGACAGCGTCCGCGCGAGCGGCAGGCCGATGACGGCGCTCGTGCCGTCTCGCGCCGTATCGGCGCATGCCGCGATCGCGAGACGATACGCCGCGGCGCCGTAGAAATCATCCGCGTTGACGACCGCGAACGGCTCGCCGATCGCGTCGCGCGCGGCTAGCACCGCGTGCACCGTGCCCCACGGTTTGGTGCGCACAGGCGGCGCGAACCACGCCGGCAGCCGATCGACATCCTGATACACGCAGGCCACGTCGAGGCCGGACGGCAGGCCGCGCGCCAGTGCGTCGAACGCGGGCGCGAGCTCGCGTCGGATGATGAAGACGACGCGCCGGAAGCCCGCACGGCGTGCATCGAACACGCCGTAATCGAGCAGCATCTCGCCGCGCGGGCCGACCCGATCGACCTGCTTGAAGCCGCCGTATCGTGTGCCCAGGCCCGCCGCCATCACGAGCAGAGTCGGCGCCACGGCCGCTATTATGTCCGACATGCCTGCCGCCGGTTTCACACGCGCGAGGTTTGGCCGCACTCCCGACGGCACGTCGGTTGACATGGTCACCCTCACGAACGTCCACGGCATCGAGGTGCGCTCGCTTTCTTACGGCGCGATCATCTGCTCGATTCGTGTCCCCGACCGCGACGGCCGGTTCGACGATGTCGTGCTCGGGCATGAGACGTTTGAGGGCTACATCGAACGGTCCAGCTATTTCGGCGCGGTCGTCGGGCGCTTCGCGAACCGGATCGCGAAAGGACGCTTCACGCTCGACGGAACGACGTACCAGCTGGCGACCAACAACGGCGCCAATCACCTCCACGGCGGCGTGAAGGGTTTCGACAAGAAGGTGTGGACCGCCGAGCCGTTCGAGAACGGCGGGAACGTCGGCGTCATCTGGGGCTACACGAGCCGCGACGGCGAAGAAGGCTATCCCGGCACGCTCACCGCGCGCGTCACCTACACGCTGACGGCGAACGACGAGGTCATCGTCGACTATGACGCCTCAACCGACAAGGCGACGCTGATCAATCTGACGCAGCACACGTATTTCAACCTTGCCGGCGATGGCAGCGGCGACATTCTCGGCCACGAGCTGACGATTGACGCGGACGCGTTCACGCCGGTCGACGACGCGCAGATTCCCACGGGCGAGATCGCGGTGGTGCAGGGCACGCCGTTCGACTTCCGCGTGGCGTCGACGATCGGCGCGCGCATCGATGCCGACGATGAGCAGATCCGGCGCGGGCGCGGGTACGACCACAACTTCGTGATCAATCGTTCAAGTGGGGGTCTCGTTCGCGCGGCTCTCGTCGTCGAACCGAAGAGCGGCCGGACGCTCACTGTCGCGACGACCGAGCCGGGCGTGCAGTTGTATTCGGGGAACAGTCTTGACGGGACGATTGCGGGAAAATCGGGGCATGTGTACGGGCGGCAGTCGGGATTGTGCCTCGAGACGCAGCACTTCCCCGACTCGCCCAATCACGCGAATTTTCCGTCGACGGTTCTGCGGCTGGGCGAACGGTTCCAGTCGAGAACCGTGTTCGCCTTCGGCGTTACTTCACGACAGTGAGCGTCACGTCCGCCTTCATGACCTCCCCGCTCACCTTGTCGGTGGCGGTCGTGAATTGGGTGGTCTGGCCATCCTTGAGGAGCAGCGTGTTGCTCGACCGGAACGACCGGAAGGATGGGTGATCACCAGGCCGCATGGCGTTCTGCCCTTCGACCGTGTACACCGAGGAGTCTTCGAACGAGATGTCCAGTTTGTAGCGACCATCCGGATCGACGGGGTACGCCTGGCAGTCGATGTTCGTTCCGACGTCCCTGTAGTTCACCGTTTGCAGCGGGGTCACTGACTTCCCATCAGAGGATAGGTTCTGCGTGCTCGCGACGATCGGGACCTGAGCGCCCATCCTCAGGCTTGCCCGGCTGCCCCGCTCGCTGTTCACCGACAGCGTGTACGGCAGGCTGCTGATTTTCTTGTCCCCCTGATACTTGGAGAGCACGACCTGCACCCGAAGCTGGGTGCTCGCGGGCGCCTTCGACGCGGACTGATCCTGCGCGCGACCGGTGGCGCCACAGGCCACGGCGATGATCACGAGCAGGGCAAGCGTTCTGAATCTGTTGGTCACTGACGCACTCCTTCTTGTCCATCAACTGGAACGATTGGATCGATCTTGAGCGGTTGAATTTCCGGCAGCGGCTGAACGGCGGCGCTCGGATCCGGGCCCGAATCCGACGCGGACAACGGTGAGTCGTTCACGACGATCTGCGCCTCGCTGGCGCGCGCGATCAATCGCCGCAGCGCCGCGGATTCGCTTTGCGAAATCAGGATCTCGGGTTCCTTGCGTGCCACGACGGTCCGCCTACTTGTCCCGAGCGCGAGTGAGGGAAAGGCGGACACTACCGGAATCTTCGTGACGATCGTAGTGTCCGGCTTCAGCCGGACCGTGGGCACCGGCTGCCGCGGAACGTTCGTCGCAGCCGTAGTGTCCGGCTTCCCCTCGGCTACGCTCGGGGCAGGTAGCCGGACTTCTCGCGCGGGTTTCGCCACCCACACCGCCAAGGCAATCGCCGCCGCCAACGCGCCGGCCGCCACCGGCGTCCACACCGCCCAACGACTCCACACGCTGCGCGACGCGGGCTCGTTCGCGATCCGCGTCCGGACGCGCGCGACGAAATCCGGCGACGGCGAGACGTCCAGCGCCTCGCGAAGGGCGCGGTCGATCGACTGGTCGTTCATCGTGTGGTTCTCGTCAGCCATTGCAACTTCTCCTGCAGTTCCTTGCGGGCGGCGAACAGACGCCATTTAACAGTGCCTTCCGGCACCTCGAGCAGCCGCGAGACTTCCGCCATGTCGTGCCCCTCGATGGCGGCCAGCACCGTGACGACCCGCAGCTTCTCGGGCAGCGCGTCGATGGCGCGCCACAAATGAACCGACCGTTCCTCGGCTTCGGCCGTCTGCTCCGGCGTCCGTCCGGATTGCGGTTCCGGGTTGTTGTCGCCCGGGTCCACCGTGACCTCGTGCGCGCCCCGCCGCCGGTTCGTACGCATCCGATCGATCGCCATCCGCCACGTCATCCGCACCAGCCACGCCCGGAACCGATCGCGATCGCGAAGCTGCCGGAAGCTGCGGTAGGCCTTGGCGAACGCCTCCTGCGCCACGTCTTCCGCGTCCTCGCGATGGCGCAGCACCCCGTACGCCACGCGGAATGCCAGCGTGGACGACTCCACGAGCCGCGCTTCGAACTCACGAACCAAGTCGTCTTTTTCTTCCACGCGCATCAGGCTAGCGACCCGGGGCTCGGCGCATTCCATGTGACTCACTGAGCAAGACGCCGCCGGTCGGGTTTTGGTTTAGGAGAGGTCGTCCAAGGCTCGCGAGATGTTCGCGAGACCACGTTCCAGCAGGTCCGGCCGGCACCCGTAGCTGATCCGGATGTGTCGGGGCGATTCGAAGAACCGGCCGGGCACGACGAGCGTCGAATAGCGCGTCAGCAGCCGCTCGGCGAGCGCATCGCTGCCGACGCCGCGCGGCAGCCGAGGGAACGCGACGTTGCCGCCTTCCGGCACGAGCGCTTCGAGCCGCGATTCGCGCTCGAAGAAGCGCCGCAGGCGATCGAGGTTGGGATCGAGTGTCGCGTGCACGCGGCGGCGAATCGCGCCGAGCCGTTTGAATGCCGCAAGCGTCATCTGCTCGCCGGGCGCGACGCCGTTGTTGGCGAGCAGATCTTGAATAAGAAATGCCCGGCGAATCATCTCTCGCGGGCCGAGCATCCATCCCGCGCGCAGGCCGTCGAGGCCGTACGCCTTCGTCAGGCTGTTGGTCGTGATCACATTGGAGCCGGCGTGGACGCACGACTCGGGGCGTCGGCCCCAGAGACATTCGAGGTAGACCTCGTCGACGAGGAGGACCGCACCGACGTTGGCGAGGATCGCGGCCATCCGCCGCAGTGTCGAGAGCCCGATCCGTGCGCCGCTCGGATTGTGCAGGTTGCTCACGATCGCGAGACGCGTGCGCCGGTTCACGAGGCGGCCGAAACGCTTCAAGTCGATTCCGTAGTCCTCGTCGATCCGGCGATTGAGCCGCCGCACCCGGTACCCGAGCGCCTGTGGAATCTTGAGCAGCGGTTCGTAGGTCGGCCGCTCGACGATCACCTCGCTGCCGCGCGGCGCGCCGTTCAGCGGCGCGGCGCACGCGAACCAGTTGGCGAAGCTCGTGCCGCCCGACACGGTGAAGACCTGTTCGGCGGCGACTCGGTAGCGGCGGGCGATCGCGCGCCGCAGCGGCATGTAGCCGTCATGCAGCGGCAAGGTGACGACGAGGTCGCGGCTCGTGAGGCCGAGCATCGATGGCGGGCAGGCATCGACACCGCTGCGCGCCAGGTTGATCCGCGCCGGCGGATGCGACTTCGCCCATCGCAGATACGACACCTCAGGGAACGTCATCGTCACAAATGCTCTACCACCGAGGGCGTCGATCCTCGGTGGCCTCCGTGGTGGCGGTTGAGGACAAAGTACACAATCGTGGCGGCGATGAGAATCGACGAACCGATCAGCGACTGCGTCGGATACGCGACGAAGCTGTTCAGCACGACGCCGGCCGCGACCCCGACGAACAGGATCGTCGTCACAGGGTGCCCGGGCGCATACGCGATCTCGCCGCCGGGCGATGGCTGCCGATAGCGCACGATCAGCAGCGCTCCTGCCGTCAGCCCGAAGAACAGCCAGTCGGCGAACACCACGTACGACAACAGCTGATCGTACGTATTCGTCGTCATCAGCACGAGCGACACCGCCGCCTGAAACCAGAGCGCGAACACCGGCGTCTTGTATCGGGGGTGCAGCCGTCCGACGCGCTCGAAGAGCAAGCCGTCGGCGGCCATCGCGTAGTAGAGCCGCGGCCCCGTGAGAATGACCACGGCGAGAAATCCGAGACTCGACGTCACGATCAGCGCCGCGACGAATCGCGCGCCGGCCTCGCCCGCGACGGCGCGCGCCATGTCGGCCGCCAGCGCCGGCGACGCGGCGACCTGCTGCGGCGTCAGCACCCACAGGTACGCCAGGTTCAGCGACAAATACAACACGATGACGACGATGACGCCGAGGACGTTGGCGCGAGGAAGATTCCACGCCGGATTCTTGATCTCGCCGGCAATGTTCGCGCAGCTCTGCCATCCGCCGTAGGCAAACAGAATCGGCACGAGCGCCGTGAATAAGAGATGGATCGACGCGCCGTGAAAAACGACGGCCGGCGCGGCATCGAAGTGACTGGCCGGCGTCGACCCGTGACCGAACGCCAGCGCGAGCAGCACGAGCATACCGCCGACTTTCGCCGTCATCAGGATGTTGTTGGTCCACTTGCCCGCGCGGACCCCGACGACATTGACGGCGGTGAGCGTCACGAGCGCCAGCGCGGCGGCGACGCGGATCCCGGCCCCGCCGAGCGGGAGAAACGACCGGTCCACGTACGACGCGAACAGAATGGAGACGGCCGCCAGCGAGCCTCCATTTATTATGAAGAGAAGCGCGATGCCGTAGAGGAAGCCGACGACCGGGTGGTAGGCGCGCTGCAGGTAGACGTATTGCCCGCCGACGTGCGGAAACCGCGATGCGAGCTCGGCCCAGACAAAACCGCCGAGCAGCGCCACGAGCCCGCCGAGGCTCCAGGCGAGCAGGATGAGCACGGGATTCTCGAGGACCCGTGCGACGTTCGACGGATTGGCGAAAATCCCGACGCCGACGATTCCGCCGGCCACGACGACGACGGCGTCGAAGAGGCCGAGGTCGCGTCTAAAACCTGAATCTGGTGATGTGGAGACGGAGTGATGGGGTGATGTATCTGTCACGACATCGCTCCATCACCACATCACCACATCACCACATCACCACATCACGATATCCCGCCGTTTCACCGCGCAGCCACTGGCGGCGGCATCGTCTCCTTCGTGAACCTCGGCACCATCTCGTCGCGCATGGCGAGCTGATAGAGCGTCGCCGCGATCGAGATCGCCGACGCCTTCACGTCCGCCTCGATGACGCGCTCGTAGTGATCGAGGTTGGTGTGATGCGTGTGCGAGTTGTACTCGATCGGATCCTGGCCGAAGCCGATGCCGGGCAGCCCGGCGTTGTTGAACGACGTGCTGTCGGTCCCGCCGACGTTGCGGCTCCGCGTCGCGCTCGCGCCGACGACGCCGAGATCCTGAAACGGCGCCAGCGCCTGGCGGACCACCGCCGCCGCCTCGGGCGGCCCGAAGATGCCGGCGCCACGCGCGCGGCCGGTCCCGGAATCGATATTCAAGTACGCATCGAGCTTGGCGAACTCGGGCGTGGGGGTTTCCGCCGATCCGAAGTGCTCCTTGACGTACGCGAGCGAGCCGAGCAGCCCTTCTTCCTCGCCGCTCCAGAGCGCCACGCGAATCGTGCGCCGCGGCTGCACGCCGAGCGCCTTCAAAATCCGTGCGGCCTCCATCATCGTCGCGCAGCCGATGGCGTTATCGGTCGCGCCCGTGGCCGAGTGCCATGAGTCGAGGTGGCCGCCGAGCATCACCACTTCGTCTTTCTTGTCGCTGCCGGGAATCTCCGCGATCGTGTTGTACGCCGTCGCTCCTTCCGGATACCACGTGTTGACAATGTTCATCTCGAGCTCGACCGGCGTGCCATCGGCGAGAATCCGCGCGATACGGCCGTAGTCTTCATTGCGCATGACGACGGTAGGCACCGCCTTCGTGATGTCGTACGTCGCGTTGTCGAAGGCGACGATCTGGCCATGCGGGCGGCCGGCGTCGTTCACGCGCCCCGCCGCGCCGTTGGCGACGAGGAATTCGTCGATCTGCTGCGTGACCTGACGCGCCGTCAGCGTCCCCTCTGGCGGCGTCGGCTGATTGCCGCGTCCGCCTCGCCCCGCGCCTTCGGGCGCGTTCGGATCGTACTGGCGCTTCAAGTCCTCTTCGTTCCGGCGACCGGGCGTCGGATCGAGGTTCACCGGCACGAACACGGTCTTGCCGACCAGCACGATCGCGCCCTTCACGTCGCTCTTGATGCTCTCCAAGTAGCTGGTCAGTTGTGCCTGCGTCGGTTGAAAGTGCTGCGGCGTGGACGGCCCGCCGCGCCCACCGCGCCCGCCCTCGGCCGGCGTCGGCGACATCGGCACCAGGGGCCCCTGCGGCACGATCAGATTGAACGCCTTCGCCGTGACCGTCCCCTTCGTGCCCGCCGTCCACGCCAGCGGCTCGACGACGAGCGAGCTCTTCACGGGGGACACGATGTGCACTTCGAAATGGTCGGTGACCCATCCCGGATGGCCGAAATTCCACGGCTCGAGATGGCCGTTGGTGAATCCCCACGAGGTCATCGTTTTAATCGACCATTCGCCGGCGGCCTTGAGGCTCGGCGAGCCGGTGACGCGCGGGCCGTAGACGTCAGTCAGAAAATGCAGCGTCCGCATGATCTGCGAGTGCTGCTCTTCTTCCTGGCGAATCTTGTCGTTGATGGTCGGATCGAGCTTTTGCTGCGCCCCGAGCGGAACGAACGGCACGAGCACCGACGAGAGGGCGAGGACAGTGATAATGCTGCGCTTGAACATGATGACTAATCTCCTCCGAGGCGACGCCATCCTACCAGAACCAGATGTTGAGAGCGGCCGTCATCGCCAGCACGATGACAGCCAGCACGGCCGGCCGTGTGTACCAGGCGCGGGCGCGGTCGCTGGAGGTCGGTGTCAACCCGCGCACGAGGCCGACGAGATCCGCGCGCGCGCGCGGCTTCGTCATCAGGCTGATCGCGCCGGTCAGCACGAAGCACGCCGTCCACGCCCACACGGCGCCCCACAGATTCTGCGCCATGTCGGACGGATAGAGGTGCCACACCGCGAGCTTCGGGAGCAATGACGCGCTGCCGGCGACCGCGGTGGCCTCGTAGTGCAGGCCCGCGGCGGTCGTGCCCGCGAGCAGTCCCCAGAACGCGCCATGTCCGGTCGTCCGCCGCCAGAACATACCGAGCAGGAATGTCGCGAGCAGCGGCGCGTTCACGAAGCTGAACACGAGCTGGAGCATGTCCATGATGTTGTTGAAGCGCATAGCGATGTACGCCGTGGCGACGCTCAGCGCGATGCCGACCACCGTCGTATACCGCGCCACGCGCAGGTAGTGCGCGTCGCTCGCGTGGCGGTTGATGTGGCCCTGATAGATGTCGTACGTCCACACGGTGTTGAATGCCGTGACGTTGCCGGCCATGCCCGACATGAAGCTGGCCATCAGCGCGGTCAGGCCGAGACCGAGCATGCCCGGCGGATAGTACCGCGCGAGCATCGACGGGATCGCCATGTTGTAGTCGAGCGTCCCGTCGGCGAGCCGCGGCAGCAGCGGCGCCGCGCCGTCGTGCGGGTGATTCGTCAGCGCGAGCGCGATCAACCCGGGCAGGATCACGATGAACGGAAAGAACATCTTCGGGATCGCGCCGATGAGCGGCGTGCAGCGCGCGGCGTTCTGCGACTCGGCGGACATCGCGCGCTGGACGACGAGAAAATCGGTGCACCAGTAGCCGAACGACAGCACGAAGCCGAGCCCCATCACCATCCCGAACCACTCGACGCCGAGCGGGTTGGCGTCGGGGCGCGCCAGGTTGGTCCACACGTGCGTGAAGTTGGGCGGCAGCTTCGCCGCCATCCCGCTCCAGCCGCCGACGTCGCGCAGCCCGAGGTACGTCAGCGGCGCGAAGCCGACCACGATCAGCCCGAACTGCAGCACCTCGTTGTAGATCGCGCTCGTGAGGCCGCCGAGCACGACGTAGCCGAGTACCACGAGCGCCGACACCGCGAAGCTCACCTGCATGTTCCAGCCGAGCAGGGCGTTGAACAGCTTGCCCATCGCGAACAGGCTGATGCCCGACGACAGGATGGTCATCACCGCGAAGGTGATCGCGTTCAGGCTGCGCGTCTTCTCGTCGAAGCGCAGCCGCAGGTATTCCGGCACGCTGCGCGCTTTGGAACCGTAGTAGAACGGCATCATGAAGACGCCGACGAACGCCATGGCGGGAATCGCGCCGATCCAGTAGAAGTGATTCGTCAGCAGGCCGTACTTCGCGCCGCTCGCCGCCATGCCGATCACTTCCTGCGCCCCGAGATTGGCGGCGATGAACGCCAGCCCCGCCGCCCACGCGGGGATGTGGCGTCCCGCGAGCAGGAAGTCGCTGCTCTTCCGCATCCGGCTCTTCAGATAAAAGCCGATGCCCAGCACGAGGACGAAGTAGGCCGCCAGAATTAAGTAATCGACCGGCGCGACGTGCATGGGCGGGCAGTATACTGCCGGCGGTACACGTCATGACATCGGGCGCTGGTCGATCGAATTTCGAGACGACGCGGCGGATCCGATCCGCTGCCGTTGTCCGCGGGTCGGATGCTCGCCAGGCTGGCCATTCAGGCATTCGCCGATCCACAGGAGCTGATGGCGGAGTTGACCGCGCTGGCCAACCGCCCCGATTGGGTGGAGCCGTGGCGGCGCGCGATGCTGACGCTCTTCTACGCCACCGCGCGCACCTCCGTCCGGTTCGTCGGCTTCTGGGAGGATACGCACGCCCATCCACTCGCCTCGGCCGTCGTGGTGCTGCTGAGTACGCTGTTCGTGGTCTGCGCCGTCTACACCGTGCTGAACCCCGAGCGCGGCTGGCAGAATCGTCTGGCCGGGATGTGGCTCGTGCCGCGGTAGACAGTCACAGACATTTCATATCCGCCCGTAGCCGCGCGCGATGCGCCGGGACTAGAATCGACCAGAGTGTTTGAAGGACTCTTTCGATTCCTGTTCAAATACCGGCCCCTGGTCTTCGAGCAGGGCGACTTCGTGCTCGGCGCGTCGCGGCCGATGGTCGCCGCGATTCTCGTCGCCGGCCTCATAGCCGCGTACGCCCTCGTCACCTACCGCCGCGTCGGCCGCACCGCGCCGCGCGACCGCTTCGTTCTCATCACCCTCCGCCTCGCCGCGCTCGCTCTCGTCTTGTTCTGTCTGTTCCGGCCGGCGTTGATCCTCAAGGCGGCGGTCCCGCAGCAGAATTTTCTCGGCGTGCTGGTGGACGACTCGCGCAGCATGCAGATCGCGGATCGGCAGAGCCAGCCGCGCAGCGACTTCGTCCGCGGCAACCTCGTCAACGCCGACAGTCCGCTGCTCAAGGCGCTCTCCGAGCGCTTCGTGCTCCGCTTTTTCCGCTTCTCGGCGTCGACCGATCGCGTGCCGTCGGCGGACGGCATGAAGTACGCCGGCACGTCGACGCATCTGGGCCAGGCGCTCGCGCGCGCGCGCGACGAGCTCTCGGGCCTGCCGCTCGCCGGGCTCGTGATGGTCAGCGACGGCGACGACACGTCGGACACCTCGCTCGACGAATCGCTCGCGAGCATCAAGGCGCGGTCAATCCCCGTCTTCACCGTCGGCGTCGGCGCCGAGCGCTTCGCGCGCGACATTCAGGTGACGCGCGTCGAGACACCGCGGATCGCGCTCAAAGGCACGGCGCTCGTCGTCAATATCGTCGTCACGCAGGCCGGCTACGCGGGCGCGACCGTGCCGCTCGAGGTCGAAGACAACGGCCGCATCGTCAGCAGCGAGGAGATCACGCTGCCGCCCGACGGCGAGTCGGCGACCATGCGCGTGCGGTTCACCGCGTCGGACGCCGGCCCGCGCGTGTTCACGTTTCGCATCCCGCCACAGGCCAACGAGCAGGTGACACAGAACAACACGCGCGAGGCGCTGATTGAGGTGAGCGATCGGCGGGAGCAGATTCTCTACTACGAAGGACAGCCGCGGCCCGAGGCGACCTTCGTCAAGCGCGCGGTGGAAGACGACAAGAACCTGCAAGTCGTGTTGCTGCGGCGGACCGCGCCGAATAAGTACTATCGCGAGAACCTCTCTACTCCGGACGAACTCGTCGCGGGATTCCCGGCGACGCGCGAGGAACTGTTCGCCTACCGCGGCGTCATCCTCGACGGCGTCGACGCCGATTCGTTCACGCCCGAGCAGCTCCGGATGCTCGCCGACTTCGTCAACAAGCGCGGCGGCGGGCTGATGATGCTCGGCGGACGCCACTCCTTCGCCGAAGGCGGGTGGACTGGCACGCCGCTCGCCGAGGTCCTGCCGGTCGCGTTCGACGCGACCAAGTCGCGGACGCCGTACTTCTCCACGATCACCGTTCGGCCGACGCGGGCTGGCGCGACCTACCCGATGATGCAGATTGCCGACACTGAGGAGGCGTCGGCGCAGAGGTGGGAGAAAATGCCGGCGCTGACGGCCGTGAATCCCATCCGCGAGGTCAAGCCCGGCGCAACCATTCTTCTATCGGGCCTCGACAACCAGAAGAAAGACCAAGTCGTGCTGGCGGTGCAGCGCTACGGCCGCGGCAAAGCGCTGGCGTTCGCCATCCAGGATTCCTGGCTCTGGCGCATGCATGCCTCGATGTCGGTGAACGACACGACGTATCAGACGTTCTGGCGGCGCCTCGCGCGCTGGCTCGTCGAAGGCGTCCCCGATCACGTGGTGACGACGACCACCGAGGACCGGGTGGACCCGGGCGAAGCGGTGCCGCTCACCGCGCAGGTCGTGGATGCCTCCTACATCGAGGTGAACAACGCGCGCGTCCTCGCGCACGTGACGGCGCCCTCCGGCAAGACGGCGGACGTGCCGATGGACTGGAGCGTCACGCGGGACGGCGAATATCGTGCGAGCTTTACGCCGGACGAAGAGGGGCTCTACAGCGTGCGCGTCGGCGCGACGCGCGACCAGAAAGATCTCGGCGCGGATGTGATCCACGTGCGCTCGTCGGCGGGCGACAGCGAGTACTTCGACGCGGCGATGCGCGCGCCGCTCTTGAAGCGGATCGCGGAAGAAACCGGCGGGCGCTTCTTCACGCCGGATAACGCCGCCGGGCTGCCCGAAGCGATCAGCTACAGCGGCCGCGGCGTCACCGTCGTCGAGGAGCACGATCTGTGGGACATGCCGGTGCTCCTGTTGCTGCTGATCGCGCTGACCGGCACCGAATGGGCCTATCGCCGCACGCGAGGGTTGGCATGAGGATATTTCTCGCGCTTGTCTTCTGCGCGCTCGCGATGCCTGCGTCCGCGCAGGTCGCGGACACTCACCTCATCGTGATCACCGGCGTCGAAGCCGACGCCGCGGACGGCCAGCAGTTTCACAAGTGGGCCACCACCGTCATCGACGCGGCGGCGACGCGCGGGGGCGTCGTCGCGGACAACATTATTTATCTGTCGGACAAACCCGACGCCGATCCGGCGCGCATCAAAGGCCGACCCACGCGCGAAAACGTCGAAAAGACGTTCAGTGATGTCGCGAGTCGCGTCAAGCCGAACGATGAGGTGTTCATTTTGCTGATTGGACACGGCAGCTTCGACGGTCGAGGCGCGGCGTTCAACCTGCCGGGCCCGGATCTGATGGCGGCCGATTACGCGAAGCTGCTGGACAAGTTTCCCGCGCAGCGCGTGGTCTTCGTGAACACGTCGAGCTCGAGCGGCGGGTTCCTGCAGCCGCTCGCGGGACCAGGGCGCACCATCGTCACGGCGACGAAAACGGGCGGCGAACACAACGACACGCTGTTTCCGGAGTACTTCGTCGAAGCGTTCACGAGCGAAGCCGCGGACAAAAATGCTGACGGGCGCGTGTCTGTGCTCGAAGCCTTCGAGTACGCGAAGACGAAAGTCACGCAGGCCTATCAGCAAAAGGGCAATCTCCTCACCGAGCACGCCGCGCTCGACGATGGCCAGGACGGGAAGTTCGCGGACACGCTGTTTCTGGCGTCGCCGAAAGCGCGCGCGGCGTCGATTGCGGCGGTCGCCGACCCGGCGCTCCGCGCGCTGCTCGAGCAGAAGCAGGCGCTCGAAGATCAGGTCGCCGCGCTGAAGCTGCGGAAAGCGGCAATGGATCCGGCGCAGTACGACCAGGCGCTGGAGAAGCTCTTGATCGACCTCGCGCAGAAGACGCGCGCGATTCAACAACTGGAAGGCAAGAAGTGAAGCGCGTGCTGCTCGCGCTCGCCGCCGGCGTCGTGTTCCTGGCGGGGACGACCGCGCTCGCGCAGCGTCAGGGCGGGATGAGGTTCGGCGGCGGCAGCAATGCCCCGATCAAGCCCAACATCCCGTACGACGGCCGCTTCACGTTCATCCGCCTGCGCTACGGCCCGCCGATCGCGTATCAGACGCAGCGCGTGCCGTGGTCGCACGACTACCCGGAAGGCGAAGAGAACATGATGAAGATTCTCAACGAGATCAGCGATCTCGCGCCGCACATCGAGCAGAGCAACATTCTTGCGCTCGAGGATCCGGAGATCTTCAAGTATCCGGTGACCTACATGTGCGAACCGGGACGGTACTTTTACGTCACGGACGAAGCCGCGCGGAACATGCGCGCGTACCTGCACAAGGGCGGCTTTCTCATCATCGACGACTTCCGGTACAACGACTGGAACAATTTCGAAGCGCAGATGCTCCGCATCCTGCCCGACGCGCGCATGGTCGATCTCGACGCCTCGCATCCGATCTTTCACTCGTTCTTCGAGATCAACTCGCTCGAGGAGATTCCGAACTACTACGATCGGGGCTCACCGATCTTCCGGGGCATCTACGAAGACAACGACCCCAAGAAACGGCTGATGGTCGTGATCGGGTACAACACCGACATCTCCGAGTTCTGGGAATTCTCGGGCACCGGCCTCAAGCCGGTCGACGAATCGAACGAGGCGTTCAAGGTCGGCGTCAACTTCTTCATCTACGGGCTGACGCACTGATGGGACCACGACGCCTTCAGATCGCGCTCGTGCTGGCGGCCATCGTCGCGCTGAGCGTCGCCCTGTCGGCGCAGCGCCGCAGATTCTTCGACGCGCCGGCCGCGGTCGCCTTCCCCGTCAACCCCGCGTACGACGGCCGGTTCACGCTAGCGCGCCTGAAATACGAGAGCCGGCCGGGCGGCTACTACTATTACGGCCTGCCGGCGTGGGCGCATGGGTACGGCTATGATCCGGTGCCGGACCGCGGACGATCCGAGCGCAACCTGATGAAGATCCTCAACGAGGTCAGCGGCCTTGCCCCACGGATCGACGATTCGGTGATTGTGGCGCTCGACGATCCGGAGCTCTGCAGGTACCCG
>JADGOC010000145.1 GCA_017883165.1 Acidobacteriota bacterium
GATCGAGAGCGACTGGAAGGTTCGCATCGATGACAACACGAAGCGCGCCGGCGCCGAACAGGCGAAGGCGTTTGGCGAGGGCATCGCCGCGGGGCTGCAGAAGCGGCTGGGCGATCTCGCGGCGAACGTGGAGGCATTGGCGCAGCGCTTCATCTGGGCGATGACGCTTCGGTGGACGCCTCCTATCGTGTTTGGCATCGCGCTTGGCGCGTGGGCGCTGGTGCCGAGCGTCGAGGGACTGTCAACCCCTTACGTGCGCGCGGCGATGAATCACCTCGCGGTCTGCGAAGTTGGCAAGGAGCGCCACCTGTGCGCGGAGATTGATCCGAGCCTCAGCACGGTCCGCAGCGCAAACGGGGAGATGCTCGCCGTGGTGAAGGGATTGTAGGCACCTCTGACCGGTACCGCGGGAAGATAGCCCGTCGGCGCATGAGCGATTTCTTGCCGCTGCGTTGCAACTCGCAGCCCTTGCGATCTACGACATCAAACATCAAAACCCCGACAAATCGCTACTATCTTCTCGATCGCATCACAAGCAGGATTGGTGGCAGTACGACACGCGGCTGGACGTACGATGCCAATGGGAATCGGCAAACCGAGACCGGCTCAGCCGCCTCGACCTACACTATCTCCCCGTCGTTCTGCCCGCGACGTCCATTTCGCTTGTGCCGGCAGCTAATGGATCAGCAACTCCGGCGCTGCAATCGTGGTCGATGGTCTCTCAGTTGGTTGTCGGTATCGCATCAAGCGTCGCAGTCCTACTCAGTTTGAGGACAACCAGCTCGTCGAACCGCTCTCCTTACGTAGCAACGCTGACCTCGACGGGCGGCATGGTGGCTATCGCGGAGTTCGCTGTTTCACGATACATGGGATGGTTGGGGCCTCGTGATATTCCGTGGTTGAACATCACCATCGTTGTAGTCGCGGTTTTGTATTGGGCTACGCATCGACCAGACATTCGGGCGAACTGAGGCGAAACGGTTGGGAAATGACATGCGAACTGCTTCAGAACACATTCAGAGACTTTGATCCGGCCATCGGCAATTACGTCGAGAGCGACCTGGAAGGCCTTGCGGCAGGTGTAAATACCTATGCCTACGTGGGAGAAAATCCTCTCACGTTCATCGACCCAGACGGACTGGATAAAACTGTTATCAACAACACTTCCGGCGGCCGGCCTTGGTGGGCGGGGGTATCGGGCATGGCTATCCCGTGCGACGTGTCGAAGGTGGATTGTCTATTGAAACGCCTTGGCGCGCTCCATCAATTCCTCGAGACCCGGCTCGTTCGGATTGAAGGGCTTGCCCGGATGGATGATCGCTACCTGGCAGCTTTCGGCGGCCTCGACGAGCTGACGATACGTGCCCGTCTTGAGATCGCCGAGATACGCCTGTTTGTTCTCGTTGTAGAGGAACATTCGGTCGTTGATGAGCTGGCATTCGTTGCAGCTGGGGCAACGCGCGGTCTCGATCCACGCCTCGTCCGGCGAGTGCGCCGGGACGTCCGCCGCCTCCGTGGTGGCCATGGCCGCAACGGCACCCGCCTTCTCCTCGCCGGCCGCCGACTGCGCTGGGCTGCCTGCCGCCGGTGTGACCGCGGCCTTCAGTTCCTCGATCGGGCGCTGCTTCTCCGCCTCCCACGCCGCCTTCTCGCGCGCGAGCAGCTGTTCGGCGTGCGAGTTGTGGACACCGCCCTGCTCGCGCAAGCGATGCCACAGCGTGCGGCAACGCCGCACCGCGCCGATGAGCCGCACGTCGACGAGCACCCGGTGCAGGACATCGCCAGCGTCGATGGCCCAAAGGTAGGGAATGCATTCGGTCAACTCCTTCTCGGGTAGCTCGAGCCATTCGGCGACGGGCCGCATGCGCGCGTTCCAGCGCGCTCTCCCCACGCGCGCGAAGTGCGCGGCGTGGCGCCGGTCGCACAGCACGAAGTCGGCGAAGGTGAACGCCACACGTTCGGTCACCCGTTGCCATTGCTCGTCCGCGTACTCGAAGGATTCGACCGGCCAGTCCGCTTCCGGCTGCGGACAGTTCTCGAGCGAAAAGCGCGCCGCCAGGTTGTCGCCGGCAAGCGGGTCATACGAGAACGGCGGGAACGCGCGGGATTCGATGGCGGCAGCGGCGGTGAGATACTGCGCTATGCTCGCCGCCGGGTCGGCCGCGCCGGAATAGACGCTGAACAGCGCCGGTCCGCGGTGGTCGAGGCCCCTGGCAATGGGCGCACGCAGGCAGAGCAAGTTCGAGCTCGGCGTTTGCACGACGAACACGCCTCCCAGACCCATCGCGGTCATCGCCAGCCGCACGCTGCGCACGCCGAACGCGAAGTGGCCGGCGCCCACCGAGGATTCCTCGAGCAGATCACGCGTCTCGACCAGCACCTTGACCGGCAGTCCGGACGACAGCATCTCGATCAGATTGGCATTCTCCGGCGAGGCGTTGCGATCCGGTGGAATGCATACGAGAGAGTCGGGAAAGAGTGCCAGGTCGTCCGGCGTGAGCGTGTGATCGCCGAAGCTTTCGAAAAAGGGATCGTGGTCCGCCTCGATATAGCGACCGTCGGCCTCGAGCTCGGCGATGGCCATCGCCCGCACCGTTTCAACCAGCGCCGCCAGGCGCGCGCGGAAGGCTTCCACGGCCGACGCGCAGTCCTCGAACTGGAATTCGAACGCCACGATCGCATCCGGCGAGGACGAGGCTTTCGGGTCCGGAAAGAAGCGCTGTCCGCGCAGGACCGCCAGCGCCCCCTCGATGCGCCGGCGGCGCGACGGCGACAGTTCGTCCTTGGGCGCGCGGCGACCGACGAGCCGCGACATAGCGTCGAAGTCGAACATGTTCTGGTGCGCGCCCCCGACGGACGCACGCAGCGCGCCCGGCTGCTGGCCGGCGGCGGAGTGAATGAACGCCGCGCGCAGGATATCGGACAGCCGCACGACCAGCGTGTCGACGGCTTGGCGGAACGCGCGGGCCTTCGCCGCATACGCCGCCTCCCAGAGATGCGCCAGGAACTTGGCCGGCATCGCCAAATCGCAGCCGACCACTTCGCCGTCGAGCTTCAATGCGGCAGCGGTGTAGCGGAGCACTTCCTTCGCGGTCTCGTCGTCATGGGCGCTCACGCGCTCGGCGGCCGCCGTCCACAATTCCGACAACAGCCCGATATCGCCGGCGGCGACGCGTGCGCGGATTTCGCGTTCGAGCGCGAGTGCGTGTTTGCGCAGCCGCTCGCCCTCGATGCCGCGCGGTGCCACTTCCAGCAGCACCTCGTCGACGATCCCGGAGAGCGAGCGGACCGTGATGGCCTCGCGGCTGGCTGCGACCAATACCAGCGGGAAGTCGTGGCGCAGCAAGGAGAGATCCCGGTACCCGGCGAACAGGGCGGGACGCAATCCGAGTCCTTCGATGGCCTCGACGCCTTCGCCCTGCCGTCGGCTGGTGGAAAAGAAGACCCTCTGCTCGTGAAACGTGGCGGCCATGTCCATGTCGGCTCGCTCTACCTGGTTGGCATGTCGGGGGACGCGCTCTCGTGCATCACACGGCCCGCTGCGCCGGTTCTGCATTCTTCGGCCAGACGGTGAAACGGTCGAGTTCCGCCTCGAGGCCCACGCGGATATGCTCGGGCGTGCGCATCTGCCCGGCGTGGCGCACGTCCTCGTAGCACGGCACCTCCGGATTCCGATAGAGAATGCCGACGGGAATCGGGTCCTCGCCAGAGGCGATTTCGCGTGCGCGGTCGATGTTCGACGGATCGTGGGCGAGCTGGTTCTTGTACGTGCGCGAGAGCTCCGGCGTGAGCGTGAGCCCATTGGCGTGCGTCAGTAGCAGCGTCTTCTGAGGGTCGGCGAGCCAGCTCTCGAACATCTTCGGCAGGAATTCGGGACAGCGCTGGATGATGCGCACGAACGAGAAGCCGCGGTGGTGATACGCCGCGCTGATGATGTCGTAGAGCACCTCCGGCACCCAGTCCACGGCCTGCGCCACGAACGAGACGTTCTGTACGCCGAGGGTCACCGTCAGCGGATTCAGGGCGTTGAGATAGGAACCGCGCGGGGTCGTGTTGCTCTTGAAGCCGATGGGCGACGTCGGCGACGCCTGCTTCTTGGTGAGACCGTACACATGATTGTCGTGCAGCATCACGGTCATGTTCATGTTGTAGCGGATCGCGTGAATCCAGTGCCCGGCGCCGATGCTGCAGCAGTCGCCGTCGCCCGTGTTGACGAACACCGTGAGGTCCGGCCGTGCCATCTTGATGCCCTCGGCCACCGGGAACGCCCGGCCGTGGATGCCGTGGAACCCGTAGGTCTTCATGTAATGCGGGAACCGGCTCGAACAGCCGATGCCCGAAACGAACACCGTCCGCTCGGGACTCAAGTCCTCGTCGCGGCACAGCCGCTGCACGGCCGCGAGAATGGCGTTGTCGCCGCAGCCGCTGCACCAGCGCGGCACGCCGCCCTGATAGTCCTCGAGGTTGTGGTGGTCCTCGTGGAGCTTCAAGAGACACTGGGTCACGGGCATCGTCATTAAGGGGTTCTCCGGCTAGGACGAGAGCTTCTCGCGGATCACGCGGCAGATCGTCGCGGGCTTGATGGGCTGGCCGCGGGCTTCGCTCCAGCAGTCGATGTCGACGAGGAAGCGCGACCGCAGCATCAGTGCGAGCGCCGAGTAGCGCCGGTTGTCCTCGTCGATGAGTTCGTCCTCGCTGCGATCCGACCAGTTCATTTCGATCGTCATCACGCGCTTGAAGCGATGCAGGATCTCGCGGATGCCCGACGCCATCGGCTGCAGGAACGTGAGGTGAAGCGACGAGACCTTCAATCCGTCCACGCGGGCCCGGGCGACGGCTTCCTCGATTGCGCCCCTCGTGCTGCCCCAGCCGACGATCAGCAGGTCGCCTTCGGGGTCGCCGAACACGCTCGGCGTCTTCAGCGTCTTTTGCAGCGCCGCGAGTTTCAGGCTCCGATTGCGCAGACCCTCTTCGTTGGTCGTCGGATCGTACGCGACGTGGCTGGCACGGTCGTGCGCGAGTCCGGTCAGCGTGTGCATGCCACCTGGCTGGCCGGGCACGAAACGGCGGGCGATGCCGGTGATCGAATCCCAGTCGTAGGGCAGCGCGCCCGCCGGCACCGGCGTCTGGTCGACCGGTGGCGCCAGCCAATCTTCCGTGAACTGCGGCCGCGGGAACGGTTGCTGGGCGGTGGCGAGATTCGCGTCGGACAACAGCACGACGACGGTGTTGAAGATCTCGGCGATCTTGCGTGCAGTGATGACCGCGTAGAAGCAGTCCTCGATCCCCGAGACCGCCATCACGACCTTCGGTGCATCGCCGTGGCTGCCGAAACAGCTCGCGAGGAGATCGCTCTGCTCGGCCTTGGTCGGCTGGCCTGTGCTGGGGCCGCCGCGCTGGACGTTGATCACGACCAGCGGGATCTCGGCCATGATTGCGAGGCCGATGACCTCCTGCTTCAGCGAGTAGCCGGGTCCGGAGGTGATCGTCACCGCGCACTTGCCGGCGTAGGACGCGCCGACGGCGAACGCGCAGGCAGCGATCTCGTCCTCGGCCTGATGCACGAGGCCGCCGATGCGCTCGAAACATTCCGACAGATAGTGCGACGTCGACGTCGCCGGCGTGATCGGGTACATCGCGCAGATGTCCATCCCCGAAGCGAGGACGCCCAACCCCAGCGCCGTGTTGCCGTTGACGACGATCAGCGGTTCGGTCACGGGCACGACGGGAATGCGGTACTTGAAGTCGAGGTTGGTCTCGGCCCAGGCGTGGCCGGCGTCGAGCAGCCCCTGGCTGACCGTGATGACCTTGGCGTCCTTCTTGCCGAACGTGACGGCGATCTGATCACGAGCGAGATCGAGGTCCAGGCTGTAGATGCTGCAGAGGATCCCGAGCACGAACATGTTCTTGCCACGCCGCGAATCGGCCACGAGCTTGCTGCACGCGTCCTCCAGCGGAACTTCGTAGACGCGGAAGCCGCCCTTGTGCAGCAGCTCGACCGTCTCGACGTACGACGCGACGATCTTCGGGTCGCGGTGCCCGCGCCACATGCTCTCGAGCAGGATCGTGCAGCCGGCCTTGAGCTCGCCCGCGTGAACGCGGCCGAGCAGCGCCTGTTCGTTGAACGCCACGACCAGGTCGGTCTCGTCGCCGCCGTTGGTGACCTTGCCCGAACCCATCCGGATGCGGATGCCCGAGGCGCCGGCGACGCTGCGCGCGGGCGGCTGAATTTCGGCCGGAATGATCTCCGTCGTCCAGATGCCATTGCCCATCTTGGCCGCGATGACGCCGAGCGACTGGCCGCAGCGCTGCGCGCCCTCACCGGAATCGCTGATTACCTCGACGATGTGCTCGGCGAGCGTGACGGCCTCGTTCGGGCTCGCGCCCGGAGCCGGCCGGCGACCGGCCGACGCGGCGGGAGCCATGGTCATTGTCTCGTTCATGATGGTCGTTGCCGTTGCCAGAGGTTGGCAGGGCCGTTTGCGGCGCCAAGTCCGTCCAAGAGGTGCATGGCAGGTGCCGGGGTGCGCCTCATGCGACGCGCACGCGGGCGTAGTTGTGTTCGTCGCGGTCGATGCCGAAGCGCCGGGCCTCCGCGGCGCGATCCGCGGCGTAGACGACGGCCGTGTCGCGCAGCCCCAGCCAGGCCTTCATCCCGCGCGCGGCGCGGCGCCCCGCACCCATCGCCTCGATTACGGTCGCAGCGCCGGTAACGATGTCGCCGCCGGCGAACACGCCCGCGATCGACGTCGCGAGCGTCTCGTCGGTCTCGATATACCCGCGCTTGTCGAGCTTCAGTTTCGACGTCTGGCCAAGGATCGGATTGGCATTGGTGCCGATCGCGAACACGACCATGTCCGTTTCGATCTCGAAGTCGCTGCCCGGGACCGGGACCGGACGCCGGCGGCCGGACGCGTCGGGCTCGCCCAACTGCATGCGGATGCACCGCATGCCCCGCACACGATTCTCGTCGTCGGCAAGAATCTCGACGGGACTGGTCAGCCAATGAAACTCGACACCTTCCTCGCCCGCATGGTGGATTTCTTCCGCGCGCGCCGGCGCCTCGGCTTGCGTGCGGCGGTAGACGCAGTAGACGTGCTCCGCGTCGAGCCGCAGACTGACGCGCATCGCGTCCATCGCGGTGTTGCCGGCGCCGATGACTGCAACGCGGCGTCCGCGCTGTAGCGGCGTGTCGAAATCGGGGAAATCGCGCGCGCGCATCAGGTTGCAGCGCGTGAGCAGCTCGTTGGCGGAGAGCACGCCGTTCAGCGACTCGCCCCGAATGCCCATGAAACTCGGGTAGCCCGCGCCCGTGCCGATGAACACGGCGTGAAAGCCCATCTCGGTGATCATCTGTTCGATCGTGAACAGGCGCCCGACCAGCGTATTGCACTCGAACTTGATGCCAAGGCGCGTGAGCTTCTCAATCTCGACATCGATGACCGCATTCGGCAGCCGGAAATCGGGGATGCCGTACTTCAGCACGCCGCCCGGCTCGTGGAACGCCTCGTAGACGGTCACGGCGCAGCCGGCCTTGGCCATGTCGGCGGCACACGCCATGCCGGCCGGACCCGAGCCGACGATGCCGACCTTGAACCCGTTGCGCTCGATGTACGGAACGTTCGCCCAGCCTTCGCTGATCGCCATGTCGCCGACCCAACGCTCGAGGCGGCCGATCGCCACCGGCTCCAGCGACTCGCCGACGGTGCACACACCCTCGCACTGGCTCTCCTGCGGGCAGACGCGACCGCAGACGGCCGGCAACAGGTTGGTGTCGGTGATGATGTCGTACGCGCCGTGATAGTGCTTGTCGCTGATCTTCTTGATGAAGCCGGGAATGTCGATGCCCACTGGGCAGCCGCGCACGCACGGCGCGTCCGCGCACAGGAGACAGCGCTCCGCCTCGCGCAGCGTGTCCTCCAGCGCATAGCCGAGCGTGACTTCCTTGAAATTGCGCGCGCGCTCCTTGGGATCCTGCTCGCGCATCGGCGTGCGTTCCTGCGGGATCGTGCGGATGGTTTTCTTCTTCGCTGTCGCCACGGTGCTCTCCGGTCCGCGAATCAGGCGTCGCCCACGCCGTCGGGCCGCACGGGTTCCGCAAGCTGCGTGCCGGCACCAAGCGCGGCATCCGCCTGGCTGTGCAGCCGACAGCTCTCCTGCCATCTTTCGAGCGCAGCCTTTTCGGCGGGTCTGTACCGCCCGAGCCGGGCCATCAGGTCGTCGAAATCCACCTCGTGCCCGTCGAAGTCCGGCCCGTCGACACAGGCGAACTTGATGTGGTCGCCGATCTTCACGCGGCAGCCGCCGCACATGCCGGTGCCGTCGACCATCACGGGATTGAGGCTCACCATCGTCCTGATCTTGTGCGCCCGCGTGGCCTCGGCGCAGCCCTTCATCATGATCGGCGGGCCGATCGCGACGACCTCGTCGATGTCGGTGTGTTTCGCAATCGCCTGCGCGATGCCGGCGGTGACCAGGCCCTTCAATCCGGCCGAGCCGTCGTCGGTGCAGACGATCAACTCGTCGCAGACGGCGCGGAACTTGTCTTCCCAGAACATGAGATCGCGGTTGCGAAAGCCGAGCACACCGATCACGTAGACCCCGCTTTGCTTGTACGCGCGGGCCTGCGGGTAGACGGGGGCGACGCCCAGTCCGCCGCCCACGCAGACGACCTTGCGCGCCTTGCCAAGGTGGCTGGGAATGCCCATCGGGCCCACCATCGCGTACAGGCAGGTGCCCACGACGCAGTTCTGCTGCATTTCCTTCGTCGTCTTGCCGACGGCCTGGATCACGAGCGTGATTGTTCCCCGGTCCTGGTCGAAGTCCGCGATCGTCAGCGGAATGCGCTCCCCATGCTTGTGTTCCATCACGATGACGAACTGGCCCGGCTTGGCGGCCCTAGCCATCAGCGGGTGGTGGACCTCGAGCAGATACGTGACATCCGAGAAGTCCTGCCGCGTGACGATTTCGAGTGCTGACATGGATGGGCTCTCCGCTACTCCGGGCATTGCCCGCTCGCCGTGGCGGAAGAAGCAGTGGCGGGGTTGGTGGCCGCGGCCACCTTCGCGCGCGCAACCTTGGCACCGGGCGCCCGTGCGGGGTTGCCGCACAGCAGCGCGCACAAGGTTTCGCCTTCCGCGGCAGGACGCGCAGGCCCCGCCACTGATTTCGGCGAGATTGCGGTCACGCGATCGACGGCACGCACAACTTTCGCTCCAACTTTCGGATCCCCGGTCGTTTCCCCGGGCATGATCGACGCCGCATTGCGAATCCGATCTGACCAAGCCGCACCTCGCCGACCGAGAAATCGGCACCGACTATGGAGACGGTGTACCCATGCTACGACATCACGACGACGGTGGCAGAATTCTCCCCGCGGAACCTTTGCTCTGCGTAAGCGGCTAAATAATTGCGTTCTTGCGCTGCGCGAGATTGGGTAAGTGCGTCGTCGGCGGGCCCGACTTTGACAGCACCTAGATACGAGGAAGCGATTTTCACAGAGGAAACAGGGACGTACGCGCGGCCGCG
>JADGOC010000322.1 GCA_017883165.1 Acidobacteriota bacterium
GGCTCGCGGCCGATTCGCCAGCTCTCGCGTTTCACGCTCGACGTCCGCCTGCTCCGCGTCGCGCTGCGAACTGACCGACACTCCCCCACGGCCATCGACATCGCTCCGGCGACCAGGCCTGCCACGCCGGCGACCATGATGGCCTCCTTCGAGGCGGAGGACGCCGCGACGCCAATCATGAGACTCGAGACCGACACGATCGCATCGTCTGACCCGAGCACGGCAGCGCGCAGCCACCCCGAGCGCCCACTCCGATGTTGCTCTCCTATCGCCATCAATAATCCATTGTGCACGGTATGCCCGCGACCTCGTGGCCAAGTTCCGATCAACAAGGCGCTCTGGACCAGCTCGTACGTGCTGCTGACAGGAGGCCTGGCGGCGATGATGCTCGCGGCATGCATATACGTGCTGGACATTCGCGGCTTCACGAAGGGGAGCCACCCGTTTGTCGTGCTTGGCTCGAACGCGAGTGTGCTGTTCGTGCTGTCGGGCTTCCTGGGAAAGCTGGGCATCATTATTAAGGTGGCCGGACCACATGGAGCGCCCGTCTCGTTGCAGTCGGCGATCTACCAGCTCGGCTTCGCCTGGATGGCCTCGCCGAAGAACGCGTCGCTCATCTTCGCGTTCGTGTTCCTCGCCCTGAACGCCGTCTGCCTCGAGCTCTACCGCCAGCGTATCTTCCTGAGAGCGTAGGGGCTGAGCTTGCTCCGCCCGGACGCGCTGGCACGCGCGTTGCGGCGTCTTCGCGCGGAGGTCAGCCATGCGTCGCTTCGTGCTCAGCCTTATCTCAACTGCCGCGGTGCTCGTGCCCGTGGTTGCATTCGCTCAGGCCGATCAGGTCATCACGTCCCCGCCGAGCGTCACCGCAGCCGGGGCTGACTGGCAGACCGGCGGCGTCCCGGTCCTCTACAACGGAGAGACCTACCAGCCCACCGGTTCGAGGGTCTTTTTCGACGCCAACGTGATGGTGAAGGTCGGCACGTTCCGCGGTGTCCCGTTCTATGCCGACAGGACACGCGAGCCGAACACCATCGTCTACGTGCCGGTCAGCGGCGGTCAGGTTCGGGCGTACGAGCGCCGCGCGTCGCGCGAGCTGGAAGGCACCGTCGACAGCCGTGTGCCGGAGATCCCAGGGGACAGCGCCTCGGCTCCCGAGGCGAAGCCGACTGTCGTCATCCCGCCAGTCCCAGTCGTGGTGGGCCCGCCAGCCCCAGTCGTCGTGGGCCCGACCCACATGGAATCGATTCCGCGGCCGCCCTCGAACTCGGGCATCTGGATCGAATTCAAAGGCGCTCGCTGGCACAACGCCGGTGAGGCCGTCCTGTATTCTCCATCGCGGTTCACGCGAGTGGGCGAGTATCATGGGTTTCCGGTCTACCGGGCTCGTAAGGGCAAAGCGGATCTGATCTACGTGACCGCAGTGCAAGGTGGCCCGTTGGTGCCCTATCGCCAATAATATTCCGCGCCCTTCAGACGGACAGGGGTCGAAAATCTGAACTTTGCAGCCGCTCTTGGCTCAGGGCGTATCTTTTTATAAGGGGATGACGGGCTTTTGTGTAATAACGTCACCTCCAATGGCAGCTTCGGTCAGCGAACATTACGGCCACTCATTGGCCCTGAGGACATTCACACGCATCCGACCTTGCCACGAACGGCGCGCGTGAATCTGGTCGTGGGCTTCTAGTCGGATTCCCTGAGCGGCGTCTGATGCGGTCCGCCGCTCAGGCACGCGCGTGCCGTTCCAAGTCTTCGACCTTCTGCCAGAACACCGGAGACGGCGTCCGTTTCCTGGACTCCCACTGGTACACGACGGCTTTCCCGGCGGCGCCAATCCGACGTGCCAGGGCGGCCTGCGTGAGTCGCGCTCGCCGGCGAAGCCGCTTCAGTCGCTTGTCATAGTCGGCCGGTACGGCGGGGAGGGGCGAGGCGCCTCGGTCCCGGCGGGAGTACCGTCGGAAATGTGTGCGCTTGAACATGTCTCCGGCCGCACGCGTCGCCCGTTGCATCGGCCGACCAAAGACAGATCGCGTGCTGAACTGAACGATCAGTCGGCCGGTTCGCGCCGCCGCTTGCAGCGTGCGCACATGGACGCCGAGTTCAGCGGCCAACTGGTCGAGGGGCAACAGTTCGGTTCGTCGCGCGTGATCGGCGACCGCGGCCCTGGCGCGTTGGAGGATCGGAGGTGGGAGCGGTCGCCGTCCGCTATCCCAGGTACGAAACGTCTCCAGAGGCACGCCCAAGAGCGCAGCAAACTCCTCTTGCAGAAGGCCCACGCTGTGGCGCAACTCGCGCAGACCGTTCATCTCAAGAACGATCGTTCGCGTTGGGACGAGCGGTGAATGCGATGTGTGCTCGGCATCGCCGCTCACCATGCCATCGCGGGCGCGCGGCGTAAAGCGACCTCCGGCCTCCATGACCGGAGGTCATCATCGCTTTCGCGGATGGCTTATATGCTGCTGGATTCTGTACGTCGCGAATTGCTCGGAGAATCGCCGATCTCGAATTCCGAGGAATGTGGCGCACACTCCCCAGACCGGTCACTCTGTTCGATGAAGCTTCGCCTGCGATTTTTCTTGCGGGCGAAATCGGCGAATTCTTTAGGAAATGGCGCGCCCGGCAGGACTCGAACCTGCGACCCCCGGCTTAGAAGGCCGGAGGTCGACCACGAGCTTCCTG
>JADGOC010000146.1 GCA_017883165.1 Acidobacteriota bacterium
TTGACGCGCGCCACGCGCGAGAGCTCCGACACGAGTGCCGTCTTGCCGGCGCCGGCCGCGCCGCAGATCGAGAGGATGCGCGGACCAGCGTCCCTGCGCGCGTCAAATAGCTCCGCGACGGCCGGCAGCGCCCTTCGTTGATGCAGCGTCAGACCGCACGCGGCAAGCTCAATAGCCGGCTCGATCGCGGGGCGCCCGTTGATCTCCGCAGGCCCGGCCGGATACCCCGCCGCCGAATCAGGCAGCACGACGGCGGCCTCCGCCGCGCATCGAACCGCATCGAGCGACGGATGGCCAGCCGTGAGACCGCAGGTACGCAGAAACGCCGCCGCCGTTCGCATCACTTCTTCGGCCTGCGCACGCGCGCCCCTCCACACCGGCCCACACCGCCACGCTTCGAATCGCTCCGTCTCTCCAATCGCGCCGTAATCGACCAGCCGCGCGACCGCATGATGATGCAGTTTCTGCAGCAGGTCGCACCGCACGCCCCATCGCGTTTGCTCGGTCGGCCCACCCGCGGACATGACCGTCAGCACGACCGCGCAACCGGTCGCGAGATCGACGACGCGCCCGTCGGCGGCCGCCGCGAAGCGATCGGCCACGAGCTCCACCAGTTCCATGCGGCCCTCCCTTTCGAGCGCCGCCTCATGGTGCAAGATCGCCGCCTCGCGCGATTCCTCGGAAACTCGCGCGCCGACGCGCCGAACGCCGCAAATATTTCAGATACAATGAGCCCGCATGCTGCGATTTCTCACCGCCGGCGAGTCGCACGGCAAAGCGCTGGTTGTCATTCTCGAAGGCGTCCCCGCCGGCCTGGCGATCGATTTCGACGCCGTCACCGTCCAACTGCGCCGTCGGCAAGGCGGCTACGGCCGCGGGCGGCGCATGGCGATCGAATCGGATCGCGCCGAGGCGCTGAGCGGCATCCGTCACGGCGTCACGACCGGGGCGCCCGTCGCGCTGCTCCTGCCCAACAAGGATTGGGACAACTGGCAGCGGACGATGCAGGTCGGGGCCGGGCAGCCGGCCGACGCATCGGGCGCCGATCGTCCGGCGGTGACGCGGCCGCGGCCGGGCCACGCCGACCTGGCCGGCGCGGTGAAGTACGGACACGACGACATCCGCGACGTGCTCGAGCGCGCGAGCGCGCGCGAAACCGCCGCGCGCGTCGCCGCCGGCGCCATCGCGCGGCAACTGCTCCAGCCGATCGGCATCGAGATCGTCAGCCACGTCGTCTCGATCGGATCGGTGTCGCTGCCGGACCATCTCGCAATCACGTTCGACGAGGCGCGCGCCATTCGCGACGACTCGCCGCTGCACTGCGTCGACGACGCGATCGAGCGGCGGATGATCGCCGAGATCGACCGCGCGCGTGAGGCGGGCGACACGATGGGCGGCAGCTTCGAGGTCCTCGCACGACACGTGCCGGTCGGTCTGGGCAGCTACGTGCAGTGGGATCGAAAACTCGACGGCCGCCTGGCGCAAGCCGTCATGTCGATCCCCGCGATCAAGGGTGTCGGCATCGGCCGCGGTCCGGCCTCGGCGGCGCTCCCCGGCTCGCGGCTGCACGACGAGATCGTTCCGCACGCCGGCCAGCCGCGGTCGAGCGGCCTCGGCGTCGACCGCCCGACCAACAACGCCGGCGGCCTCGAGGGCGGCGTGACCAACGGCGAGGACCTGCGCGTGTCCGGCTACATGAAGCCGATTGCGACGTTGATGAAGCCGCTTCGCTCGGTCGATCTCGCCACGATGGCCGAAAGCCCCGCGACCGTCGAGCGGAGCGATGTCTGCGCGGTCCCGGCGGCGGCCGTCGTCGCCGAGGCGATGGTGGCGCTCGTGCTGGCCGACGCCGCAATCGAAAAATTCGGTGGCGATTCGCTCGTCGAATTCGTGGCGAACTGGCGCGCATCGCGAGACCGAACGAGCGCCCGATTCAATCGAAAATGATCCACCACGACGACGACCACAGCACCGGCTGGCCTCAACGTCGGCGCTGCTAATGGAATGATCAGACCGATTCTCAAACATGGCGACCAGCTGCTGCACGAGCGGGCGGCGATCGTCGGCGCGATCACCCCCGAGATCTCGCAGCTCGTGGACGACATGGTCGAAACGATGTACGCGGCGCCAGGCATCGGGCTCGCCGCGCCGCAGGTCGGCGTCGCGCTCCGCCTCTTCGTGGTCGACGTGTCGGTCGGCCGCGATGCCAACCAGCTCATCGTCATGATCAACCCCGAGTTCGTCGACCGCGACGGCATGCAGCTCGAGGAAGAAGGCTGCCTGAGCGTCCCCGGCTTCAACGCCACCGTCGTCCGGCCGTCGCGCGTGGTCATAAAAGGCCTGGACCGCGCGGGCGAACCGCAACAGCGCGAGGGCACCGGCCTTCTCGCGCGGGCGTTTCAGCACGAGATGGATCATCTCGACGGGACGCTCTTCGTCGATCGGCTGCGCGGCATCAAACGCGACCTCATCGTCCGGAAGATCAAGAAGATGACGCGCGCCGGGAAATGGTAGCCGCGCCGCACACGGACGCGCTGCGCGTGGTGTTTTTTGGCACACCGGAGTTCGCCGTGCCGACGCTCGAGGCGCTGCGGCGATCGCGCCATCGCGTGGTCGGCGTCGTCACGCAGCCCGATCGGCCGCGCGGACGCGGACACAAGACCAGCGACGCGCCGGTCAAAGCGCACGCCCTCGCGGCAGGTGTGCCGCTGCTGCAGCCCGAGCGCCTGCGGGATCCGGCATTCGTCGCGGCGCTGTCGGCCCTCACCGCCGACCTTGCGGTCGTCGCCGCATACGGCAAGATTCTCACCGACGAAGTGCTCGCGGTACCGCCGCTCGGCTTCATCAACGTGCACGCATCGCTGCTGCCTCGCTATCGCGGCGCCGCGCCGGTGCACCGCGCCATCCTCGCGGGCGAACGCGAAACCGGCGTGACGATCATGCGTGTGGTGCAGGCACTCGATGCGGGGCCGATGCTCGCGTCGGTCCGACGGCCGATCGGCCCGGACGAAACCAGTGAAGACGTCGAACGCGACCTGGCCCGCCTCGGCGCCGGACTCCTGGTGTCGACCGTCGATGCGATCGCCGACGGACACGTGATCGAGACGCCGCAAGACGAGGGCGCGTCCACCTACGCGCACCGCCTCACGAAAGACGACGGCGCGATCGACTGGACGCAGCCGGCCGGGCGCATACACAACCAGATTCGCGGCCTCCATCCCTGGCCGCATGCCTTCAGCTTTCTGAACGGCCGGCGCTTCATTCTGCGGCGCTCGGTCGTGCTGCCTGGCCTGACGGGCGCGGCCGGCGCCGTCGTCGAAGCCGCTGGAGATCGGCTGACGGTCGCCGCCGGCACCGGCGGCATCGCCATTCTGGAGATCCAAACAGAGGGCAAGCGCCCGCTGTCCCCTCGTGAGTTTCTCGCCGGGCATCGGGTGACGCCGGGCCATCGATTCGCCCCGCAGCCGGGCTCAATGCCCGATACCCCGGGCTCAATGCCCGGCACCCCGGGCTCAATGCCCGGGAGTAAGAAGTGATCGGCCCCGCGCGCCTCGCGGCGTACGACATCCTGCTCGCGGTGTCGGCCGGCCGCGCGGATCTTCCCGCCGCGATCGCCCACGCGCGATCGACGCTCAAGGACGAGCGCGACCGCGCGCTCGCGTCCGAGATCGCCACCGGCGTCCAGCGGTGGCGCGCGGCACTCGACCACGTGATCGCGCACGTCTCGAAGCGCTCGATCGATCGGCTGGATCCCGAGATCGTCGAGATTCTCCGCCTCAGCGCCTATCAACTGCTCTACCTGTCGCGCGTCCCCGCCGCCGCCGTCGTCGACGATGCCGTGAATCTGGCGGGGCGGGCAGGCAAGCGCAGCGCGAGCGGACTGGTCAACGCGGTGCTGCGGTCGATCTCACGCGCACGCGCGACGCTGCCGCTGCCGCCGCGCCCGGCCGACCCGGCCGATCGGCCGGCGGCGATTGACTACCTCGCCGTGACGCTCTCGCATCCCCGGTGGCTCGTCGAACGCTGGTACGATCGGTTCGGCTTCGACTCGACCGAGCAGTGGCTGCGCTTCAACAACGCGCCCGCGCCGCTCACGCTCCGCGCCAACCGGCTGCGCGTCACGCGCGAAGCCCTCGCCGAACAGCTCGCGCACCACGACGTCGTCGTCAAGCCGACTGGATTCGCGCCGGATGGCCTGATTGTCGAACAGGGCCACCTGCCGGGCCGCATAGACGGTTTGATGGTGATGCAGGACGAAGCCTCGCAGCTCATAGCGCTGCTCGCCGGCCGGCACCCGGGCCCGCGCGTGCTCGACACCTGCGCGGCGCCAGGCGGAAAAACGTTGGCGCTGGCGGCGGGCATGGAAACAGGCGGGCTGCTCGTCGCCTGCGACGTGCGCGGACGACGGATGGATCTGCTGCGCCGGACAATCGAAACGAGCGGCGCGACGAACGTCCGGCTCGTGCAGGCCGACACGCTGCAGCCGCTGCCCTTCTCGCAGCCCTTCGATTGCGTGCTCGTGGATGCGCCGTGCTCTGGCCTCGGCATCCTGCGCCGCGATCCCGACATCCGCTGGCGGCGGCGCGAGGACGATCTGCCGTCGTTCGCCGCCGCTCAGCTCGTCATGCTGCAGCGCGCCGCGGCGGCCGTGGCGCCTGGCGGCCGGCTGATTTATTCGACCTGCTCGAGCGAGCCGGAGGAGAACGAGTCCGTCGCCCACGCGTTCCTCGCGACGTCGCCCGCCTTCGCGGCGGTCGATCTGCGGCAGGACGCGGACTGCGCGCTGCCGGCGGAGGTCATCGACGCGAACGGCCATCTGCGAACCTACCCGCACCTTCATGGCCTCGAAGCCTTCTTCGGGGCCGCTTTTCTGCTACGATCTTGAGGCCATGGCTCTCCGAACCCGCGTCTGGAGCGCGGGAAAGATTCTGATGCTCGTCGCCGGCCTCGCGGCAACCTTCGTGCTGTTCTTTGCGGCGTCGATGCGCCTCGCGCTCAAGGCGCGCGAGGTCGAGGTGCCGAACCTGGTGAACCGCACGGCGAACGACGCGACCGCCGCCGTGAGCAACCTCGGCCTGACGCTGAAGGTCGACGACAGCCGGCGTCCCGATCTGAAGATCGGCGTCGGGCGCGTCCTCGCGCAGGAGCCGGCGCCCGGGTCAATCGCGCGCCGGCAGCGCAGCGTGAAAGTCTGGCTGAGCGCGGGGCTGCGATCGACGATGGTGCCGCTCTTGACCGGCGAAACCGAGCGCACGGCGCAGCTGCGTCTCTCGCAGGATGGCCTCGCGCTGGCGGGAATCTCCGAAATCCGATCGCCCGACTTTCCGTCCGACGTCGTCGTCGCGCAGGAGCCGCCCGCCAAGAGCGCCGGCGCGGCGGTCGCGCTGCTCGTCAACCGCGGCCAGCGGGGCACCACCTATGTGATGCCGGATCTCATCGGCGTGAACGGCGATCGCGCGGCCGACATTCTGCGCGGGCGCGGATTCCGCGTCGCCGTCGTCGGCTCCATGCCGTATCCGGGCGTCGCGGCGGGCATCGTGATTCGCCAGAGCCCGCAGGGCGGGTTTCAGATCGCGCCCGGCGAGCCGATTTCGATCGAGGTAAGCCGGTGAGCCTGCTCTTTGCGCCGTCGATTCTCTCCGCTGATTTCGCGGCGCTCGGGGACGCCATTGCCGCGGCCGAGCGCGGCGGCGCGGATCTCATCCACGTCGACGTGATGGACGGACACTTCGTCCCCAACATCACGATCGGCCCACCGGTCGTGCGATCGATCAAGCGCGTGGCGACGGTACCGCTCGACGTGCATTTGATGATCACCGATCCGGATCGCTACATCGAGGCGTTCGCCGAGGCCGGCGCCGCCATGATGTCGGTGCACGTCGAAGTGCTGCCGCACCTGCACCGCACCGTCCACGCCATCAAGGCGCTCGGCGTCAAAGCGGGCGTCGTGATCAACCCGGGGACGCCGGTGGGGGCGATCGAGGAGATCGCCGGCGACGTCGATTTCGTGCTCGTCATGTCGGTCAACCCCGGATTTGGCGGCCAGACGTTTATTCCGCGCAGCGAGTCGAAGGTCAGGGAGGTGCGCGCGCTGCTCGATCGCGCCGGCAATCAGGCGCCGGTCGAGATCGACGGCGGCGTCGATCTCCAGACCGTCGGACGCGTCGTCGCCGCTGGCGCGCGCATTCTGGTCGCCGGCGCGGCCGTGTTTCACACCCCCGACCCCGAGCGCGCGACGCGCGAGCTCAAAGCGGCGGCGCTCGCCGCCTTGCCGGCGTCGGCCACACGCTGTTGAATTCCCCCCACTCCGTTTCACGGGTGCGCGTGCGTTACGCGGAAACTGACCAGATGGGCGTCGTGTACTACGCAAATTACTTCGTGTGGTTCGAGGTCGGCCGCACCGATCTGCTGCGCCGCCAGGAATGGAGCTATCGCGAGATGGAACGAGACGGCTTCGCGCTGCCCGTGATCGAAGCGCACTGCGAGTATCGCCAATCGGCCCGGTACGACGATGAACTGGAGGTTTGGACCAGCGGCACGCTGCTGTCGCCCGTCCGCGTGGGATTCTCCTACGAGGTCGTGAGACCGGCTGACGCGGCGACGATCGCGACCGGGCGGACCATCCACGCGGCGGTTGATCGCGACGGCCGCCCGTGCCGGCTCCCCGGACGGGTGAGAGCGCTCTTCGATTCCCCTGCAGAAAATGTAGAGCCTGTGGAGCCCGCAGAACCATGAAGGCGCTCGTCACCGGCGCGGCCGGCTTCATCGGGTCAACCCTCACCGACCGGCTCCTCGCCGACGGCGCGGACGTCGTCGGCCTCGATTGCTTCACCGATTACTATCCCCGCCCAATCAAGGAGCGCAATCTGGTGGGCGCGCTGGCTCATCAAAACTTCCGATTCGTGGAGTCGCGCATCCAGGACGCGGACCTGGCGAGGCTCCTGGCCGATCGGACCCATGTGTTCCACCTGGCGGCCCAGGCCGGGGTGCGAAAGAGCTGGGGACACGATTTCGCCGTCTATACAGAGAACAACATCGAAGCCACCCAGGTGCTGCTCGAGGCGTGCGCCGCTGTGAAGCCTGTCAAGGCTGCGAGGCTCGAGCGCGTCGTGTACGCGTCGAGCTCGTCGATCTACGGCGATCGGGTGGCGATGCCTATGAAAGAAGACGCGCTGCCGCAACCGCTTTCGCCTTACGGCGTGTCGAAGCTGGCCGCGGAACAGCTCTGCTACCTCTATCACGTCAACTACGACGTGCCGGCGGTGTCGCTCCGCTACTTCACGGTGTACGGCCCGCGGCAGCGGCCGGACATGGGCTTTCACCGGTTCCTGCGGGCGACGATGATGCAGCAGCCGATTACGCGGTATGGGGATGGCGAGCAGACACGGGATTTCACGTTTGTGCACGATGCGGCGAGCGCGACCATTGCGGCGGCGACCCGAGGCGTCCCGGGCCGCGTGTACAATATTGGAGGCGGATCGCGCGTCTCGATCAACGAGGTCTTCGAGATGATCGGACGCGTGACAGGCCGCACGCCTCTCATCACGATCGATCCCTCGCAGAAGGGCGACATGCGGCACACGTACGCCGACACGTCGCTGGCCCGCGCGGATCTCGGCTTCGATCCGCAGGTCGGTCTCGAAGATGGGCTCGCCGCTGAATATGAATGGTTAGCAGGTACTCTGTGATGCATGTATGTCCGCGGCGGATCGCAAGCGCCGCCCTCCTGATTACGACGCTCGTCACCGCCGGTGCGTGCGCCACGCACGCGCGCAATTCGCTGCCGCCCGGCACCACGCAGCCGGACAAGTTCCTGTTCGATCGCGGCACGGTCGAGCTCAACAACAAGAAGTGGCTGACGGCCCGCGAGTTCTTCAAGCAGGTCGTCGAAACCTACACGGCCAGCCCCTATCGGCCCGATGCGAAGCTCGGGCTCGCCGACACGTATCTCGGTGAAAACACGTCCGAGTCGCTCGTCCTCGCGCTCAACGAATACACCGAGTTCCTGAGCTTCTACCCGACGAACAAGCGGGCCGATTACGCCCAGTACAAAGTGGGCATGACGCACTTCAAGCAGATGCGCGCGGCGCAGCGCGACCAGACCGAGACGCGGGACGCGATCAAAACGTTCGAGGCCTTCATCGATCGGTATCCGTCGAGCAGCCTCATGGGCGAGGTCAAGTCCAGGCTGCGCCAGGCGCGCGATCGCCTGAGCGACGCGGATTATCAGGTCGGCTTCTATTACTACCGGGCGCGCTGGTATCCAGGCGCGATCGACCGGTTCAAGACCGTGATCAAGCTGGATCCCGAATTCACCGGCCGCGACGCGGTCTATTTCTTTCTCGGCGAGTCGCTGATCAAAGTGAAGCTCAACGCCGAAGCGCTGCCCTACTTCGAGCGGCTCGTCACGGAATTCGAGCGCAGCCAGTATCTCGACCAGGCGCGCAAGCTGATCGCCACCCTCAAAGCGGACGCGCAAGTCAAAACCGGAGGTCCGATACCTTGACACGACTTCACGACGTCGTTTCTACCGCGTTCGCGCTGTTCGTCGTCGTGACGCTGTCGGTCCTGGCGACCCTGGCGGCGACGACCCGGGTCTACGCCCAGGCGCCCACCGACGCGCTGTCGCCGCAGCAGGTCTCGCTGGCGTGTGCGCTCCCGCCGGCGACCAGCACGGCCCGCACCGGCGTCCTGCACGTCGTCGGCGCGCAGGACACCATTCCGCGCAGCCTCTTCAGCGAGCGCGATCTGCTCGTCGTCGACGGCGGCGCGGGGCGAGGCGTGGAAGTCGGCCAGCAGTATTTCGTCCGGCGCCCGGTCTCATCGAGCGTCTACAGCGGAAACGCCAAGGCGATCGTCACGGCCGGCTGGATTCGCATCGTCGCCGCGAATCAGGCGACCGCGATCGCGACCGTCGAACGCAGCTGTGGCGAGATTGAAGCGGGCGACTATTTGGAAGCGTTCGTGGCGCCGGTCGTCCCGGCCGCCGCGATGATGATCGATCGCAGGGGCGACCCCGACTTCACGACGCTCGGCCGCGTGCTCTTCGGCGAGGAAGAGCGCTACGCGGGAGGCGCCGGCGAATACATGGTGATCGATCGCGGCGCCGAACAGGGACTCGTGCCGGGCGCGCGATTCGCGATTTACCGCGATGTGCAGCAGTGGATGCGCGACCTCAACGGCGCCGCCCCGGCGCCGCTGCCGCTCTCGTCGATTGGCGAAGGCGTCATCGTCACGACGAGCCAGACGATGTCGGTGCTGCGGATTCTCGCGGCGCGGGATGCAGTGCAGCGCGGCGACTACGTGGTGCCGAGGGCGAGTACGCGCTAGCAGCTAGCAGTCCCCCGATCCTTCAGTTCTGTGCTGTGTAGATCCTCAGCTCAGCGGGCGTAGTGCCGCGAGTTGGAACGG
>JADGOC010000323.1 GCA_017883165.1 Acidobacteriota bacterium
CCACGTTCGGCAAGAGCTATCCGATGATGATCGGCGGCCGCGAGGTCCGCGCGTCGAGCGAATTCGACGATCGCAGCCCGATCGACACGCGGATTCTCCTCGGCACATTCCAGAACGGCAGCCGCGAGCAGGTGCGCGAGGCGATCGCCGCGGCCAAGGCCGCCTATCCGGCGTGGAGCACGCGTCCCTGGCGCGAGCGCGTCGCGTTACTCAAGAAGGTCGCGGACGGCATCCGCGCGAAGCGCTGGGACCTCGCCGCGATCATGGGCTACGAGGCCGGGAAGAACCGGCTCGAATGCGTCGGCGACGTCGAGGAGTCCGCTGATCTGATCGAGTACTACTGCGATCAGGTTGAAAAGCACGACGGGTTCGCCACCAAGCTCGGCACGCTCGGCCCCGGCGAAGACAACTCGAGCGTGCTGCGGCCGTACGGCGTGTGGGCGGTCATTTCGCCCTTCAATTTTCCACTCGCGCTCGCGGCCGGTCCCGCCGGCGGCGCGCTCGTCGCCGGCAACACCATCGTGCTGAAGCCGGCGTCCGCGACGCCGCTCCTCTCTTACGAGCTGTACGAGATCGCGATGGCGGCCGGCATTCCGCCCGGCGTGTTCAACTTCGTCACCGGCGGCGGCGGCACCGCGGGCCAGGAGCTCATCGACAACGCCGACATCGACGGCGTCGTGTTCACCGGATCCAAAGACGTCGGGATGCACCTGATTCGCGACAACGCGACGCGCGCCGTGCCGCGGCCGCTCATCATCGAGATGGGCGGCAAGAATCCCGCGCTCGTGATGAAGTCGGCCGATCTCGACAAGGCGAGCGACGGCGTGATGCGGTCGGCCTTCAGCGCGCAGGGCCAGAAGTGCTCGGCCTGCTCGCGCGTCTACGTCAACAAGTCGATCCGCGACGAGTTCGTCCGGCTGCTGGTCGAGAAGACGAAAAAGATTAAGATTGGTAACCCGCTCAACAAAGATGTCTACCTCGGTCCGGTGATCAACGAAGACGCCGTGAAGACCTACGAGCGCGCGATCGCGCGGGCCAAGAAGGACGGCGGAACGATCCTGACCGGCGGACGCCGGCTGACCGACGGCGAGTTCGCGCACGGCTACTTCGTCGAGCCGGCCGTCATCGACGGCCTGCCGACCAGCCATCCGCTCTTTTCCGAGGAGCTCTTCGTCCCCATCACCGTCGTCGGCGACGTGCTCTCCCTCGACGAAGCGATCGGCCTCGCGAACAAGACCGAGTACGGCCTCACCGCGGGGATCTTCTCGGAGGACGATCGCGAGATCGAGGAGTTCTTCAACCGCATCCAGGCGGGCGTCACCTACGCGAACCGCCGCGCCGGCGCGACGACCGGCGCGTGGCCGGGGATTAATTCGTTCGGCGGCTGGAAGGCGAGCGGTTCCACAGGCCGCGGCACCGGCGGCCCGTATTACGTCCAGCAGTTCATGCGGGAACAGTCGAGGGTGCGGATTCGGTAACTAGCTCCGCCGATCCTGAACGCCGCGCACGATCGACGCGACGACTCTGCGCGGCAGCAGCCGCGGCATCTGCGCAACCAGCTTGTTCGACCAGCCGGATACGATGAGCGTCTTGCCCGCCATCATCGCGTCGTACCCGTCCTGTGCCACCTGACGCGACGTCGCGAGCGTCTTGCCCGCCATGAGCTTCGACTCTTCCAGCTTGGCCGCCGCTTGAAATCCTGAAGCGGTCGGCCCAGGGCAGAGCACCGTCACCGTCACCCCGGTCCCAGCCAGCTCGTTGGCGATCGCCTCGCTGAACGACAACACGTACGCCTTGGTCGCGTAGTACACCGCCATCAGCGGCCCGGGCAGGAAGGCCGCCGTCGACGCGACGTTGAGAATCCGGCCGCTCCGCCGCGCGACCATGCCCGGCAGCAGCCGTTTGGTCAGCTCGGTGAGGGCCACAATGTTGACCTGAATGACCTGGAGCTCGATGGCGAGCGCCGTCTCCGTAAACGGCCCGTACACGCCGAAGCCCGCATTGTTCACGAGCGCGTCGATTTGAATCCCCAGCGCCTCGAGGCGCGACACGACCTCCGCCGCGGCCTCCGGCCGGCTGAGGTCCGCCGCGATCACTTCCGCGCGGACGCCGTGCCGCTCGTGCAGCTCGCGGGCAAGCTCGCGCAGCTTCCCTTCGGTGCGCGCGACGAGCACGAGATCGTGCCCCTTCCCCGCCGCCACCCGCGCGAGCTCCAACCCGATTCCGCTCGACGCGCCCGTGATCAGCATCATGATCGTGTCCCCTCCGCCGGATGATACCGCCGTGTAACCTTTCGCGCGCAATCCGTCAGATCGCGGTGAAAGGGCCGAGCGGACTGTTACGAAACGAGATGATGCACACAATCGCCGCGGCCGGGTCGACGCCCTCTTTTCCGGAGGCGGACTGCCGTAGAATCTCCTGAACCCGTCAACGAGGTATTTATGTCGCGAGCACTGATGTTTCTCGTGGCCGTCGGCCTGTCGATGCTCACGCCCAGCCGTTCGGCGGCTCAGGCCATTCCGCTCCAGGTGCCCGGGATGCCGGGCCAGGCTGCGCCCGCGCGCGACACGTCGCAGAAAAAGGGTACGGCGCTGATTCGCGGACGCGTCAC
>JADGOC010000324.1 GCA_017883165.1 Acidobacteriota bacterium
GAGCGCACCGCGTACATCCTGCGCGTGCGGCATCTGGCGGTCGCCGTCGCCAAGGCGTACGTCGGAGAGACGGCGCCGAAAGTGACGGTCGAATAGTGGACCGCGAGCTGCTCATCGAAATCGGCTGCGAGGAACTGCCGGCGAGCTGGCTGCCGCCGCTCACCAACCAGATCGGCGACGTCGTCCGCGTTCAACTGGCGGAGCATCGGCTGCCGGCCGAGACGCCGGTCGAGAGCTTCAGCACGCCGCGCCGGCTGACCGTCCGCGTGGCTCGCGTGCCCGAGCGTCAGACCGATTTCGAAGACGTGATTAACGGGCCGCCGGTCTCAGCGGGTTTCAAGCCGGACGGGACGCCCACGCCCGCGGCCACCGGCTTTGCCGCAAAGCAGGGGGTCGAGGTGTCGGCGCTCGAGCGGATCGAGACGCCGAAAGGCGTGTACCTCGCGTATCGCAAACGGGTGCGCGGCAGGGCGGCGGTCGACGTGCTGCCCGGCGTCCTCGGCGGAACGCTTCGCGCGCTGACATTTCCAAAACTCATGCGATGGGACGCGCTGCTCGACGACGGGCGCGGCGAGCTGTTGTTCGGCCGGCCGATCCGCTGGCTGCTGTTCGTGTATGGCGGCCGCGTCGTGCCGTTTTCAATTGGACGCTCGGCGGCGGCGCAAACCGGGCAGGTGCAGGACGTCGGGACCGGCGCGGTCACCTACGGGCACCGCTTCCTCACGACGAGCGGGCGCGCGGGACGCGCGATCAAGGTTCGGACGTTCGACGAATATCGCGCGCGGCTGCTCGAGAACTTCGTCATCCTCGAGCGCAGCGAGCGCCACGACAAGATTGCGCGCGAGCTCGACGCGAAGGCGCAGCGGCTCAAGGGGCGCGTGAGCCGCGTCAGCGTCGTTCAGGGGAGCGGGTCCGGGCTGCTCCAGGAGGTGCCCGACCTGGTCGAATACCCGTCGGTCATCGCCGGCACGTTCGCGTCGGAATTCACCGACACGCTGCCCGAGGAAGTGCTGACGACGACGCTGATTCACCACCAGCACTATTTTCCGGTCGAAGGCGAGGACGGCAAGCTGAAGCCGGCGTTTCTGGCCGTGATCAACACCGAGCCGGACAACGAGCGCACCATCGCCCGCAACGCCGAGCGCGTCGTCACGGCGCGGCTGCGCGACGCGCTGTTTTTCTGGGAGAGCGATCGGAAGGTCCCGCTCGAGGCGCGCATCGAGCGGCTGTCCACGCTGCTGTTTCACAAGAAGCTCGGCACGTACAAGGAAAAGGCGGAGCGGATCGAGCATCTGGCGCGCTGGATCGCCACCGACGTGTTCGGCGCCCCGGCGGACATCGGCGAGTACGCCGCGCGGGCGGCGCGTCTAGCGAAGGCCGATCTGGCGACCGATATGGTCCGCGAGTTCACCGAGCTGCAGGGCATCATGGGCGGGATTTATGCCAGGGCCGAGGGGCTGCCCGAAGAGGTGTGGAAGGCGATTTATTTCCACTACCTGCCGATCGGCGTCGAGGCGGACGCGCCGCCGACGCGCGCGCAGCTCGGGAAGGCGGCGATCACATGGGCGGCGGTGTCGCTGGCGGACAAGCTGGACACAATCGTCGGTCTGTTCGCCGCGGGCGAGAAGCCGACAGGGTCGCGCGACCCGTATGGCTTGCGCCGGGCCGCTCATGGGGTCTTCAAGCTGTTGGTCGATCTCCCGGAAGTGACTGGCCTTGCGCCTCGACCTGCGCTCGGTCTGTTGCTGCAGAGGACAGCCGCCGAGCACGCTGGGTTCGCGGGCTTCCCGATTGATCTCGTCACCTTCATGTTGGAGCGCGTCCGTTACGTACTCGAGCAGCGCGGGAATGACGTGCGAAACGTCAGGGCCGTCACGCACGAGCACTCACTCGACGCAATCGTTCCAATCGAGGCGAAGCGCAAACTGCAGGCGCTTCCCGAATTCACGGGGTCTGCGGCCTTTCAGCAGCTCGCGACCGCCTTCAAGCGTGTTCGGAATATCGCGAAGGAACTGCCCCAGGAGCAGTTCGTCAAGCTGGAGGCGATCGGTCCGAGTCTCGAGTCGCGGTTAAGCGAACCGGCCGAACGCGCATTGCTCGACGAGATCGAGCGTCGGCGTCCGATCATTGAATCGGTCCTGCAAAAAGGCGATGGCTATCGGGAAGCGTTTGCGGAAGCGGCCCGATTTGGTCCAGCCGTGGACAGGTTTTTTGCTGACGTGTTGGTCATGGCGCCGAACCCGGCGGTACGGGAGGCGCGTCTGCGTTTATTGCGTCGCCTGGAAGCGTTGATTCTCCGGTTGGCCGATATTTCGGAAATAGTGGTCGAGGAGAAATAGTTCTGCGGTTTCTGCGAGCTCTGCGTTGATCGTCGTGATATCACCCAATTACCAGATTCGTCCGACGGAGCCCTAATGTCTAAGAAGCCGACCGCAAAGAAATCCAGCCACCAGTCACGAGCCACCAGCCACAAGAAGTACGTGTACTTCTTCGGCAACGGCAAGGCCGACGGCAACCGGAACATGAAAGATCTCCTCGGCGGCAAGGGCTCCGGCCTCGCCGAGATGACCAACGCCGGCCTGCCGGTGCCGCCCGGGTTCACG
>JADGOC010000147.1 GCA_017883165.1 Acidobacteriota bacterium
CGCGGGCTCCCAGAGCCTCGCTGGAATCGAGTCTATCAGCTTTGAACAAGCTGGATGTGGAGTCGCTAAGGAAACCGGATTACTCCTCGGTGACGCCGCAGCGTTTAGATAGGCTGAGCGCCTTCGAGCGCGGCCTTGCAGTATTCAAAGCAGCGCTTCACTTCTCGGACCGTATCCCCGCCGTCGTATTCGTATTCAATGTTGGCCGGAATCGCCCACTTCCGGTCGCGCAGGAGCGCGAGCACAGGCTTGATCGGCGTGTCGCCCTCCCCGAACGGCACATTGTCGCCGTCGTTGCGCTTCCGATCCTTGATGTGGAGCGTGACGATGCGGTCGTGGTGCGCCGCGAGGAACGCGACGGCATCGAAATTCGCCGCCGTGAAATGGCCGATGTCGAGGTTAGCGTCGATGTAGGACGACACCGCCATCGCGCGTGTGAGATCGTCGGGGGTCGCGAACTCGTTCGGCGCGATGTGCGAGTGATTGTGCATCCCGACGCGCATCTTGAAGAGCTCGGCCAACGGGGCGACCCGCGTGACGACGCCCTGATTGGCCGACGCCGTCATCACCTTCACGCCGAGCGCCGCCGCCATCTCGAACCCGCGCCGGACTTCTTCGTCGGTGAAATCGTCCTGGAAGCTCAGGTTGTACGCGTACAGCTCGATGCCCGCGCGGTCGAATGTTCGCCGCACCGATGTGAAATGCTCCATCGGCACCGTCAGGCGCCACCGGCGGAGCTCGTCTCGCGGGACTCGCGGTTCGACGTGGTTCTGCCAGAGCTCGCAGCTGCTGATGCCGATCGCCGCGATCGCGTTGACGGTCGCGTCAAGTGGGCGATCGCGAAAGCTGTAGCTCTGCACCCCGATCTGCACGCCGCGCACCAGCGAAGCGGGCCGGCCGGCGGCCGGCGTCTGCGGCCGCGCACAGAGCGCGTCCGCGCCCGCGATCCCGGCTGCCGCGCCGGCGATCCCGCCGAGCGTCAGCCGATGCCACTCCCGTCTGGTGATGGGGGCCATGCTGCTTGACCTTCCTTCCCGCGCACGTTAGCCTGCGCCTGCCTTTATGTCCATCACCGGCCGGTTGCGCATTGCGACGGTTTGCGCCGCGGCTGTTGCCGCCGCGGCACTGGCGGCCACGCCGTCAGCGCGGCCTGACGGCCGGCCTCCCCAATCGGCGGGAGCCCAGCGCTCGGCGTGGCGCGTGCTGTTCGACGGCACGTCGCTCGACGCCTGGCGTGGCTATTCGAGCACCATCATTCCGCCCGCCTGGCACATCGCGGCCGGCACGCTCGCCAAAGACACGCCGGTGGCCGACATCGTGTCGAAAGACGAGTTCGGCGATTTCGAGCTCGAGCTCGAGTGGAAGATCGGAGAAGCCGGCAACAGCGGCGTCTTCTATCGCGGCACCGAGGAGTACGACCACATCTACTGGACGGCTCCCGAATATCAACTGCTGGACGACGAGAAGGCGTCGGACAACAAGACGCGGCTCACGTGCGCCGGCGCCGCGTACGGACTGTATCCCTCGCCTCCCGGCCATCTGAAGCCGGTCGGCGGATGGAACAAGACGCGCATCGTCGCCAAAGGCGCGCACGTCGAGCATTGGCTGAACGACGTCAAGCTGCTCGAGTACGAGCTCTGGAGTCCGGACTGGGAGGCGAAGGTCAAGGCGAGCAAGTTCGCCGTGTGGCCCCACTACGGCCGTGCCCGGAAAGGACACTTCGCGTTGCAGGGCGACCACGACGGCGCGCTCGCGTTCCGCAACATCCGCGCGCGGGAGCTGCCATGAGTATGGTGAAGGCCAAGCTCTCCGTGATGATGTTTCTCCAGTACTTCATCTGGGGCGCGTGGTTCGTCACGATGGGCACGTACCTGGGGAAGACGCTCGGCTTCTCGGGCGCGTACATCGGCCTCGCGTACGGCGCAACGGCGATCGCGGCGCTCGTGTCACCGTTCTTTCTCGGGGTCGTCGCCGATCGTTTTTTCGCGTCGGAAAAGCTGCTCGCCGTCTTGCACCTGGCGGGGGCGGCGCTGATGTGGGGCGTCTCGACGCGCACCGACTGGGCGACGTTCTATCCGCTGCTCATTCTGTACGCGCTGTGCTACATGCCGACGCTATCGCTCACCAACTCGGTGGCGTTTCACCATGTGGAGAATCCGGCGCGCGACTTCCCGATGATCCGCGTCCTCGGCACAATCGGCTGGATCGCCGCCGGCATCATCGTCGGCAAGGTGCTCAAGGCGGACGCGCTCGCGCTGCCGATGCAGCTCGCGGCCGGCGCGTCGGTCGTGATGGGTCTCTTCTCGCTGGCGCTGCCGCACACGCCGCCGAAAGCCGCGGGCGGCCGTTTCTTACTTCGCGACGCGCTGGGACTCGACGCGCTGCATCTGCTCCAGGATCGGTACTTTACGATCTTCGTGCTGGGATCGTTCCTGCTGTGCATTCCGCTGCAGTTCTATTACACGTTCGCGAATCCGTTTCTGAACGAGATCGGCGCGCCCGAGCCGGCCTTCATCCAGACGTTCGGCCAGATGAGCGAGATCTTCTTCATGCTCCTGCTGCCGGTCTTGCTGACGCGGCTCGGGATCAAGTGGATCATGCTCGTCGGCATGGCGGCGTGGGCGCTGCGCTACCTCGCGTTCGGCTACGGCGACGCGGGCGCGGGCATGTGGCTCATCTACGCCGGCATTCTGCTGCACGGCGTCTGCTACGACTTCTTCTTCGTGAGCGGGCAGATTTACACCGACCAGCAGGCCGGCCAGAAGATCCGCGCCGCCGCGCAGGGCTTCCTCAACTTCGTCACCAACGGCGTCGGCTACTTCATCGGCGCATTCGTGTCGGGGCGCGTGGTTGACGCCTACGCGCTGCCGAGCGGCGCGCACGACTGGCGTGGCATCTGGATCGTGCCCGCGGCGGGCGCCGCCATCGTCCTCGTGCTGTTCGCACTGCTCTTCAATCCCGGGCACCCCACGGCGCGGGCACCCGAGCCGATCGCGAAGGCGGCGTGACCGATTCACCGAACGCCGCGGGCCGCGCGTGGGCTTTGTTCTTCGCCCGCGAAGTGCTGGGCCTGATCTTTTTCATGGCCGGTGTCTACAAGGTGTTCGATCTCGGTCCGCTCGGGCACGCGCGCAAGTACTTCCTTCCCTACGCCGACACGTTCCTGCCGCTGTGGTCGCTGTGGGCCACCGGCGTCGTCGTGCCGTTCGTCGAGCTCATCGGCGGCGCGCTGCTGATGCTCGGCTGGCGCATCCGTGAGGCGCTCGTCGCGCTCGGGTGCGTGCTGGTCCTGGTAACGTTCGGGCATCTTCTAAAAGAGCCGCTCTATCCTTTTCACGAACATGTCATTCCCCGACTCGCGCTGCTGTTGTTCGTGCTGGTGTTCCCGCGCGACGATGACGCGTTCTCGGTGGATGGGCTCCTCCGCTGGCGCCGGCGCTCGAGGTGATTGCGCCGGTCGCCAATAGCTGCGAGAATTCGGCCGTCCCTACTCGGCATTTATCCATTTCCTGAGTGACCTCGATGAAGCGATCGATTCTGTTGATGGCAGCGGTGATCGGTGTGGCGGCGACGGGCGCGCTGAGCGCGGGCCAGGGACCCGGCGCGGATCGTCTGTCCGCCGACGCCTTGAAGGGCCTCGAGCTACGCAGCATCGGCCCTGCGCTCTCGACGGGCCGTATCGCCGACGTGGCGATCGACTCGAAGAATCCCAATACGTGGTACGTCGCGTCGGCGTTCGGCGGCTTGTGGAAGACCGTCAACCGCGGCATCACCTTCACGCCGGTGTTCGACGATGGCGGCTCGTTCACGCTGTGTTGCGTCGTCATCGATCCGAAAGACTCCGACGTCGTCTGGCTCGGAACCGGTGAAAACCTCAGCCAGCGCAGCGCCCATTTCGGCGACGGGATCTACAAGTCGACCGACGCGGGCAAGACGTGGACGCGCATGGGCCTTGCCACCTCGGAGCACATCGGCAAAGTGCTGATCGACCCGCGCAACTCGAACGTTGTCTACGTTGCCGCGCAGGGGCCGCTCTGGTCAGCCGGCGGCGAGCGCGGACTGTACAAAACGATCGATGGCGGCGCGACGTGGAACGCCGTCCTCACGATCAGCCCCGATACGGGCGTCAACGACATCGTCTTCGATCCGAAGAACGCGGACATCCTCTATGCGTCCGCGTATCAGCGCCGACGCGCGGTCGGGCAGTTGATCGGCGGCGGCCCCGAGAGCGGCATCTATAAGACGACCGACGGCGGCCGCAAGTGGACGAAGCTCTCGAAGGGGCTGCCGAAGGAGGACACGGGGCGCATCGCGCTCGCGATTGACGGCCGCAAGTCGCCAGCCACGCTGTTCGCGCTCGTCAGCGCGAAGCCGGCCGAAGCCGGCTTCTATCGATCCGATGATGCGGGCGCAAGCTGGTCGCGGATTGGACACATGGTCGTCGAAGGCCGCGGCGGACGCGGCGGTCCGGCGGGGCCTGGAGGGCAGGCGGGAGGGGCTGGTGGCGAAGGCGCGCAGCCGCCGTTTGGCGGGCGCGGCCCCACCGACGACATCTATCGCGGCGGCGATCCGAATTACTACTTCGAGATCTTCGTCGATCCGTATCGCCCCGACACGATCTGGTCGGTGGACACGAACCTCGAGCGCAGCACCGACGGCGGGAAGACGTTCCAGCGCGTGAACTTCGAGAACCTCGGGATGCACGTCGATCATCATGCGGTCGTCTTCGATCCGGTCGACCGCCATCACATGCTCATCGGCAACGACGGCGGCTTGTACGAAACCTACGACGACGGCGCGTCGTGGCGCTTTTTCGCGAGCCTGCCCATCACGCAGTACTACCGCGTCTCGACCGACAACGCGAAGCCGTTCTATCACATCTGCGGCGGCGCACAGGACAACTGGTCGCATTGCGGACCGTCGCGCACGACGAATCGCTGGGGCATCCGGACGAGCGACTGGTACATCGTCGGCGGCGGCGACGGTTTTCAGACGCGCAACGATCCCGAGGATCCGAACATCGTCTACGCGTCGTCGCAGGACGGCAATATCACGCGCCTCGATCTCCACACGTACGAATCGAAGAACATCCGGCCGCCGGCGTCGCGCGGGGGGCAGCCGCCTGCTGAAGGAGAGGCGGGGGCTGGACGGGCGGGAGCGGCAGGAGAGGCGGGAGGTGCTGGACAGGCGGGAGCGGCTGGACAGGCAGGAGGGGCTGGAAGGGCTGGACAGGCAGGAGCGGGCCGTGGCGGCGGTCGCGGCGCCGGCGACCGCACCAACTGGGACGCGCCCTACATCGTCAGCCCGCATTCATCGAAGCGGCTCTACTGGGCCAGCAACTTTCTCTACCGCAGCGACGACCGCGGCGACAGCTGGACGAAGATCAGCCCGGACCTCTCGCGGAATCTGAACAAGAACGAGATTCCGATCATGGGCAAGATCTGGCCGGCCGACGCCGTCTTCAAGGATCAGGCGACGACGGCGCTGAGCAACATCGTGTCGCTCGACGAATCGCCGGTGCTCGAAGGCTTGATCTACGTCGGCACCGACGACGGCCTGGTGCAGGTCACCGAGGACGGCGGCAAGAACTGGCGCAAGATCGAGCAGTTCCCCGGCGTGCCGCAGTGGACCTACGTGTCGGACGTCTTCGCGTCACCGCGCGATGCGAACACGGTGTTCGTGGCGCTGAACAACTGGCAGCGCGGCGACTACACGCCGTACCTGGTGAAGAGCAGCGACCGCGGCCGCACGTGGACGTCGATCGCCGGCGACTTGCCGGCGCGGCACGACATATGGTCGGTCGTCCAGGATCACGTCAACGGCAACTTGCTGTTCGCCGGCACCGAGTCCGGATTGTTCACGAGCGTCGATGGCGGCGGCCACTGGGTGCAGCTCAAGGGCGGCATGCCGACGATTCAGGTCCGCGATCTGACCGTCCAGCGCCGCGAAAACGATCTGGTGGTCGCGACGTTCGGTCGCGGCTTCTACGTGCTGGACGACTACAGTCCGCTGCGCGAGATCACGCCGCAGGCGCTTTCCGACGAGGCGCATCTTTTCTCCCTGCGCGATGCGTATCTGTTTGCCGTAGCCGGCGGCACGCAGAATCCTGCTGGCGCGGCGGGCACCGGGCCGATGGCCGGCAACTGGACGGCGCCTAACCCGCCGTTCGGCGCCGTGCTCACCTACAGCGTCCGGCAGGATCTGCCGGCCGACACGAAGGTCGTCGTGACGATCACCGACGACGCGGGAAAGCAGATTCGGCGGATGGACAGCGAGCGGAATCAGGCGCTGCCGAAGAGCGCCGGGATCCACCGCGTCGCGTGGGATCTGCGGACCGATCCGCCTCCGGCGCAGCCCGGCCAGGGCGGACGCGGCGCGGGCGGCGGCCAGGGCGGCGCGCCGTTTGGCGGCGGCCGCGGCCAGCAGGCGCCGCTCGTCGCGCCCGGACGCTATCACGCGGTGCTTGGCAAGATGATCGGCACCGATGTGACGCCGATCGGATCGCCGCAGTCGTTCACGGTGGTGCCGTTGGAGAGGTAGGGGGGAGACGACATGGAAACACACGTCAAAGTACTCGGTGTGCTGCACATCGTCATGGGCGTGATGGGCCTCTGCGGCGCGTTCTTCTTCCTGCTCGTCTTCGGCGGTGCGGCGGGGATCGTCGGCACGTCCGGCGATCCCGACGCCGCCGTCGCGGTGCCGATCGTCGGCATCGTGGGGCTGGTGCTCGTCACCTTCATCGTGGTGCTCTCGCTCCCGGGGATCATCGTCGGCGTCGGGCTGTACCAGCGGCGTTCGTGGGCCCGCATCGGCGGCATCGTGATCAGCGTCTTCGAGCTCATCATGGTCCCGTTCGGCACGATCGTCGGGATCTACGGCTTGTGGGTGCTGCTGTCGAAGGAGACCGAGCCTCTCTTCGCGCCGCCCAGCGCCACTTCGGTGACCTGACATGCGCGCCTGCTGCGCGCGCCTTACGCCCAGTACGCGCTGCCGGCCGGTTCGGCGATCACGACGCTTTTCAGAAACGCGATCGCCTTCCGCAGCCCCTCGGGGCCCGACATCAGACTGTCCTCGTGCTCGATGCTGAGCACGTGATCGTAGCCGACCATCCGCAGCGTGCTGACGATGCCCTTCCACACGTCGGCGCCATGGCCGTAGCCGACCGTGCGGAAGATCCACGAGCGCTTGAGCTCCTCGGTGTAGCGCTTCCCGTCGAGCACGCCGTTCACCGCGGTGTTCCGCGCGTCGATCTTGCAGTCCTTCGCGTGGCAGTGATAGATGCAATCGCCGAGCGCGCGGATCGCCGCCGCCGGATCGATGCCCTGCCAGAACATGTGGCTCGGGTCGAAGTTGCAGCCGATCGTGCCGGGCGCGATCTCCCGCAGCCGCATCATCGTCTCCGGGTTGTAGACGATGAAGTTGGGATGCATTTCGATCGCCACCTTCACGCCGGAGTCCTTGCAGAGGCGCGCGGCATCCTTCCAATACGGCAGCACGCGCTCGTTCCACTGCCACGCGAGCATGTCGAGGTATTCGGGCGGCCACGGCGCCACGATCCAGTTCGGCCGCTCCGCCTTCGGATCGCCGCCCGGGCAGCCGCTGAAGGTGACGACGCGATCGACGCCGAGCGCGCGCGCGAGCCGCACGGTCTGCTCGAAGGCGCGGTGATGGTCCGCGGCGATCGCGCGCTGCGGATGGATCGGGTTGCCGTGGCAGCTGAGCGCGCTGATGACGAGGCCGCGCCGCTCCACCGCCTGCTTGAACGCCTTCAGCTTCCCGTCGTTGCCAAGCAACGCCGCCGGCTGACAATGCGCGTCGCCGGGGTACGCGCCGCACCCGATCTCCACCGCATCGACGCCGGCATCTTTCAAATAGTCGAGCGTCTCCTCGAAGGGCTTCTCGCCGAACAGCACCGCGAACACGCCGATCTTCATAGAGTGACCCAGTTCCTCGCCGCCGCGGCGCGCTCGATGGCGTCCATCACGCGCTGAGTGGCGACGCCGTCCTCGAAGCTGGGAGACGCCGGCGTGCCGGTCGCCATCGCCTCCAGCAGATCGTAGACGGTGTGCGTGAAGGTGTGCTCCCACCCGATGGTGTGCCCGGGCGGCCACCACGCCTTGATGTACGGATGAGCGGGATCGGTCACGAGAATCGTGCGGAACCCACGCACCGCGGCCGGGTCCGACGCCAGATACAACTCCAGCTCGTTCATCCGCTCCAGATTGAACGCGACGCTGCCGAGGCTCCCGTTGATCTCGAAACGGTTGTGGTTCTTCCGGCCGGTCGCGTAGCGCGTCGCCTCGATCGTCCCCAGCGCGCCATTCGCGAACCGCACCACCGCCGCGGCCGCATCGTCCACGGTCACGGGCGCCTTCGTGGATGCATCGTCGGGCAGCGGCCGCTCCCTAATGAAGGTATCGAGCGCGCCGGTGACGTCGGTGATCTCGCCCACGAGGAACCGCGCGAGATCGATGACGTGCGATCCGATGTCGCCGAGCGTGCCGGCCCCGGCTTTCGCGCGATCCAGCCGCCACGAGCGCGGCGCGCTCGGATCGACGAGCCAGTCCTGCAGATACGTGCCGCGGAAGTGACGGATCTGCCCCAGCACGCCTTCGCCGATCAGCTGGTGTGCGAGCATCACCGCCGGCGCGCGCCGGTAGTTGTGGCACACCATGTTCGTGACGCGCGCCGTGCGGACGGCCGCGAGCATTCGTTCGGCTTCCGCGAGGCTGCGAGCCAGCGGCTTCTCGCAGATCACCGCCTTCCCCGCTTCCGCGGCCGCGATGGCGATCTCCGCATGCGAGTCGCCCGACGTGCTGATGTCGATGAGTTGAATGTCCGGGCGCGCGATCACGTCACGCCAGTCGATCGAGGCCTCGTCCCAGCCGTACTGCCGCGCCGCGTGCTCGACCTTCGCGCGGTTGCGGCCGCAGAGGACCTTCATCCGCGGCGTCAGCGCGGGCGTGAAGAAGACGGACACCTGGCGGTACGCGTTGCTGTGCGCGCGCCCCATGAACGCGTAGCCGATGAGCGCGACGTTGATCTGCGACATAGACAGGCAGGACGCCTACTTCAACTTCTTGTCCAGCGACCGGACGTATTTCGCCAGCGCCTGAATCTCTTCCGGCGAGACTTTGCCTTTGAACGCGTTCATCCCGGTGTCCGGCACGCCGTCGGTGATAACCTCCACGACCGATTTCAGATCGCTGCGGTGCTTCCACTCGCCGTCGGCGAAGCTGAGCCCCTCGCCC
>JADGOC010000325.1 GCA_017883165.1 Acidobacteriota bacterium
GGAGCAGATGGCCGAACAGCGGCTGCCCGGCGCGCGAGGCGTAGAAGCCGAACGCGGCGAGGCCGGCAATCGTGAGCATCAGCCAGACGCTCGTGGCGGCGTACATCTTCGACATGTCCGCGGTGAGAACGCCGTTCACCAGCAGTTGCTGCACGAAGAACGCGGCCACCTGCGCGAGCAGCCCGAAGTACATGAGCGTGAAGACGAACATGCCCGAGAACAGCGCGGAGAACAGCACGTTGAACAACAGCGAGTCGCCCGCTTCGCCGGCCACGAATATGCCGAAGAACGCGATGGCCACGGCCGCCGCCGCCCAGAGGCGGCCCGTGATCGCGCGCGTGACGACAAACACCAGCGTCGTGAACATGGCGTTCTGCATCGCGTTCGGCACGATTCTCAGTACGGCTGAGATCGCGTATCTCGATCCCAGCAGAAACTGATAGTTGATCGGTTTCGGCACGGGGGGAGGCGCGCCCGTCAGCATCGGCGTCAGGCGAAACAGGAACAACGCGATCGTCACGAACACGCCGGTCGCGACCCCGATCAGGATGTCGCGGCCCACGCGCGGATCGCGGATCTGCCCGCCGAGTAGGCGCGACCAGGAGAAGAGCAGGTCCGGGCAGTAGCGGCGCACGTACGGCTCGAGCGCGACATAGAGCAGCCACAGGATCCCAACGTTCAGCAGCGCCAACGCGACGGCGATGAAGAAGTCGTTCGATTCGACTTGCAGGTCGGCACGATGGCGCGCGCCGAACGCCCACGCCAGCACGAACACCCCGAGCATGAACAGCGCCAGGCGCCAGGCGCCGCGGCGATCGCCTCGGCCGACGCGCAGGTTGTAGCGCGCCAGCGCGATCGCGGCCGCGAGAAGCAGCAGGGCGAGCGCGGTTCCGATCACGGCGATGACGCGCGCCGACGTCGTCTTCGGCGTCTGCTGCATGCGCGTCGGCGTCGTCCACGGGCCGATGATCTGGAATGACACCGCCTTGCCGCGATAGGCCGCGGCCTCGACGCGCAGCCGCGTCGCCGGCTCACCCGGCATCGGGCCTTCCCACGCGGCGCGCTCGTCGGCATAGACGCGCGGCGTCCACTGGGAATCGACGCGGTGGAACTCGGCGAACGGCAGCGCCGCCGCCGTGAAGAGAGGCGTCCAGTCGGTGGGCGCCGCCGCGGCCGCCGACGTGTCGAGCTGGGGCGCGACCGCGAGAAGATCCGACAGCCGGCCGCGCGTGTCGAGCACGACCGTCACCATGTTCGAGATCACGTGCGGCGGATCGTTCACCGATGGCGAGGTGTCGGTGGAGAGCGGGATCATGTCGCGCGGGCTGGATCGATACCAGAACCTGAGGGGCGAGATGTAGCCGGTGGCGAGCCCGTCCCAGCGCGAGGGCTGACGGTTCGTGCGGGCCACGTAGTTCACGTATTCGCCGTACGAGCCGATGCCGTGGGCGGTGTCCACCGGCCGCTCGGTGTATCCCAACGTCGCCACGATCTCGCGCGCACGCCCTTCGAGCGCGTCGATCGAGGTGTCGAGCGGCGCGCGCGCCACGAGCAGTTGCGTGTCGCACAACATGGCGAGACCCATGAGCCCCGCGACGACGACGGCCACCAGCGTGACGCCGATGAGCGGATTGAACGCGCTCGTCGCGCCAGCCGCGGCGACCATTTCTGGAGAGGGTGTCTCGCCGGCCGCCAGCGCCGCCGCGAGCGGATCGCCGCCGGGCAATGCCGCGGCGACCGCGAGCGCCGAGGCCGGCCGCTCGGCCGGATCGCGCGCCAGGCAGCGCAGGATGACGCGCTCGATGACCGGATCGAGATCGCGGACGACCGATGACGGCGTCGTGATCGCCCCGCTCTGGTGCAACTGGACGAGGTCGTTGAACGTCTTCGCGTCGTACGCGCGGCGGCCGGTGAAGATCTCGAAGAGCACGAGGCCGAGCCCGTAGAGATCGCTTTTGACCGACGCCGGCTGCCCCGCGAGCTGTTCGGGCGCCATGTATTGCGGCGTGCCGGCGTGCACCGCCTCGGCGTCGCCTTCGGCAATCGCCAGGCCGAAATCGGTGATGCGGACGTGGCCCTCGCCGTCGAGCATGATGTTGGCCGGCTTCAGATCGCGGTGCAGGACGCCGCGCTCGTGCGCCGCGGCGAGCCCGGCACAGAGCTGCCGGGCGATCTCGACCGCTTTGTCGTGCGGCAGGCGGCCGATCCGTCGCAGCAACGACGCGAGATCCTCGCCGTCCACGTACTCCATCGTGATGAAGCGGCGGCTGTCGGCCTCGCCCAAATCGTACAGACGGCAAACGTTCTTGTGCGATACCTGACGCGCGATCCGCAGCTCGTTGTGGAACTGTGCCAGCCTGGCGGCGTCGTGCGTCACGCCTTCGGAGAGAAACTTCAGCGCGACCGTCTGATCGAGCGTGAGATCTTCGGCTCGATACACGTCGCCCATGCCGCCGCGGCCGAGCAGCGCCACGAGGCGGTACCGTCCAGCCAGCACGGCGCCCGGAACGAACCTGGCGGCAGCCTTCGGGGCCGGCGTCGGCGTCGCCGTGCCGGGCCCGATCGTCAGGTCGTCGGCGGGGGTGTTCGGCACGGGCAC
>JADGOC010000326.1 GCA_017883165.1 Acidobacteriota bacterium
TGGCGAGGCTGCCGCGCGCCCGGTTCATCCCCATCGTCTATCAGTTCTTCGTCGCCAATCTCGCGTTGTTCTGGCTGCTGCTGACGTTGGGCATCGCGCCGGTGATCGTGGCGCGCGTCTTCTTCGTCTGGGTCAGCGTATTCAACCTCTTTGCCGTCGCGGTGTTCTGGTCGTTCATGGCCGACCTCTTCACCAGCGAACAAGGCAAGCGCCTGTTCGGCTTCATCGGCGCCGGCGGCACGGCCGGCGGCCTGCTGGGCCCGGTGATCACGATCGTCCTGTCGGTACCCCTCGGCCCCGCCAACCTTCTGATCGCCGCGATCGTGTTTCTCGAACTCGCCGTGTTCTGCGTCCACCGGCTCGAGCGCAGCACCGGTGCGCCGCAGGGTCCGCAGCGCGACGAGCGCAGTGTCGGCGGCAGCGCCTTGGCCGCGCTGCCCGAGCTGATCCGCTCCCCGTATCTGCTCGGCGTCGGCGCGTGGGTCAGCCTGCTGTCGTTCGGCGCGACGATTCTCTATTTCGCGCAAGCCAATGTCGTGGCCGCGGCGGTCCATGGGGCCGGCGCGCAGACGCGAATCTTCGCCAGCATCGACCTGGTGGTCGGGCTGCTGACCCTGACGACGCAGGTCTTCGCCACCGGGCGGCTGCTCGAGCGGTTTGGCACCGGTGTGGCGGCCGGCGCGCTGCCGGTGGTGTACATCGTCGGCTTCACGGCGCTGGCGCTGGCGCCCGGCCTCGTCGTCGTGATGGTGTTCCAAGTGGTGCAGCGTTGGATGAACTTCGCGATCGCCAATCCGGCGCGCCAGGTGTTCTTCACCGTGGTCGCGCGCGAGGAGAAGTACAAGGCGAAGAACCTGATCGACGTGGTGATCTATCGTGGCTCCGACGCGTTGTACGGCTGGATGTTCGACAGCTTGCAGGCGCTCGGGCTCAAACTCGGTGCAATCGCGCTTTGCGCGCTGCCCGTGGTGGCCGGATGGCTCGTGCTGTCGACGGCGCTGGGGCGCATGCACGAGCGCCGCGCTGCCCGGCTGGGCGCGCTGGCTCAAGGAGACTGACGATGACCCGTATCACCCGCCGCGAATTTTCCGCGCTCGCGGCCGCGGAGTTGCTGGCGCGGCCCGCCTTCGCACAGACCAACGAGGCACCGCCCATCACGCGTGCCATCCCGAACACGGGCGAGCGCGTGCCGGTGGTTGGCCTGGGCACGGCCACTGTGTTCGACAGCGACGACGAGCAGACGCGGCGCGCCGCGGCGCAGGTCGTCCAGACGCTGGTGGACGCCGGCGGCCGGCTTGTCGACACGGCCTCGTCCTATGGAGATGCCGAGAGTGTGCTCGGCAACGTCGTTGCCGCCGCCGGTTTGCGTGACAAGGTCTTCGTCGCCACCAAGCTGGAGGCGCCGGACGCGGCAGAGCTTAAGCGCTCGCTGGCGCGTCTCAGAACGGCGAAGGTCGATTTGCTGCAGCTCCACAACGTGCGCGATCCGCGCCAATCATTGGCGCAATTCAGGGCGTGGAAGGCGCAAGGTCTGTGCCGCTACATCGGCATCACGTCCACCTCGCACCGCGATTTCGCCGCGATCGAAGCGGTGCTCGAACACGAGAAACCGGACTTTGTGCAGATCGACTATTCGCTCGATGATCGCGCCGCGCAGGAGCGCATCCTGCCGCTCGCGGCCGAGGTCAAGACCGGCGTGCTGACGGCCCTGCCGTTCGGTCGCGGTCGCCTGTTTCGCACGGTGCGCGGCAAGGAGATTCCCGATTGGGCGAAGGGCTTCGCCGGCAGCTGGGCACAGTTCTTCCTCAAGTATCTGCTCGCTGACGAGCGGGTCACCACGGTCATTCCAGGCACCTCCAACCCGGCGCACATGGCTGACAATCTTGGCGCCATGCGCGGCCGCCTGCCCGATCCTGACCAGCGCAAGCGGATGGCGGCCTTCATCGACGCTTTGTAGCCGCGTACCGCCTGCACGCACGAGTCACGGCCGGTGGGTTTGTCAACGTGGTTGACCCATGAAACCTGTGTTGCCCTGCGTCCTGACAATCAATGGCGGCTCGTCGAGCATCCGGTTCGCGGTGTACGAGGCAGGCGAAACGCCGCGGCGGCGGCTCGATGGGAAGATCGATCGCATTGGTTTGAAGGGCACGAATTTGGTCATCCGCGATCCGGCCGGAAAACCGCAATTCCCTCGCCGCATCGTCGCGGACGACCACCACACAGCGGTGGATCTTCTCCTGGATTGGCTCGAAGCACAGCCGGTCTTCGCGTCGGTCAAAGCCGCGGGACACCGCGTGGTGCATGGCATGAAGCATTCCGAGCCGGAGCGGGTCACACCGAAGCTGCTCGCGGAACTGCACCGTATCACCCCCTATGACCCCGATCACCTGCCGAGCGAGATCGGGCTGATCGAGGCGTTCAGACGGCGCCATCCAAAGCTGCCCCAGGTGGCGTGCTTTGACACTGCATTTCACCGCACCATGCCGCGGGTCGCGAAGTTGCTGCCGATCCCGCGGCGCTATGCGGCAAAGGGCGTCGAGCGCTACGGCTTCCACGGCCTGTCCTACGCCTATTTGATGGAGGAACTCGGACGCGT
>JADGOC010000327.1 GCA_017883165.1 Acidobacteriota bacterium
CAGCAGGTGCAGCAGTTCGATCAGCGCAAGGCGCAGCTGCAGCAGCGCGTCAGCCTGATCGAGGAGTTGCGCAAAGGGCAGAGCGGCCCGGTCCACATGCTCGATCAGATCAGCCGCGCGCTGCCGCCGATGCTATGGCTGACCGAACTGAAGCAGGACGCGAAGTTGCCGAACGAGGTCACGATCGACGGGCGGTGCACGTCGCAGACCTCGGTGTCCGACTTCGTGTCGAACCTCGAGGCGTCGGGCTTCTTCAAGAAATCGATCGACATCGTCAGCAGCACGACCGAGGCGCTGGCGACGCCGCCCGGCGAGCTCGTCAAGTTCACGATCAAAGCGCAGTTTCAAGCGCCCCCTCCGCCGCCGGTGGCTAGGCCGGGTGCCGCGAAGCCGGGGGCGTAGCGTGATGGCCGGGAAATCTCATGCAGGGGCGGGCAGGGCCGTTAAAGCCGAGGGGAAGAGCCCCCGATACGGCTGGGTAGCGTAAAGCAGATGGAACTCAGTCTCACGAAACTACCGTGGTACGGCCAGGTCGGCGCCTTCGTCATTCTGGCTCTGGGCGGCATTGGGGCATTTCTTTATTACTACGAGATGCCGGCGCGCGACGAGATCGCCACCAAGCAGACGCAGCTCACCGCGATTCGGGCCGAGATCCAACGCGGACTGACGACCGCGAACAAGCTGGCCGACTTCCGCGCGCAGGTGACGGATCTCGAAGGGCGGCTGAGCAACCTGCGCGCGATCCTGCCCGAGGAGAAGGACGCGCAGTTTCTGCTGCGCCAGCTGCAGACTGTGGCGGCGCAGTCCAACGTCACGATCAAGAGCTTCAAGCCGTCGCCGACCGTGACCAAGACGATGCACGCCGAGTGGCCGATCGCGCTGGATCTCGACGGCACGTACCACAACCTGGCGACCTTCTTCGATCGCGTCGGCCGGTTCACGCGCATCGTCAACATCAGCGCCGTGGACATCAAGGCCAAGCCGCTGCCGGAACCCAATGCCACGATCAGTGCCTCTTGCGTGGCGACGACGTTCGTGTTGATGGACAAGGCGGTGGCGCCCAAGCCGGGCGCGACGCCTGGCGCCGTGCTCCCGCCTGCGGCGGCGAAGGGACTGTAAAGCATGCGCGCGAACGTGTTGAAAGCCGTCGCCGTGCTGATCGCCGCGATGGCGCTCGCCGGCGTCGCGTTCGCGCAGACGCCCCCGGCGGGGCAGCCGCCGCGTCCGCCCGAAACGTATGTCTACAACTCCGAAGGGCGGCGCGATCCGTTCGTGAACCTGCTGGGCACCGGCAGCGAGCCGCGGGCGGCGTCGAAACGGGGCGAAGGCGCGGCCGGCATGATGGTGTCGGAGATCTCGGTGCGCGGCATCCTGCAGAGCCGCGGCGCGCTGGTGGCGATGGTGCAGGGGCCCGACAACAAGACCTACATCGTCCACCAGGGCGACAAATTTCTCGATGGGCGCATCAAGACGATCACGCCGCAGGGGCTGATCATCATTCAGGAAGTCAACGATCCGCTGTCGCTCGTGAAGCAGCGGGAGATTCGCAAGCTGTTGCGATCGCTCGAGGACGCTAAGGGATGACTGTGACGAAGGGCCTTGCCCTTTTCGTGTCGGTGACGCTGGCCGGAGTGCTGGTCCGCGCGTCGGGACTCGCCGATCCGTCGGCGGCCGCGGCGCCGCGGCTGACCGCGATTTCCTCGCGCGTCAACAGCAAAGGCGCGTCGCTGCTGATTGAAACGAGCGTGCCGGTGCCGTACGTCGCGACGCGGCCCGATGCCCTCACCGTGCTCCTCGATTTCCGCAACGTGGGATCGGAGGGCCTGGCCAACTCGGTTGCCGCAACGGCGAAGAGTCCGATCGCCGCGGTCCGGATCGAGCCGGGCGATTCGCTCGGCGCCCCCGGTTCACGCGTGCGCATCTCGCTCGCGCAGCCGGTCGGCTACCACGTGCGCAGCGAGCGCAACACGATCGTCGTCGACTTCGACAAACCGTCCGCGAAAGCGGCGCCGTACGTGCTGCCGCCGATGACGCGTCAGGCCGCGCCCGACGCCATGCAGGCGCTCGATCAGGCGCCGGCGGCCGATCCCATCGATCCCATCACGGCGCTCGGTCTCACCAACACGCCGGTGCCGCCGCCCCCAACGGTCGTGACGCCGCCGCCCGCGGCGGTCGTGGCGCTGGCGCCGCGGGCAGCGCCCGCACAAGCGCCGGCCCCGGCGCCCACGCCGCCGCCTGCGCAAACGCCAGGCGATCAGCAGGCGGGCGCGCGCAAATACACGGGACACCCGATCAGCCTGGATTTCCAAGGCGTCGATCTCCGTTCCGTGCTGCGCGTGTTCGCGGAAGAGAGCGGGCTGAACATCGTGATCGATCCGGCCGTGGTGGGCACCGTGGACGTCTCGCTGCACGAGGTGCCATGGGATCAGGCGCTCGACATCATCCTGCGCGCCAACAAGCTCGGGTACATCGTGGACGGCACGATCGTCCGCATCGCCCCGCTATCGGTCCTGGCCGACGAAGAGACGCAGAAGCGCAAGCTGTCGGATGAGCAGGCGCTCGCCGGCGATTTGCGCGTGTTCACGAGGA
>JADGOC010000328.1 GCA_017883165.1 Acidobacteriota bacterium
ATCCGCGTCGAGGTCGAGCAGATCAAAGCGATCCTGAAGAAGTAAGTCGCGCGGCGAGGGCGGCGAGCGCGTCGCGCAGGCCGCTGTCGTAGGTCAGGCTCCTCAGCTCAGCCGCGACGGCCTCGGCCTCGCTCTCGTGAGGCACGGCCATCGAGAACGGCGCCACGCGGCCGTTGTAGTCCACCAGCACGTGCTGCGCCGTCATCGTCGCCGTGATCGCGCCCGCTCCGAGTGACACGGTGAGGATGGCTTCGCCGTCTGGCTGCTCTTCGATCGTCACCGGCCACTCGTCGTTCGCCGTCCAGCCGAGCCGCGCGGAGAACCATCCAGCCAGCAGCCAGGCCAGCGCACGTTCGTTGCGCCCGTGGCGGACGCGCAAGCCGAGCGCGCGCGGGTCGAGGGCGTCGAGCGGCGCTCCGATGGCTACGACCGCGTGCGCCAGCGCCTGCCGCAGCGGCGTCAGGCGGCGCCAGTTCAGATCGGCGAGGTCGGGGCCGTGCGGATGGGCGGCGAGCGCCGCCAGCGCGAGGAATCCCCGACGCAGATCCGCCCAGCGACGGCTGTCGTACAGGAGCTGACGTCCCATCGTCACGAGCGCTTCGAGCGGCGTCGAGCGCGACAAATCCTCAGTCCACCAGATCGAGGTCGGAATGTCGCCGAGCGCCAGGCGGCGGACGATCGACGGCAGCGAGGCGTCCGCGCACGAGGACCGCACGGCGATTTCCTCGACCCCGAAGCGCGCGCCGGCCGTGTCAAACAGCAGGACGCTGATCGTCGCGCCGACGGGCGCGCCCGGATCCGCGCGTCCTCCGTGGTGGAGCCGGATGAGCCGCGACGGATGGCGCTCGATCACTTCATCGATCGGCACACCCTCGAGGGGCGCCGACAAATCCACCTCGTCTGCGGCGGGGCAATCGCGGTAGACGACGAGGTTCGCCATCAGCGCCCGGGCGATCGGCGCGTCGCGGGCGGCATCGCGCCACAGGGCGGCCAGGTCGTCGTCGATGGCGGCCGGCGACGAGACGCGCGTGAGTCGATCGCTCACAGATCTCTCCAACGCCGGCCGGTCGACTCGATCAGGCGATCCGCTTCCGGTGGTCCCCAGTCGCCGGCCGCGTAGGTTGCGAGCGGCGCGTCTTTCTGTTCGGCCCACCGATCGAGCACGGGCATCACCCAGCGCCACGCGGCCTCGACCGTGTCGCGCCGCATGAAGAGCGTGGGATCGCCGGCCATCACGTCCAGCAACAGCCGCTCGTAGGCTTCCGGGGAGATGTTGCCGAAGGTGCTGCCGTACTGAAAATCCATCTTCACGGGGTAGATGCGCACGCGCGGCCCGGGAATCTTCGAGCTGATCGCGAGGGCGAACCCTTCGTTCGGCTGAATGCGGATCGACAGCACGTTGGGATCGAGCCGCGCGGCCGGGTCGGTGTTGAAGAGAATCGGCGGCACGCCCTTGAGATGAATCGAGATCTCGCTCGCGCGCTTGGGCAGCCGCTTGCCCGTGCGAACGAAGAACGGGACGCCGGCCCACCGCCAGTTGTCGACGAAGAACTGCAGCGCGACGTAGGTTTCGGTGCGCGAGCCTGTGTCGACGCCCGGCTCGTCGCGGTACCCGGGCACAGGCGACCCCAGGTCGAACCCGGCGGTGTACTGCGCGCGCACCGCCTGGCTGTCGACCGCCGCGGCGTCAATCGGCCGCAGCGACTGGATCACTTCCAGCTTCTCGTCGCGGACCACTTCCGCGTCGAGTGAGCGCGGCGGCTCCATCGCGACGAGCGTGAGCAGCTGCAGGATGTGGTTCTGGACCATGTCCCGCAGCGCGCCGGCTTGATCGTAGTAGCCGGCCCGCGTGCCGACGCCTTCCTCCTCGGCGACGGTGATCTGCACGTGATCGATGTACTTCTGGTTGAACAGCGGCTCGAAGATGCTGTTGGCGAACCGCATCACCAGGATGTTCTGGACGGTTTCCTTTCCGCAATAGTGGTCGATCCGATAGATCTGCTTCTCGTCGAAGACCTCGGCGATGGCGTCGTCGATCGTCAGCGCGCTCGCCAGGTCGCGCCCGATCGGCTTCTCGACGATGAGACGCGAAAACGGCGGCGTGTCGGGCGGCCCGATGAATTTGGCGTGCGCCAGATTCTTCACCGTCGGCACGAACATCGACGGCGGCACGGCGAGGTAATAGATGCGGTTCCCGGTCAAGCCCCGCTCGTGCTCGATGACATCGAGTCGTGAGCCGAGTGGCGCGAACGCCTTCGGATCGTCGAACGACGCGCTCACGAAATACAGCGACTCGGCGAAGATCTTCCAGACCGCCTCGTCGGGCGGACGCCGCGAGAAGTGCACGACGCCGTCCTTCGCGAAATCGCGATACGCCTCGTCGGTGAGGTCGCCACGGCCGATGCCGACAACGGCGAAGCGGGGCGGCAGCAGGCCGTCCACGTGCAGGTTGTACAGCGCGGGCAGCAGCTTGCGGTGCGCGAGATCGCCGGTGCCGCCGAAGATCACGAGCGTGACCGGTTCGGCGGCAAGCGGTTGCGCCAGGCCGGCGCTCAAACGATCGAACAGCGATTCGG
>JADGOC010000329.1 GCA_017883165.1 Acidobacteriota bacterium
CTTGCTCGTCGGTGTCCGGCCGCGCAGCTTCTACGTCGGCTTCCCGCCGGCGGTCTTCAAGGTTCAGCGCAAGGGCATCGAATACGGCCTCGGTGCAATTCCGCTCGGCGGCATGGTCCGCATCCCGGGCATGAATCGCCCCGCCGGCCGCGACGTCGAGACGTTCATGACCGGCGCTGTGCGCGAGGATCCTGCGCTCCTGCCGTTCGTCCAGCGCGTGCGCCGCGCACTCGATGCGGAGGACTTCGCAGATGCGCGCGCCGTCTTGCCCGAGCTCCGCGGCGAGATCGACCGTGCACAGCTCTCGACTTCGGCGCGCCGTTCGGCAAATCGCGCGCTGCGCGACCTCGACGAGGGCACCGGGCTCGACGCCTACTGGCACCAGGCGACGTGGAAGCGCATCGCCATCATTGCCGCAGGCCCGGCGGCGAACATCCTCGTTGCGTTCGTCATCTTCCTCGTCGTGTTCGCCACCGGGGCGCCTTCGAATGTCCCGACCACGAAGGTCGGCCAGGTCGAGCGCAACACGCCCGCCGCCGCAGCAGGTCTCCACAAGGGCGATCGGATCGTCGCCGTGAACGGCCGCACAGCCACGACGTTCGACGGAGTCTCCAGGCTGATCCGCGCCAGCCGCGGCGCGCCGATCACGGTCACAGTCCGCCGCAACGGGCAGGCACTGACGCTCGGCCCGCGCAAGACGATCCGTGTGCAGAAGCGCTGGATCTGGGGTTTCGTACCGACCGCCGAGCTCGTGTCGTACCCACTCGGCACGAGCCTCGGGAAGGCCGTGCACGAGTGCTGGGCGGTAGTCACCTCCACGGGAACCGGCTTCGCAAACATCTTCCACAAGAGTGACCGCTCGCAGATCTCGGGCCCGGTCGGGATCGTCCGCACGTCGCAGGCCGCGCTTCAGATCGGCTTCAGCTGGTACCTCGAGCTGCTCGGCCTGATCAGCATGTCGCTCGCCCTGCTCAATCTGCTGCCGTTGCTCCCGCTCGACGGCGGCCACATCCTCTTCTCGCTCATCGAGGCCGTCCGGCGACGCGCACTCGCCCGGGAGGTCTACGAGCGCGTCTCGATGGCCGGGATCGCCCTGATCCTCGTGCTGATGTACATCGCGCTGAGCAACGACTTCACCCACAAATCGGGCTAGTCGACCAGGTCGCGGCCCGGCGTAGCTCAGCGTCTGTTGAGCCTGGGGTAGGGCCGAACCTCAGGGCTAGACTGACGTGATGGCCAGCCGGCGCCAGATTTCGGTGGGCGGCGTCGCGATCGGCGGCGGCGCGGACGTCGTCGTCCAGTCGATGACGCTCACCAAGACGCACGACGTCGCTGCGACGACGGCGCAGATCGCCGCGCTTGCCTCGGCCGGCTGCGAGATCGTGCGCGTCGCGGTGCCGAAGCTCGAGGACGCGGAGGCACTGCCGCGCATCGTGCGGCTCTCGCCGCTGCCCGTGATCGCCGACATCCACTTCAATGCGAGCCTCGCGCTGAAGGCGATCGAAGGCGGCGTCGCAGCGGTGCGAATCAACCCGGGCAACATCGGCGGGCCCGACAAGGTCGCCCTCGTCGTCGAAGCAGCGAAGCGCGCCGGGATCCCGATGCGCATCGGCGCGAACTCCGGATCGCTGCCGAAGCATCTCGCCGAGCTTGCGCAACAGGACCAGGCCGAGGCGCTCGTCGAGGCCGCGCTCGAGGAAGTGCGCCTCCTCGAGAGCCTCGACTTCCACGACTTCAAGATCTCCGTCAAGTCGAGCCACGTGCCGACGATGATCCGCGCCTACCGGCTGCTCTCCGAGAAGGTGCCGTACCCGTTGCACCTCGGCGTCACCGAGGCGGGCACGCCGTTCTCCGGCTCGATCAAGTCCGCGGTCGGGATGGGCGCGCTGCTCACCGACGGGATCGGCGACACGATCCGCGTCTCGCTCACCGCGGACCCCGTCGAGGAGATCAAGACCGCGTTCGAGATCCTCAAGGCGCTCGGCCTGCGCGAGCGCGGGCCCGTGATGATCGCGTGCCCGAGCTGCGGCCGCGACAACGTCGGCGTGCAGACGCTCGCCGAGAAGGTCGAGGAGCGACTCCGCACATATCCGCAGCACTTCGAGGTCGCCGTGCTCGGCTGTGCGGTCAACGGACCGGGGGAGGCAGGCGACGCCGACTTCGGCATCGCCGGCGGACGCGACGTCGGCTTCGTCTACGCACACGGCCGCGTCTTGAAGAAGGTCTCGTCCGACATCCTCATCGAGGAGCTCTTCTTCGAGATCGACAAGTGGATCTCCGCCGGAATGAATCGTCCGAAGCGACTGAAGATGGCGAAGCCGGCCGCGCTCGCGATGGCCGAAGCGTCGTTGATTCCCGTCGAGTAGCCTCAGCGGACAACAGATGATCGCCCGAGCCTCTCAGCTCTTCCTTCCGACCCTCCGCGACGATCCGGCAGACGCGGAAGCCGCGTCGCACAAGCTGCTCGTGCGCGGCGGCTACATCCGTCAGCTGAGCGCCGGCCTGTGGACATACATGCCACTCGGGTGGCGGGTGCACCGCAAGGTGGAGCAGATCATCCGCGAGGAG
>JADGOC010000330.1 GCA_017883165.1 Acidobacteriota bacterium
CGTAAGAGACCGTGATGCCCCGCTGCGCCAGGAGATTCTCAGCGTCTCGGAAACTCAGACAGAAGCGGTGGTAGAGCCAGACGGCGTGACTGATGATCAACGGCGAAAACCGGTATCTGTGATAGCTGCGGGCATGGCTGTCCATCGGCCTACTGTGCCAGCCACGTCCTCAACTTGACAATACCCTTCGCGGGTTACTTCGCTGGTATGAGGGCCGTCACCGGCGACGGCAGCCGCGAGCCGGGAGGGCCGGTGAACTCTTCTTTCGTGCCGTCGTCGTAGTACTGCACGAACTTCCACACGAGGCTCGTCTCGTCTTTGGCGTTCAGGCCCAGCATGCCGAACTCGACGAATTCGTACGGCGCCATCTTGCCGGTCCAGATCGCACCGACGATCTTGCCCTTGGCGTCTTTCTTGAAGTCGATCGTCCAGCCTGGCTTGAACTCGAAGTCGTAGATGCTGACGCCGGCGGGAAATTCGCCCTCGACACGAATGCACGCCACCTGCTTCTCGTTCGGCACGCGCATCGTGTATTTCTCGCGCGCGCCCTGGCTCGATTCGGTCGGCGCAATTCTGATGTGCGCGAACGCAAGAGACGCGGACACAAGTGTCATGGCGGCGGCAAGCAGCAACCGATTCAACAATCGCGACTGAACACTCATACTGGTCCTCCTGACTCAATAGAGCTCACTGTCAGGTAGTGGGTCATCTCTAACGACGTCGGCGGTGTCAAGAGACACGTTGCCTGTTCAGGCCGCCGGAGCCGGCTCTCACAAGCAGAAGAGCCGGCGGAGGCGGCCGTAGCACGGTCGTCGCCTTCCTCGATGTCCACTCTCAGCGCTCAATCCGTGTCACCGCATCACGACGGTGGTGCCCACCAAACGTCTCTTCGGTCACGATGGACCATGATGACTCGCGCGAACTCCCTCCACACAAGGGAGGCGGGTAGCCTAATCAGTTTGCCGGTCACTCACGACCACGACCCACGCAAGCATCCCCGCACAGGAGTACCATACCGGCGTACTACGTACAAGCGAAATTTGCGCTAGTCGGCGACGATGTAATGATCGAGATCGTACAAGGGCGGCTGAACCGGCCCGACGTACGGAACGGATTCATCCTGGACGGGTTTCCGCGCGTCCCCCGATCGTGTCGCTGCGGATCTCGCGGCTGCGACAGAGTTGGTCGACTACCGGAGTGTGAGATAATTCTCGGCTCGCATCAACTCACTTCGCTTGCCATGTCCTGGTTCGAGGCGGGCGACCGAATCGTCAGACGAAGAGGGTCGCTGCTGTCTCTTTCGGCTGAACGCACATAACCAATGGTGAGGTCAATGAATCGCTGGCTTCCGGTCGTCGGCGGCATCTTGATGAACTTGGCGCTTGGCTCGCTGTACGCCTGGAGCGTCTTTGTGCTGCCGCTTGAAAAAGAATTGGGCTGGTCACGCGTGCAGACATCATGGGTCTTCACGATTGCGATCGTCTGCTTCTCGCTCTCGTTCGTCGTCGCCGGCCGACTGCAGGACTTGAAGGGGCCACGCCTTTGCGCGGCGATTGGCGGCGTGCTCGTCAGCGCAGGTTTCGTGCTCGCGAGCCGGACCTCCTCGCTCTTTGCGCTCTATCTCTGCTTCGGCGTCCTCGTTGGCCTGGGGAACGGATTCGGCTACGCGACACCGATGCCGGTCGGTTCGAAATGGTTTCCCGATAAGCGGGGCCTCGTGGTCGGTCTCATGGTCGGCGGCTACGGCGCCGGATCGGCCATCATCGGGCCCCTCGCAACGTGGCTTGTTGCGCGTGTCGGCTGGCGCATCACATTCCAGATCCTTGGTGCTGTGTTTTTCGCGATGACTATGGTCGGGACGGCGCTGCTGAAGAATCCGCCCCCAGGGTACCGGCCGCCGAATTGGACGCCGAAGCGGGCGGCAATGTCAGATGGCCAAGACGTCCCGACGCGCGCCCTGCTAAGGAGCCCAACCTTCTACGCGCTCTGGATCGCGTACTGCCTCGGGACGACCGCCGGCCTGATGATCATCAGCCAGCTCGTACCGTTCGCGCGCTCCGCCGGCATCGGAGCCACGGCGGCGGCCTTCGCGGTCACCGTCGGCGCATTCGGGAATGCGGGCGGCCGCATTCTCTCCGGTTGGATGTCCGACACGCTCGGCCGATTGCCTACGCTGCGCGTCATGATCTTCTTTTCGGCGATCGCGATGCCCATGCTGTTCATCTGGCGCGAGCAGGTTGTGCCCTTTTACCTCCTAGTGGCGTTGGTCTACTGGTGCTATGGCACGCAGTTGTCGGTGTTCGCCTCGACAACGGCGGATTTCTACGGAACGAAACATCTCGGGATGAACTACGGCCTGTTGTTCACCGCGTGGGGCGCGGCCGGGGTTCTGGGTCCCGCAATCGCCGCTCGAGTCTTCGATCGATTCGGAGGATATCGCTACGCGTTCTTCACTGCGTCGGCGCTCGCCCTCGCCGCGCTCGCATCGTTGGCGATCGCGCGCATGCCGGAGCAGAGGCGCGAAGCAGCGGTGTAGGACTCATGCCGCCCGACCCATACTCTCCTTCA
>JADGOC010000148.1 GCA_017883165.1 Acidobacteriota bacterium
CCAGCGCCGTGCTCGCCGCGCTCGCGATGGCGCTGCTCGTGCCCGCCGTCGGGCTCGGCACGGGCGCCGGCCGCGTCCTCTCGGACACGACGCTCGGCCTCGGCGCGCCGGCGGCCGCGGTCGCACCTTCCGCTTCGGCGGCCGGCGCGTCGGCGCGGGCGATCTCGCCGGTCCTCAAGGCTGCCGCTCAGTTGTGTACGGATTTCGGGCGCGTCAACGACCTCGAGGGTGTGTCCGCGTCACTCGCCCGCGCGGCGCAAATCATGGATGCGACGGGCCTCATCGTGTGGCTCGGGAACGCGTCGGGAGCCGACCTGCGCCCCGTGCTCGCGCATGGCTACAGTGCGCAAGTCCTCGCACGGATGCCGACGGTGCCGCGCTCGGCGGACAACGCCGCCGCGGCCGCGTATCGCACCGGCGTGCTGCAAATTGTCCTCGCCCGCCCCGGCACCTCCGCCGGCGCCATCGTCGCGCCACTACTGTCGCCGGAGGGATGCATCGGCGCGCTGTCGGCCGAAATCGCCGGCGGCGGCGAGGCGTCGGACAGCGTCCAGGCGCTCGCCGCGATCTTCGCCGCGCAGCTCGCCGGCGTCCTGCCCGCGACGCCCCCTGAAGCCACTGTGGCGCCCAACGACACGAGAGCCGCCGCCTCGTCGTAACCTCACTCCACCATCACCACATCCCTCCATCACCACATCCCTCCATCACCACATCCCTCCATCGCCACATCCCTCCATCACCACATCCCTCCATCACCACGTCACAACAACTACGCCGGCTGTCCCCTTCGCACCGGCCGCCGCGGATCGAGCTTCGCCGTTACGCTGCTCTCCTTCTTGTCGCGCACGATGACGATCGTCACGTCGCCGCCGTCCTTGACGTCGCCGACGAGCCGCGTGAGATCCTCACGTGAGCGCACCGGCTCGTTATTGATCCTGATCACCACGTCGCCCGCCTTCAGCCCGGCGCGCGAGGCCGGGGAGTCCTCGCTGACCGAGGCGATCAGCACGCCGTCCTTCGCGCCGAAGTAGGTCCCCAGCTGCGGCGTGAGCTCTTGGACCGCCACGCCGAGGCGGCCTCGCTCGGACTGCGGCATCTGGAAGCTGAACGTGCCGCCGTTGCCATTGAAGTTGAACGGCAGCGCCCGGTCCGTGAGGCGGCCCAAGTCGTTCAGCCGCTCGCGAAGCCGATCCCCGTCGATCACCATCCGGTCGCCGTTCAGCTCGAGGGCGTTCTGCCCCTCGCTCGGCGTAATCTGGACGTCCTTTCTCTGCCCGTCGCGCACGACCGTCGCCTTGACGGTGTGTCCCGACGCGGTCTCCTGCACCAGCCGTGTGAATTGCCGCGCGCTCCGCACGTGCTCGCCGTCGAACTCGACGATGACGTCCGCGTGCTTCAGGCCGGCTTTCTCGGCGGCACTGTCGGGCTGGACCTCGACGACGACGACGCCGGCCGGCACCTTGTCGTCCGCCCCTGCGTCGCGGATGGACACGCCGATTTCGGCGCCGCGTCCCGCCAAAATACTGAACCCCCGCATGTTGTTTCCAGGGCCACCGGGGCCCCCACGGCCCCCGGGCTGGACCGTCCACCCGGCCTGAGCCAGCAGGCCGACCCCCGCCAACACCACCAGGACGCTCACGAACTTCAGTACTTTCATGGAGTCCTCTTCTTCTTATGCTCGCGGGGCCCCACCCCCGCTCGCCCTCGCGGCTTCGCTGTCCCTCGGCCTCGAGCGTAGACTCTCGGCCTCGGGTGTCTGTTGAGACGACCTGCGGGGCGGAAAAGTTTTCGCGGGCCCTGCGGCTGCTAGAATCTCGGCCATGGCCAAAACGACCGTTCCCCCTGGCGGCGCCAAAGAGACCAAAGCGCAGATCCTCGAACGGACCGAGCGCGAGAAGGTCAAGTTCATGCGCCTCCAGTTCACCGACATCCTCGGGACCATCAAGAACGTCGAGATTCCGGACCGCCAGTTCGAAGAGGCGCTCGACGGCAAGATCATGTTCGACGGCTCGTCGATCGAAGGCTTCGTCCGCATCGAAGAGTCGGACATGTATCTGAAGCCCGACCTCTCGACGTTCCGCGTCTTTCCCTGGGCCGGGCAGACGGGCGAACGAGTGGGCCGGATGATCTGCGACATCTATTCGCCGGACGGGACGCCGTTTGTCGGCTGCCCGCGGGCCACGCTCAAGAAAGTGATCGCGTTGGCGGCGGCGAAGAACTACGCGATGAAGGCGGGGCCGGAAGCCGAGTTCTTCCTGTTCCAGACCAAGAATGGCGCGCCGACCACGGAGACGCACGACTCGGCGAGCTACTTCGATCTGAGCCCGGTGGACATGGGCGAAGACGTGCGGCGAGAAATCGTGCTCGCGCTCGAGGCCATGGGGTTTCACGTCGAGGCGGCGCACCACGAGGTCGCGCCGGGCCAGCACGAGATCGACTTCCGCTACGACGATGTGCTGACGACGGCCGACAACATCAGCACGTTTCGGTTCGTGGTGAAGAACGTCGCGATCCGGAACGGCCTGCATGCGACCTTCATGCCCAAGCCGATCTACGGCATCAACGGTTCGGGCATGCACACGCACATGTCGCTCTTCACGGGCGGCACGAACATCTTTTTCGACGCGAAGGCGCAGTGGCAGTTGAGCCAGACCTGCCTGCACTACATCGGCGGGATTCTGAGCCACGCGAAAGGGTTCTGCGCGATCACGAACCCGCTGGTCAATTCCTACAAGCGGCTCGTGCCCGGCTACGAGGCGCCGACCAACATCGCGTGGTCGGAGAAGAACCGCAGCCCACTCGTCCGCGTGCCGGCGGCCCGCGGAACGGGGACGCGCATCGAGCTGAGGATGCCGGATCCCTCGTGCAATCCGTATCTCGCGCTCGCCGTGATGCTGCGCGCCGGCCTCGACGGCATCGACAAGAAAATGGACCCGGGGCCGCCCATCAACAAGAACATCTACAAAATGAGCCACCGCGAGCGGCGGCATCTGCGGATCGACGAGCTGCCGGGCAACCTGAGCGAAGCGCTCGACGAGCTCGAGAAGGACGACCTGGTGCGGAACACGCTCGGCGAGCACACCTTCGAGCACTTCCTCGCGGCGAAGCGCGAGGAATGGCTCGACTACATCAAGCACGTCTCGCCGTGGGAGATCGAACGGTATTTGGGGATGTACTGAATGATGACAGTCCGTCTCCACCGCAGGACGGCGGGCGCGGCCGATTTTGCGTTTTTGCGGGCAGTTTTCGCAGGACCGAGCGGGCACGCGATTTGATGTAACGCTGGACGGGTCGCGCCGAATCAGCGGGATACGTAACTTCAGGCAGGCGCTGGCATCGCCGTATCCCGTCCGACCAGTTTCACGATTCGTGCGCGGCCCATCACGCCGTGATCTTCAGCGCGACTGCCGTCATGTCGTCATTGGGCGGCGTGTCGCCGCGGAATTCCAGCACCGCGGCGAAAATCGCGTCGACCAGCTCGCGCGCCGACTTGTGCCGCGCCTCCTCGACCACCTTGAGCAGCCGCTCGACGCCGAATTCCCGCCCGAGCGCGTCGTTCGCCTCGAACACGCCGTCGGTACAGAACACGTAGACCTCGCCCACCGCCAGCTCGAAGGTGAGCTCGTCGTAGGTCGATCCGGCAAACGCGCCGAGCGGCACGCCGGGCAGCTCGATCTGGCTCACCGTGTTGCCCGAGCAGCGGATCGGATACGGCACCCCGGAGTTGGCGAGCACCATCGTCCGGCGCTTGAAATCGAACGAGGCGTAGCAGAGCGTGCAGTAATACTCCTCGAGCTGACGCTCGTGCAGGATCGTGTTGACCGAAGCGAGCACGCCGGCCGGGCTGAAGCGCTCGGGCGCGTAGCGGCGCCGGAAGGTGCGCGAGCGCACCAGCTCGCCCGCAAACGCGCTGTAGAGCGCCGCCGGCACGCCCTTGCCCGACACGTCGCCGACCGCCACCACGAGGCTGTGCGGCTCGGGGGCGAGGAAATCGTACAGATCGCCGCCCAGTTCGAGCGCCGGCGCGAAGCGTACCGCGACGTCGACGCCTTTCATCCGCCTGGGCAGCTCGGTCGGCAGGAGCGCGGCCTGCACGCGCTGCGCGAAGCGCATCTCCTTTTCGAGCCGCACCTCGTTCGCGCGGATCGTTTCGTACAGCCGCGCGTTCTCGATCGCGACGGCGGCCTGGCTCGCCAGCAGCGTGAGGATCGCGACGTGGTGCTTGTTGAAGGCGTCGAGCTCCGGGCTCTCGAGATCGAACACGCCGATGCAGCGATCCTTCAGCAGCAGCGGAATCACCAGCTCCGACCGCGCATCGTCGACCACTTTGATGTAGCGAGGGTCGGTCGAGACATCGGGCACGACGACCACTTCCTTGTGCAGCGCCGCGTACCCGACCAGCCCGCTGCCGACCTTCACGCGCGGCACGACGACCTTGTCGCTGTAGCGGACCGCGACCTTCATCTCGAGCTCCTGCGTCTCCTCGTTGACGAGCAGGATGCCGAAGGTGCGGTAGTCGATGATCCGCCGCGTCAGATTGGCGATGTGCGTCAGCAGTTCGTCAAGATTGAGGATCGACCCGAAGTCGCGCGCAATGTCCGACAACGTTTCGAGCGTGCTCGTGTACTCGCGCTCATGCTCGAAGAGGCGCGCGTTCTCGATGGCCACCGCCACGTGCGCGGCGAATTGCCGCAGCACCTCCTGGTCGGTTTCCGTGAACTGGCCGACGGTGTCGCTGAGCAGGTTGAGCGCGCCGATGACGCGCCCCTTGCGTCGCAGCGGGACGACGAGCTCGGCGTTCGAGCCGGGGACCGCCTCGACGTAGCGCGGATCCGCGTGGACGTCGTTCACGAGCAGCGGATGCCCTTCCTGCACGGCGGTGCCGACGAGGCCGTGCCCGATCTTCACGCGCAGCGTGCGCGCGACGTCCTCGGGATAGCCGACCGAATACGCGATCGTCAGCTCGTCGCCCTTGGGGTCGAGCAGATACACCGCGAACGCATGAAACTTGGTCAGCCGGGAGATGAGCTGCGGGATCCTCTGCAGCAGGTCGTTGAGGTCGAGCACCGACGTCACTTCGCGCCCGAGCGCGAAGAGCGTCGTCAAGGCTTCGGCGGTGCCGACGGGCGAGACGGGCGAGACGGGCGAGGCGGTCGATTCGGTCATGCGAAAGGTTAAGGAGGCTCGCCAACTAGTATAATCTGAGGCTCCGATGGACCTGACGTTACCGCTGGATTACGCCGCGATTGAACGGATTCTGCCGCACCGCTACCCGTTCCTGCTGGTGGACCGCATCACCGAATTCGAGGTCGACAAGCGCATCGTCGGCATCAAGAACGTATCGTACAACGACCCGTATCTGTCGCACGCGACCGCCGGGTTCGCGCCCGCGCTGCCGCCGACGATTCTCACTGAAGCCATCGCGCAGGTGGGGGCCATCATGATTCTGGCGAAGCCTGAAAACCGCCGGAGCCTGCCGCTCTTCGCCGGCATCAAGCGTGTGCGGTTCCGCCATGCGGTCCACCCCGGTGACGTCGTCGTCATCGAGGCGACCGTGCTGCGGCTGCGAAGCCGGATGGGACTCCTCAAAGGCGTCGCGCGCGTGGACGGCAAGGTCGTCGTCGAAGGGACGATGACGTTTGCGCTCGGCCCTGCCTCGCAGTAACGACGATAACAAAGCAACGAGGCTATTTGACGACCAGAACCACACCGCCCGCCTTCACGACCCGCGACGCCCACTTCGCCCACTTCGACTCCGGCCTGAAATAGCGGTACGCATCGAGCAGCGCCGGCGCGATCACGACGACGCCGATGGCGCGTTCGTCGACACCGATCTCCGTCATGCCGCGCGTGTCGCGCTCGAAGGGGCCCGCCCGCGCGAACGCCACGGTCCCGTAGCCGATCGACGTGAGGACGTTGAACGCGAAGATCCCTTTCACGAACGGCGCGTGCTCATGCCGCAGATCCGGACGGGTGACGAGCAGCCACTCGTTGGTCCCTTCCTGCACCCAGAATCCGGCCGACGACACCGTGAACTCGCGGCGCGGTGAAAGATCCGGACGATGGGTAATCGCGAAGAAGGGAATCGGCCCGAAGTGAACGTGCTCCAGGCGGGGACCGGCGTCGAAGATCGCGTCAAAGATCAGATGACCGCTCTCGTGCGCGCCGAGCGCGAACGCGCCGCCGGCAAGAAAAGACACAACGTCGACAACGCGGTGGTCATTCCGTTTGTCCGGCGAAGCTGCCGAAGGCGCCGCGGTCTGCGCCTGAGCGGGCCGCGCCGCCATGAACACAGCCAGAACAAACGCAACGCGCGACGCCCGGTGACATCGGAGCGCGGACCTGAAGAATTGCAGGGGGCGCCGCGTCGTAGGCATCCGGAGAGTGTACCCGAGCCGCGCTGTCAACGACGATCAACGCAGAGACCGCAGAGCGCGCAGAGTTTTGTTAGGGACCGGCCAACGCTTCTTCGACGATGCGGGTGAGCGCCTCGACGGTGAACGGCTTCGCGAGGAAGCCGTCGCTGCTCGGATGGCGCGTCGCATCGCGCGCGAAACCCGACATGAACACGACGTGGACGCCAGGCGAGATCGTCCGCGCTTCGGCCACGAGGTCGTACCCGTTCATCTCGGGCATGACGACGTCCACGAGCATGAGGGCGATCGCCGGTTGGCGGCGCAGCGCGTCGAGTGCGGCGTGCGGGCCGGCGACGGCCACGACCTCGCGGCCGACTCGCACCAGGACCAGCCTGATGAGCTCGCGTGTGCCCGGCTCGTCCTCGACGACCAGCACCGGCGCCGTCAACCGCGTGTCCGTAAACGCCGGCTCGGATCCGGCTGCCGGTTCCGAAGTGGCCGGCAAGTCAATCGTGAACGTCGTGCCCACGCCGACCGCCGACTCGACCTGGATGCGCCCGCCCGCCTGCTTGACGATCGCGTCCACTTTGGCGAGACCGATTGCACCGGCGCCGGCATTCTCGCTGGCGAAAAACGGCTCGAACAGCGTCGACCGCGCGTCCGCGGACATGCCGCCGCCGGTGTCCGTGACGACCATGCGGACGTACTCGGATGGCGCGCCGCTCGCCGCGTCCCTCTCGTGGTGCGTGTGCATGACGGTCGTCACGGTCAGACGGCCGCCGTGCGGCATGGCGTCACGCGCGTGAACGCCGAGGTTGAGCACGATCTCTTCCAGGTGGCATGCACTGATCTTGACCCGCTTGATGTCGTTGTCGAGCGCCAGCGCGACGTCTATGTTCGGACCGAGCATCTGCTTGAGGGCCGTGGCCGCGCGGGCGGCCTCGGCGTTGACGTCGATCACGTCGATCGGCGCGTGGTAGCCGCCGCTCAGGATGCGCAGCGGTTTGGTGAGCCGCGCCGCACTCAACGCGGCACGTCGAATCTCGTGGGCGTCCTGAATGCTCGTGCCCGACGGGTCCAGGCTCGCGATCAGCAGCTCGGTGTATCCGGTGATCGCCGTCAACAGATCGTTGAGGTCGTGCGCGATGTCACCGGCGAGCCGGTTGCCCGCGTTGATCTTCTCATCACGCTCGACGCTCTCGCGGAGCTTCGCCTCATTGGCGCGGAGCGCGGCCCGTGCGGCACGAGCCCGCAGTGTCGCCACCCAGGCCGCAGCGATTGCGAGGGACGCGAGGGCGCCGAGCAATGCGATCGCGACCGGTGCGGTCACGATGCGCCCACGGCCGGTGGAGACTGGTCACCGGCGAGCCGATCCCTCCCCGCCCTCTTGGCCTGATACAACGCGGCGTCTGCCCGCTCGATCAGCGAGGCGACGCCAAGCTCCGCGCGCCCGGCCACGGCGATGCCGATGCTCACCGTGACCGGAATCGTCTTGCCGCCCGCGACCATCGCGAGAGTCGCCATCTCCCGCCTCACCGACTCGGCGACCTGCTGCGCGCCGATCAACGCCGTGTCGGGAAGAACGATCAGGAACTCGTCGCCGCCGTAGCGGCACCGCATGTCCGTGCTGCGCAGCACGTGCGTGAGCTGCGCGCCGACAGCGCGGAGCAGATCGTCGCCGCGCAGGTGCCCCAGCTCGTCGTTGATCGTCTTGAAATGGTCGATGTCGAACATCAGGATCGACAGCGGCTGTCGGGAACGGCGCGCCCGGCGCAGCTCCCCATCCAGCGTTTCGAGACCATGGCTGCGGTTGAAACAGTTCGTGAGCCCGTCGCGCAGGCTGTGCTCCCGCGTCTCCAGCAACAACCGCACGTTTCTCACCGCAATCGCGATCAGCCCCGTGACGGCGCCGAGTGCCTTCCGTTGATCGTTGGTGATCGCAGCACCGTCGTGGATCCCGAAGACGCCCACGACCACACCGGCCGCGACCATCGGCAAACAGAGGACGTCCCCCTCGACGATGCCCGCGACGGTGGCATCCGGGAGGGTTTCCCGCGACAGCGCACGATCCGCAATCGACTCGAGCTCCTCCAACGATCGCGTGCGGGTGGCGGTCGTGTTCTGAAGAAACGCCTCCCAGCGATCGGACTGCCGCGTCAGCACCCAGAACTCGCGCTCGCCGGCGAACTTGGGCAGGTACCGCCAGAGGACCTGCTGGAGCGTCGTGGGGTCCAGCGCGTTCGCGAGCGCCTGGCTGAAGGTCATCAGTCGCTCGAGCTCCGCCGAGCGCATCCGGGCGTGGGCCGCTTCAGCGCCCGCGGCGAGCGCGCCGGCCTTCGCCTGCTGCCGCTTGCGTGCCTCATGGTAGATGAAGACACCGGCGAAAATCGTCAGCGCCGGAAGCAGGTCGACATGATAGCGCTCCTGCACGTCCAGCGCCGTCTCCCAGACAAAGCGGAGCGGCCGTTGAAATATCACAATGGTGCCCGCGATCAGGCCCACGACGAGCGAGGCGTCGTTTTTGCTGATAAGACGCACGATTTATCTATCCTGATCCTACTCTTCCGGCGCACGGCAGAGCCGGCTACCGGTGTTGTTACGCGACGGCGGTTTCGAGGGAAAGGCGGACGCAGTTGCGTCCCTGATCTTTCGCGCGGTAGAGCGCCGCATCGGCGCGGGAGATGAGCGCGTCGCAGTTGGTTTCCGACGGCAGCGCCACGGTGACGCCGAGGCTCGCGGTGACCGTCACGCTCTCGTCTTTCCACGGCACGACCATGTCGGCCAGCTCGCGTCTGAGCGTGTCGGCCACG
>JADGOC010000331.1 GCA_017883165.1 Acidobacteriota bacterium
AAGTTCAAACACTAACGCTGAGGCGATGTGCGCCTGCTGCCGATGACCACCGGCGAGAAACCGCTGTTGTGCATCGACGTCTGGGAACACGCCTACTACCTGGATTACCAGAACCGGCGCGCGGACTACGTCAACGCCGTACTGGACACACTGATCAATGGGACGTTCGCGACAGAGAACCTCGGCTGATGGTTGCCGTCGCGCGCGCGATGGGCTCCCCGGATCCCATGGCGAGCGCGCCGCGCAGCCTCGCCCGTGAGAACGGGCTCGACGACGACAAGCTCGACGCTGGCGCGCTGGCAGCGCATCCGACAATCCGCCGGCGACTGCTCATGCTGTCGTCGCGGCGCGACCCCGCGTGGCCATCGAACACGTGCTGACGCGCGCGCCACCGGCCGAAGGGTAGCGGGTCCGCTGGGGGTCGGAGGTTCGAGACCTCGAGGGCGCGCGCCACTACTGCCCAATCATTCAGTAAATCGGTCGATAGGGTTTTTGTCCCGGTGCGTCACCACCTTCTGAGTCCATCACTTTCCGCGTGGCAGACCGCCTGGCAGGGCCTTCGCGTGGCACACAGATCTTCGACTGCTCGCTGAAGAGGCGAACATTGTCATGACTTCGAGTGCTTGGTCACCCATGCGACATAGCGATCCATCCATCCTTGAAGAAACTGTCTGCTGTCCGTACCGATGTTGCCGACCGCATCGAACAATCCGTCCTTGGCCTGGATGAACACTTCAGGCTGGCCGAGTGTCGGCACGTCCAGGTACGCGAGCACGAGACGCAAATGCTGTTGCGCCATTGCCGTCCCAGGAGCGCCGCTTGAAACACCAAGCACGCCCGCAGGCTTTCCGGCCCAGACACTCTTGCCGTACGGGCGCGACGCATGGTCGATCGCATTCTTGAGCACCCCGGGGATCGAACGGTTGTATTCCGCCGTGACGAACATCACGCCGCGGGCGGCGGTGATTTCGTTCTTCAGCCGCTTCACTGCCTCGGCGGGGTTCGCGTCGTCGTCCTGATTGTAGAGAGGCAGATCGTCGATTCTTACGTGCGTGAATGAGAATTCCGGCGGCGCCAACTTCGCCACCGCTATCGCCAGCTTGTGGTTGAACGACTCACGGCGAAGGCTACCAACCACGACGGCAATTGGGTACCCGCTCATATCATCTCCTTGACGCAACTCGCCATCGGCTAGCGGGCTACTTCACCCGTGGGAACTTCGTATCGGTGAGCGTGTTCAGGAACGCGACAATATCTTCGATCTCGGATTCCGTGAGTTTCAGATTACCCATCTCCCGTTTGTTGACGTTCTCCGCGACTTCGGGCGCGGGCCAGCCGGCCGAGGCCACATCGCGCGTGTTGTAGAACCGCACGACGTCGGTCAGGGTCGTGAAGTAGCCGTTGTGCATGTATGGAGCTGTCAACGCAACGTTGCGAAGCGACGGCACTTTGAATCTTCCGTTCTCGCCCCGCTTCTTCAGCTGGCCACCGAGCCCGAGGTCCACGTAACTCCTCCCGGCCGGGTTGTACCTGGCGTCGAGCGTATAGAACGTGTTCTTCGGATTCTTCGGCACGCCCGCGTTGGCATAGCTGAAATCGGTGAACAACACGTTGCCGCTGGACGTATCGGCGGCGCTCGTGTGGCACGTGGCGCACATCGCCTTGCCGTTGAAGAGTTCGAGGCCACGCTTCTCCCCATCGGTCAGGATGGCCGCGCCTCTGAGGACGTCGTCGTACTTCGAGCTGAAGCTGTTGACCTCGGTCGTCTTCTCGTACTCGGCGATAGACGCCCCAAGGTGATCATACGCGGTCTCGGCATCCTCGAAGACATTCGCGCCCCAGACTTTCTTGAAAAGGCCGGCGTACGGGGCGGCCTTCACCGCATCGATGACGGACTGCTTGTTGGCCCCGTTCATCTCCAGTGGGTTGAGGATGGGGCCTTTGGCCTGGTCTGCCACGTTCTTGGCGCGACCGTCCCAATACTGCCCGCCGACGTACGTCGCCCTGGTGGCGTCGTAATGGAAGTCCGGGCTGAACGACGCGTACGCCGCGCTGGGGCTGTTGCGGTCTCCGACGAGACCTGGAGTGTTGCCCTTGGACGTCGGCGAGTCCTTGTCCGGATCGGCCCAGCCGGCCGCTGGATCGTGACAACCCGCGCACGCCTGGCCGGGTGGCCGGGACAGGTTCCGGTCGAAGAACAATTGCTTGCCGAGCCACTGCTGGTCGGTGAAGCTGGCTGGCCGCTCCGCGATGTCCTGACGCTGGGTTGTCCCGCGGCACGCCGACACGGCGAGGAGGAGCGGCACGCACAGCGCGAGCGCAATGACTGGCAGAACTGCCGTGCGTCGCATCTTCGCCTCGATTCCGTGCTGTCGGCTCCGCGTCGGGGCGGATGCCAGGTGTTACGCCTGATTCGCCATGTAATTCTGCAGCCCCATCTGGGCAATCAGTTCGCGCTGCGCTTCGGCCCAGTCGACGTGCCGTTCTTCGTCGAGCAGAATCTTGGCGGTGAGTTCGCGCGTGCCGTCGTCGCCAGCCTTGACGGCCGCGGCAATCGTGTC
>JADGOC010000332.1 GCA_017883165.1 Acidobacteriota bacterium
CACGTCATGTTCACCGGATCGGGCCACGTGCCCTACGGTCTGCACGACAAGCTGACCGAAGGCATCGGCGGATCGAACAACGGCACGACGTCCAACGATCGGACGATGTATTTCGAGACGGTGCCGTCCAACTACCTCGAGGCCGAGCTCTGGCTCGAATCCGACCGTATGGGGTACCTCCTCGACACGCTCGACGTCGCCAAGCTCAACGCGCAGCGCGACATCGTCAAGAACGAGCGGCGGCAGAGCGTCGACAACCAGCCGTACGGCCGGGCGGGCGAGATCCTCTCGCGTGCGATATATCCGCCGTCCAATCCGTATTCGTGGGACGTCATCGGCAGCATGGAAGATCTCTCGGCCGCGTCGGAAGGCGACGTGAAGAACTTCTTCCGGCTCTATTACGCACCGAACAACGCGTTCCTCTCGGTCGTCGGCGACATCGATCCTGTGCAGGCGAAGGCGTGGATCGCGAAATACTTCGGCGATCTCCCGCGCGGCAAGGCGATCACGCGTCCGTCGGTCGCGCCGGTGACGCTACAGGATGAGCAGCGGCTCGTGTTCGAAGACCGCGTGCAGATCCCGCGGCTGTACGTTGAGTGGCCGACCGTCGGCGAGAGGAGCGACGACAGGTTCGCGCTCCAGTTGCTCGGCGCGATCCTGAGCGGGCCGAGAACGGCGCGGCTCACCAAGGCGCTCATCTACGATCAGCAGGCGGCCGCCTCGGTGTCCGCGCGCCAGGGATCGAACGAAGACGTCGGAGAGTTCGGCATTACGGTCACGCCCCGGCCCGGCCATTCGCTCACCGATCTCGAACAGGCCGCCGACGCGATCGTCGAGAAGATGAAAGCCGACGGGCCGACCGCCGAGGAACTGCAGAAGGCCACCGCCGGCGAGGAGCTCCGGTTCATCAGCGGCCTCCAATCGGAGCTCGGCAAGGCGTCCCGGCTCGCCGACGGCGCCGGCTTCCACAACGACCCGGGGTACTTCCGCACCGAGTATCAGAAATCGCTCGCCGTCACGGCCGCCGACGTCAAGCGCGTGGCGAACCAGTATCTGACCCACGGGCGCGTCGTGTTGAGCGTCGTCCCGATCGGCAAAGTGGATCAGGCGTCGAAGCCCGCGGAAAGCAAAAGAGTGACCGACGGCAACGCGCCGCGTCCGGAGGCCCAGTAATGACGAAGACCCTGACAGCCCTGTGCACGGCGTGCGTGGCACTCGCGATCGCGTCGCTCGCCGCGCAGGCGCCGCTCGACCGCACGAAGATCCCGTCGCCGGGCAAGCCGGCCGTTCTGCGCGTGCCGGCGTGGACCACGAGCACGCTCGCCAATGGCGCCGACCTGATGGTCTCCGAAAAGCACGATCTGCCGCTCGTGTCGTTCTCGATCACGTTTCTTGGCGGCGTGGATCAGTTCGAATCGCCCGACCGCCGCGGCGTCGGGTCGCTCACCGCCACGATGCTCAACGAAGGCACCACAACACGCGACGGTGAAGCGCTGTCGAACGCCCTTCAGTTGCTCGGCACCTCGGTGCAGACGGTGGTCATCGCCGAGAGCGGAACGATGACGTTCCAGTCGACCTCGGCGAAGCTCGGCGCGACGCTCGACATCCTCGCCGACATGCTGCTCAATCCCGCGTTCCCGGAGGCCGGGCTCGACCGCCTGCGGGCGCAGCGGCTCGTGCAGCTCAATCAGGCGAAAGCGCAATCGGCGATGATCGCCGCGCGCGTCTTCCCGCGGATTCTGTACGGCAGCGCGCACCCGTTCGGACAGGCGACGACCGAGGAGTCGACGAAAGCCATCACGCGCGATGACATCGTCGCGTTCCATCAGGCGTACTTCCGTCCGGCACGCGCGCTCGTCACGGTCGTCGGCGACGTGAGCGCGCCGGCGGCGAAGGCCGAGGTCGAACGCGCGCTGGCGAAGTGGCCCGCGGGCGGCGACAAGCCGGCGTTCACGTATCCGGCGCTCCCCGCGCGTCGGCCGTCGACGATCTATCTGGTCGACAAGCCGGGCGCCGCGCAGTCGACCTTCTCCATCGGCAATCCGGGTCCGCCGCGCAACACGCCCGACTACTACGCGCTGCAGGTGATGAACGTCATCCTCGGCGGGCAGTTCCAATCGCGCTTGAACGCGAACATCCGCGAGGAAAAGGGGTACAGCTACGGCGTCAACTCGAGCTTCACGTTTGGCAAGGGTCCGGGAGCGTTCCGCGCCGGCGGCGACATCGTGACGGCGAAGAGCGATCTGGCGCTCATCGAGTTCATGAAAGAGCTGCGCGGCATCGAGGGCAGCCGTCCGATCACGGACGAGGAGCTGACGACGGCGAAGGACGCGCTCGTCCAGCGCCTGCCGGGGACCTTCGGCTCGGTCGCCGGGATCAACACCGCGCTCACCACCGTGTGGACGCAGGGGCTGCCCGCGGATTACTACCAGCAGTACGGCGCGCACATCGCGGCGATCACGAAGGATGACGTGCTGCGCGTGGCCAGGAAATACATCGACCTCGATCATCTCGCCATCGTGATCGTCGGCGACCGGGCGACGATCGAAGAGCCGCT
>JADGOC010000149.1 GCA_017883165.1 Acidobacteriota bacterium
GAATCAGCATCTCGATCCGGCGCGGCACCGCGTGGGGACGACGTTCAAGGTGATTGGGTATCTGACGATCCCGTCGCTCGTGCTCGATCCGACGCGCCAGCTGGAGATCGGTCCGGCGGACTTCGCGACGCCCGACCGGTTGCTCGCGGCGTGCCGGCGGCAGGGCATCACGCACCTGTTCGGCGCGCCGGATGACTTCGACACGCTGCGGCCGCACCTGCGCGTGCTTTACGCGAATCCCGCGTCGCGGCTGGGCGGCGTCCGCTTCTTCCGCGAGCCGCCGGCCGAGGCGACCTCCGTCTTCGAGATCATCCCCTAAGCGGGATACAATCCCGGCCCATATGTCCCAACTCTTTCAGCGCAAGCCGATCGCCGAGCTCGTGCAGGACACGGAAGGCGCGGGTGGGCTGAAGCGCTCGCTTGGCGCCGGCGATCTGATCATGCTCGCGATCGGCGCGGTGATCGGCGCCGGGATCTTCGGCGCGATCGGCACGGCGGCGGCGGGGCAGGTCGGACCCAACGGCGAAGTGATTCGCCTGGGCGCCGGGCCGGCGCTCGTGTTTTCGTTCCTGCTCCTGGGCGGGGCGTGCGCGCTGGCGGGGCTGTGTTACGCGGAGCTGGCCGCGATGATCCCCCAGGCCGGCAGCGCGTACGCCTACTCGTACGCGACGCTCGGCGAGCTGGTCGCGTGGATCATCGGCTGGGACCTGATTCTCGAATACGCCGTCGGCAACGTCGCCGTCGCGATCTCCTGGGGCGACTATTTCAACACGCTCATCGAAGGCGTCGGCGTCCACATGCCGGACTGGCTGCACACCGGCTACCGCACGGCGCTCCTCAGTTCGGACCCGGCGATCCATGGGCTGCTGGCGTCCGCGCCGCACATCGCCGGCGTGCCGATTCTCGTGCACGTTCCCGCGTTCTCGATCGTCATGCTGATTACGTGGCTGCTCCTGCAAGGTGCGCGCGAAAGCGCCACGGCCAACAACATCATGGTGGTCATCAAGCTGCTCGCGCTGACGCTGTTTGTCGCGGTGGGTGCAACGCACCTCCATCCGGCGAACTACCATCCGTTCGCGCCGAACGGCTTCCGCGGCATCCACCAGGGCGCCGCGATCGTCTTCTTCGCGTACATCGGGTTCGACGCGATCTCGACGGCGGCGGAAGAGACCAAGAATCCGCAGCGCAATCTGCCGATCGGCATTCTCGGCGGTCTCGCGATCTGCACCGTCATTTACGTCATCGTCGGCGCGGTGCTGACCGGGATGGTGCCGTACACGCAGCTTGCGGTGGCCGATCCGCTGGCGCGGGCGCTGCAACTCTCCGGCTTCACGAAGGTCGGCGGCGTCGTCGCGCTCGGCGCCGTCGTCTCGATGTCGGCCGTGCTCCTGGTGTTTCAATACGGGCAGCCGCGCATCTTCTTCGCCATGGCGCGCGACGGCCTGCTGCCGCAGTGGGCGGCGCGACTGAGCCCGCGCACGCGCATTCCGGCGGTGACGACGATCATCACGGGCGTGTTCGTGGCGGTGTGGGCGCTGGTCGGCGATGCCGGAGAGACCTACGACCTCACGAACATCGGCACCCTGTTCGCGTTCATGCTCGTGAGCATCGGCGTACTCGTGCTCCGCTACAAGGAGCCGGAGCGTCACCGCCCATTCAGGGTGCCGCTCGTCTGGCCGGTGTGCGTCCTGTCGGCGGGCGGCTGCGTGTACATCATGCTGGGGCTGCCGAGCGCGGCGTGGATGCGGTTCGGCGGATGGCTGGTCATCGGCCTCGTGCTGTACATCACGTACGGCTACACCCACAGCCGATTGCACAGACGCGGCCGTGCGTCCGCTTGACGGGGTCCGCGTCCTCGATCTGACGCGCCTGCTGCCGGGCGCGTACGCGACGCTCCTCATGGCGGATCTGGGAGCTGACGTCGTGAAGATCGAAGACCCGCGCGGCGGCGACGCCGCGCGCGGCATGCCGCCGGGCTACTTCGAGATCCTCAACCGCAACAAGCGGAGCGCCACGCTCGACCTGCGATCGCCCGAGGCAGCGGCCGTGCTCGACGCGCTCGTCTCACACGCTGACGTTCTCGTCGAAAGCTTCCGTCCGCACACGTCTCGGCGCCTCGGCGTGGACGCGCAGACGCTGCGCGCGCGCCATCCGCGTCTCGTCTACGCATCAATCACCGGCTTCGGCCAGACCGGTCCGTACGCCGAACGCGCGGCGCACGACATCAACTACGAAGCGCTCAGCGGTCTTCTCATGGCGAGCGCGTCGAACGCGTCGACACATGACCCGCCGCAGATGCCCCGGATGCTGGTCGCCGACGTCGGCGCGGCGATGAACGCCGCGGCCGGCATCCTCGCGGCGCTCTTCCAGCGCGAGCGCACCGGCGCCGGTGCGGCGGTCGACGTGTCGATCCACGAGTCGGCGCTGTCGTGGCTGCTGTTTCCCGCCGCGCGCCAGCTCGTGTTCGGCGGGGACCCTGGCGACAATGTGAGCGTGCACGCGCGTGAGCTGCCAATCCACGGCCGCGACGCCTGCTACAACATCTACCGGACCGCCGACGGCGAATACGTGGCGCTCGGGGCGCTCGAGCCGAAGTTCTGGTCGGCCTTCTGCGAAGGCGTCGGCCGGCCGGACCTCATCCCGCTGCACGACGCGCAAGGCGATGACCAGGCACGCGTGCTCGCCGACGTGCGCGCGCTCATGCAGACGCGCACGCGCGACGAGTGGCTCGCGCGCTTCAGCGGCATCGACATCTGCCTGACGCCGGTGAACAGCGTCGCCGGCGCACTGCGCGATCCGCACATTGCCGCGCGCGGCGCCGTCGTGCGGCAGGGCGGCTCGGCCTACGTCACGACGCCGATCGCCGTCACCGACGCGACGACAGACGAGGGCTGGAGCGGCGCGCGGCGGGTCGACGTCCGGCCGGCGCCGGCGCTCGGGGCGCACACTGACGACGTGCTCCGCGACGCCGGTTTCGCGGCGCCCGAGGTCGCGCGCCTCCGCGAACGGAGAGTCATCTGATTGTGGCGAGGGCACTCGCGAGCTGGGCCGTGCTGGCGGCGATGTTCATCTGGATCGGATACGCGATCGCTCTGCCGCGATTCTGGGTCTACGCGGCGATTTGGCTCGGCGTCGCGCTGTACGGGCTGCTTTCCGTCGATCCCAGTCTGATCACCGAACGCCGGAAGCCGGCGGGCGCGACGCTCGATTGGTCCGACACCGTCCCGCCGGCGATTCGCATGCCCGCGATGATCCTGTATGCGGCGGCGCTCCTCCTGGCCGTGCAGGCGATGATCACCAACCGGTATTTCTCCATCGCCGTCCGGATTCAGACCGATCGCGGCCATCGCCTCGTCTCTTCCGGCCCGTACCGCATCGTCCGGCATCCGGGCTACCTCGGCATGCTGTTCGCGTGCCCGGCGAGCGTGCTGGCGCTGGGCTCGTGGCTGGCGCTCGTGCCTGCTCTGCTGTATGCCGTGCTCATCGTCCGACGTGCCGCGATCGAGGATCGGTATCTGCAGGCCGAGCTCGACGGTTATGCGCAGTTTGCGTCGCGCGTGCGCTACCGGCTGATACCCGGGGTCTGGTAAGATTAGAGGTTCAGATTCCCCAGGGAAACCCGGTAGAGAGCATGGCCCACGACTGGATTGCGGTGCGAGGCGCCCGCGTCCACAACCTAAAGAACATCGACGTCGACATTCCGAGGAATCGGCTGGTCGTCATCACTGGCCTGTCGGGCTCCGGAAAATCGTCGCTCGCCTTCGACACGATCTACGCGGAAGGGCAGCGGCGGTACGTGGAGTCGCTGTCGGCCTATGCGCGGCAGTTTCTCGAACAGATGGAGAAGCCAGACGTCGATCTGATCGACGGGCTGTCGCCGGCGATTTCGATCGAGCAGAAGACGACCGGATCGAACCCGCGCTCGACGGTTGGGACCGTCACCGAAATCTACGATTACCTGCGGCTGCTCTTCGCCAACATCGGCGTGCCGCATTGTCCCAACTGCGGCAAGGCCATCACCAGCCAGTCGCTCGAGCGGATCGTCGACATGGTGATGCTCTATCCGGAGGACTCGCGCATCAACGTCCTGGCGCCGATCGTGCGCGGGCGCAAGGGCGAGTTCAAGAAGGAGCTCGCCGCGCTACGGGGGCGCGGCTTCACCAAGGCGCGCATCGACGGCCAGTTCCGATCGCTTGAAGACGAGGTGGCGCTGGACCGCCGGCGGAATCACACGATCGAGGTCGTCGTGGATCGCGTGATCGTGCGCGGCGGCGTCGAGCGGCGGCTCACCGAGTCGGTCAACGTCGCGTTGACCCTCGCCGACGACATCGTCGTCATCAATTCGTTCGACGGCGGCGATCGTCTATTTTCGCGCAAGCTCGCCTGCGTCGACTGCGGGCTGAGCATGCCCGAGATGACGCCGCGGGCCTTTTCGTTCAACTCGCCGCACGGCGCCTGCCCTGAATGCCAGGGCCTAGGGGCGATGGTCGATTTTGATCCGCAGCGCGTCGTGCCGGACGAAGCGAAATCGCTGGCTGACGGCGCCATCGCGCCCTGGGCGCGCGGCGATCGCAAGCTGATTCGCGAAGCGCTGCAGGGCTTGAGCCGCAGCTTCGACATCGACCTGACGGTCCCGTTCGCCAAGTTGCCGCGCAAGGCGCGAGAAGTGCTGATGTTCGGCGCGGGCAGGGCCGGCGCCGCCGCTCCGCGCGCGGCCAAGAACGTCTTCGAGGGTCTCCTCCCGAACCTCCGCCGGCGGTACGACGATGGGAGCTGGGCCGAGCAGACGGAGCTAGAGCCATTTCGATCGCTGCGGCCGTGCCCCGCGTGCCGCGGCGAGCGGCTGAAGAAGCAGAGCCTGTCGGTGAAGGTCAAGGATCGGAACATCTCCGACTACGTGAACCTGCCGATCGCCGAAGCGCTCAAGGTCTTCGACACGCTGCAGCTCACCGATCGCGAGGCCATCATCGCCGAGCGCATTCTGCGCGAGATTCAGGAGCGGCTGCGCTTTCTGAACGACGTCGGCGTCGGCTACCTGACGCTCGGGCGGAGCGCCGCGACGCTGTCGGGCGGCGAAGGGCAGCGCATCCGCCTCGCGACGCAGATCGGCGCGAACCTCACGGGCGTGTTGTACGTCCTCGACGAGCCGTCGATCGGCCTCCATCAGCGCGACAACCGCAAGCTGCTCGGGACGCTCTCCCGGCTGCGCGATCTCGGCAACACGGTGATCGTCGTCGAGCACGACGAGGAGACGATCCGCACGGCGGATTACGTCATCGACCTCGGGCCCGGCGCCGGGGAGCACGGCGGGCACGTCATTTTTCAGGGGACGCCCGCGGAGCTGATGGCCGCCGCCGACCAATCGCTGACGGGGGCATATCTGACCGGCGCGCGATCGATTGCGTCGCCCGCGACGCGCCGGCCGCAACTGAAGGGCGAGCTCGTCATCCGCGGCGCGCGCGCGAACAACCTCAAGAACATCGACGTGAAGATTCCGCTCGGCGTGTTCACCACGGTCACCGGCGTGAGCGGATCGGGCAAGTCGACGCTCGTGAACGACATCCTCTACAAATCGCTCGCGCGGACGCTGTACAAGGCCGGCGACGAGCCAGGCGCGCACGACCGCATCACCGGCGTCGAGCTCATCGACAAGGTCATCGAGATCGACCAGTCGCCGATCGGCCGCACGCCGCGATCGAATCCGGCGACCTACACCGGACTCTTCACCTTCATCCGCGATCTGTTCGCGATGATGCCCGACGCCAAGGCGCGCGGCTTCAGGCCTGGGCGCTTTTCGTTCAACGTGAAAGGCGGACGTTGCGAGGCGTGCCAGGGCGACGGCGTCATGGCGATCGAGATGCACTTCCTGCCCGACGTCTACGTGACGTGCGAGCAGTGCAAGGGCCGGCGCTACAACCGCGAGACGCTGGAGATCAAATATCGCGGCAAGTCGATCGCCGACGTGCTCGATCTGACCGTCGATCAGGCGCTGCCGCTCCTCGAGAATTTTCCCGCTATCGCCAACAAGCTCCGGACGCTGCAGGACGTCGGCCTCGGCTACATCGAGCTCGGACAGTCGGCGACGACCTTGTCCGGCGGAGAGGCGCAGCGGGTGAAGCTGGCGAAGGAGCTGTCCAAGCGCGGGACCGGCTGTACCCTCTACATCCTCGACGAGCCGACGACCGGGCTGCACTTCGAGGACACCCGCAAGCTGCTCGACGTGCTCAGCAAGCTCGTCGATCAGGGCAACACCATCGTCGTCATCGAACACAATCTCGACGTGATCAAGTCGGCGGACTACGTGATCGATCTGGGACCCGAAGGCGGGGCGGGCGGCGGACGGATGATCGCCGCGGGCACGCCGGAAGAAGTCGCGCACAACGAGCAGTCGGCCACCGGACGGTTCCTCGCCGATGTGCTCGCGGCCGAACGAGGTCGCCCGATGCGATCGGCCGCCGTGTGACCGGAAACTGGCGATGAGTGTGGTAATATTACCACAGTTACAATCGTGAAGTCTGTGGTGCGCGTACCACAAGCCAGCCCTCTGGGGCCCAGACGCATGGTCACCACATCTTCTAACTATTTGACTGCAGGTGTGTTATCGGAACATCACTAATCCGTTACCGCTGGGCACTCTCTTTGCTCAAGCGGTTTATGGTCCGACCCCCGTACCTGAGAGACTAATGGACGCACAGCACACGCTACGTCGCCAGATTTCCTGCGTCGGAATTGGTCTTCACTCAGGCAATAAGGTGCATCTCTCGCTGAAGCCGGCGCCGCCGGATTTCGGCATTCGTTTTCGCCGCACGGATCTGGGCGATCACGAAGTGCCGGCCACGGTGCACAACCTCGCGGGGATTCAGCTCGCGACGAGCCTGGCGAGAAACGAGGTGTCGGTCGAGACGGTCGAGCACCTGCTCGCGGCGCTCGTGAGCCTGAACGTCGACAACGTCCTGGTCGAGCTCAATTCTCCCGAAGTGCCGATCATGGACGGCAGCGCCGCGCCGTTCATCTATCTGATTCAGGAAGCGGGCGTGAAGCGTCTGCAGACGCCGCGAAAATATCTGAAAATCGCCCGGCCGATCGCGATTTCGCGCGGCGACAAGCGCATCGCGCTCTATCCGTCGGACCATTTCAAGGTGACCTACAGCATCAGCTACGACCATCCGCTCCTGCGCCACCAGTCGCGGACGCTGCGGATCACGGAAGAGTCGTTCATCGAGGAAATCGCGCCGGCGCGCACCTTCACGTTCCTGAAGGACGTCGAGATGCTGCGGCAGAACGGCCTCGCGCTCGGCGGCTCGCTCGAAAACGCGATCGTCCTCGGCGAAACGGGCGTCCTCAACAACGCCTTGCGCTTCGAGGACGAGTTCGTGCGCCACAAGATTCTCGACGCGGTCGGCGACCTGGCGCTCGTCGGCTATCCGGTGATCGGCCATCTGGTCGCGCATCGCGCCGGCCACGCGTTGCACACCGAGTTTGCGGCGAAGATCCTCGAAGAGACTCACGCCTGGCGGCTCGTGGAAGCGCCGGCCGTCGACCCGATCGCCGTGCCCGCCGGCCTGCGGGCCAGGCGCACCGCGGCGCGTCTGGCGCACTGACCGTTGCAGCCGTCTCGACCGTGAAAGGCCGCGTGATCGCGGTCTTTTTTTTGTCACACTTCGCCCACCCCGCTTCTGTTACATTGAAGCGTTCGGCGTGTCGGTTTTTCGCCGAAGGAGGCACAAGCATGCGACGGATATCTTCAATCGTTATTGCGCTCGCGCTGGCCATGCCGATTGCGGCATGGGCGCAGAGCAAGCCCGACTTCTCGGGCACGTGGACGGTGAACGCCGAAAAGAGCGATCCCGCGCCGCAAGGGCGCGGCGGCGGCGGCGGCGGTGGTCCGATCACCATCAAGCAGACGGCGACCGAGCTCTCCATCACGAGCGAGGGTCGTCAAGGCCCGCAGACGTTGACCTACAAGCTCGATGGCAGCGCGAGCACCAACCCGGGCCGCGGCGGGGCGGAAGTGAAGTCGACGGCGAAGTGGGACGGCTCGACGCTCGTGATCGAAACGACGCAGGACATGGGCGGCAGTCCGGTGACGATCACGGCCAAGCGGCGGCTCGACGGCCAGGACATGATCGTCGAGACCACGAACCCCGGCGGTCCGAATGGTCCGACGACGAGAAAAGTCGTCTATACCAAAGGCTCGTAGTCACGCACCTCAACGGGCGGGCACGGTCCTCGAAGCCGTGCCCGACACGTTCCTTCCCCATCATGAAACCCGCGCTCGCGTTGCTCGGCTGCCTGCTGCTCGCAACGCCAGCATTCGCGCAATCCGGCCCGCCCGATTCCCCGAGCTCCACGCCGCTCACGCTCGGCTCGCACACGTTCCAGCTCGGCGTGGATTTCGTCTTCGCCGCGGTCACCGACGGCAGCCAGCAGGAGACCCTCGGCAGAGAGCGGCAGATCAAGGTTGCGTACGCGAACCTGTCGTTCGGCACCGACGTCGGCGAGCACTTCTCGTTCTTCGTGATGATCAATCCGGCCAACGACGAAGCCGTACCCGATCCGTACATTCCGTCCGCCGCCGACCGCCGCACGTACTTCTTTCCGAATCAACCGGAAGGGCGCGGCGTCGCGTCCAATCCGAACGGCATCAAGAATGTCGACGATTACAAGTACTCGCAGTTCGATCCGATCATTCAGCAGGGCGCGCTGCGTCTCGGCTATCTCGATATCCACACCACCGATCGCAAGATGGGCATGGTGCTCGGCCGCAGCTATGTCGTCCAGGGGCTCTCACTGGGCGACCTCGTCTGGTTCACCGCGAAGGACCTGACGCACATCCAGCGGATCAACGCGCAGGCCGACAACGGCGTCACGCTGTACTACAACACGCCGCGTCTCCGGGTGGACGTCGCCGCCATCACGGGCAATGGGAATCCGTACCACGACTACGGCTACTTCGATTTCACCGACGCGTCCGAAGACAAGAATTCGGCGCTCGGCGCGGTGGCGACCGGCCGCTTCACTCTTCCGAATCAGAAGCTGACGGTGGGGGGCACCTACCGGAAGAATTTCCTCAACTCGCGCATCGAGGATTCGATCTCCCTCCAACTCTCCAAGCACAACGAC
>JADGOC010000333.1 GCA_017883165.1 Acidobacteriota bacterium
ACCACGAACAACGGGACGACGTTCGAGGCGCAGATGCAGGATCAGGGCCTCATGTCGATCGGCGACGTCGCCGTGTCGCAGAACAACCCGGATCTCGTGTGGGTCGGCACGGGTGAATCGAACAACCGCCAGAGCACGTCGTGGGGCGACGGGATCTACAAATCGACCGACGGCGGCAAGACGTACACGAACGTCGGGCTCAAGACGTCCCGCTACATCAGCCGCATCGTCATCGATCCGCGAAACAACGACATCGTTTTCGTCGCGGCGACCGGCAGCCTCTGGGGTCCGGGCGGCGAGCGTGGCCTCTACAAAACGATCGACGGCGGTAAGACGTGGAAGCAGGTCCTCACGGTCGACGACGACACGGGCGCGAACGACCTCGTGATGGATCCCACGAACAACAAGATTCTCTACGCGACGACGTACCAGCGGCGCCGCACCGAGTGCTGCATGAACGGCGGCGGCCCGGGCAGCGGCATCTGGAAATCGACCGACGCGGGCGAAACGTGGACGCGGCTGAAGAGCGGCATCCCCGAAGGATCGCTCGGACGCATCGGCATCGACATTTATCGCAAGCGCCCGAGCATTCTCTACGCGCTGATCGAAGGGCCGACGCCTCCTGCCGGCCGAGGCGCGGGCGGAGCCCCGGGCGCACCAGCGGGCGGCGCCGAAGAAGCTCCAGGCGCGCCGGCCGGCGGCGGCCAGGGCGGCGGACCTGGCGGCGGCCGTGGTCAGGCGCTGAACAACACGCCGACCGGCCTCTATCGGTCCGACGATGCGGGCGCGACGTGGAGGAAAGTGAACAACGACAACCCGCGTCCGATGTACTTTAGCCAGGTGCGCGTCGATCCGAACGATCCCGAGGTCGTCTACTTCGGCGGCGTCGACATGCAGATGACGACCGACGGCGGCAAGACGGTCAATACGGCGGCGGCGTCGAAGATCCATTCGGATCACCACGCGATCTGGATCGACCCATCTAACTCTAACCACGTGATGATCGGCAACGACGGCGGGCTCGCCGTCACCTGGGACGCGGCGAAGACGTGGAACTTCCTGCCCAATCTGCCGGTCGGACTCTTCTATCACGTGAGCGCCGACATGGCGACGCCGTTCAACGTCTGCGGCGGCATGCAGGACAACTACGACTGGTGCGGCCCGAGCCAGGTGCGCGGCGCGGCCGGCATCGCCAGCTACCACTGGCAGTCGATTCAGGGTGGCGACGGCTTCGTCGTCCTTCAGGATCCGAACGACTTCCGTATCGTCTACAGCGAAACGCAGGACGGCAACATCGTCCGCGTCGATCGGATCACCGGCGAGACGATGTCGATCCGGCCGCAGCCGGCGACGGGCGAGCCCGCGCTGCGCTGGCACTGGGACACGCCGCTCGCGCTCTCGCCGCACGATCCGAAGGTCGTGTACGCGGCAGCGCAGAAAGTGTTCCGATCGCCCGATCGCGGTCAGTCGTGGACGGCGATCAGCGGCGACCTGACGAGCGGCACCAATCGCGACGACGTCGTGACGATGGGGCTGAAGAACACCGACATTCAGATCTCGCGCAACGATGGCATCGTCGCGTGGCCGACGATCGTGGCATTCGCGGAGTCGCCGAAGAAAGCGGGTGTGCTCTACGCCGGGACCGACGATGGGAATCTGTCGGTGTCGAAGGATACGGGGAAGAGCTGGACGAATGTCTTCTCGAAAATCCCGGACGTGCCAAAGGGCATTTTCGTGTCGCGCGTCATTCCGTCGCGATTCGAGGAAGGAACGGTCTACGCGACGTTCGACGGACATCGGCAGGACAACTTCGAGACCTACGTCTACGCGAGCAACGACTACGGCCAGACGTGGCGGTCGATCGCGGCGAATCTCAAAGGCGACGTGGTCGTGAAGACGCTGACCGAGGATCTGAAGAATCCGGACGTGCTGTATCTCGGCACCGAAACCGGATTGGCGATCTCGGTCGATCGCGGGAAGAATTGGGCGAAGATCAAGAGTAACCTGCCGGACGTGCGCATCGACGAGATTACGCTGCACCCGCGCGACAACGCGATGATCCTGGCGACGCATGGGCGCGCGCTCTGGATCCTCGATCATCTCGAGCCGATCCAGGAGTACGCGGCCGCGCAGGCGGCTGACGCCAGGCTCTTCACGCCGCCGCCCTCGGCGATGTATCGGCGGCCGGCGTCCGATCGCAACTATGAGTTCTGGGGCGACCAGACGTTCTTCGGCGAGAATCCGCCGCAGGCCGCGGTCGTCTCGTGGTTCCTGAAAAAGCAGGCGGGTGAGGTGAAGCTGAAGATCACCGATGCCACCGGACATGACGTGCGCGAGATTTCCGGCCCCGTGCTGGCGAGCGCGAACAAGGCGGGCATCCAGTCGGCGTGCTGGGATCTGCGCGTGCAGCCGTTGCCGGCGCCGGCTCCCGCGGGCGGTCCCGGGCGCGGCGGACGCGGCGCGGTGGGCGCGGCCGGTGCGGCGCCAGCGGCCGCGGCTGAAGGTCAGGGGCCTGGCCCCGGCGATCC
>JADGOC010000002.1 GCA_017883165.1 Acidobacteriota bacterium
GCTGATTTCAAAGACCTGCTGATTTACCGGTCGGCACTCAACGCCGACGAGGCCGCGGCGCTGTCGAACGGCACATTGCTGCAAGCGAGCCTCGAGGTGTACGCGCCGCTACAGGATGGGAAGTTCCAATCGGGCGCGCCCCTCGAGAACCGGGCGCAAAGCACCACGTTCCCGACGGTCGGCGACGGCAAGATCGCGCACACGGAGAAGTAGCAAGCGCGTCGTTCGGCGTCGCGCGCCCATACTGTGGCGCCCTCGGCAAGATTGCGAATTGCCAAGTGGCCGTTACCGCCGCCGTATCGTGGCGGCAAATCCCAGTTAATTTGTACGTGAAATACGATCGACGTATGCCGAAGCTGAAAGATCAACGACGCTCTCATGCGAGGAAGTCGCTGATGTGTCAAGAGCCTGCTCATCGCGGAATTCAATGCCGATCTCGAATACAGAGAGAACAGTGTTGTCGTGTCTCATGGCCATGCTCGTGAGCGCGCCGGAGGCCGACTGACCTTATTGTCGAGCGGGCACATGCTGGGTGCCGTGCAGGTGCTTCTCGAAACCGCGGACGGCCGTCGGCTTGGGTATTCCGGTGATTTTCATTGGCCGGCCGACGAAGTGATGCAGGTCGACGAATTGGTTGTCGACAGCACTTACGGCAATGAAGGGAGCATTCGTGAATACTCGCAGGAACAAGCCGAGACGAGCTTCCTGCAGCTCGTGTACGAAAAGCTCAGTGCCGGCTGTTCACATCAAGGCACATCGAGGAACCGTTCAACGTGCGCTGCAAATCATGAGGGGCAATATCCGTGTTCCGATGTTCGCCAGTGAGCGACTGTGTCGCGAGGTTGGCGTCTATCAGCAGTTCGGTTGCGCGGTCGGGGAGTTGACGCTGGTGTCATCGCCCGCCGGGCAAGAAGCGTTGAAGGACAGGCGCTATGTCCGCCTCTCTTCGAAGGGGGACCGCGAGCCGGTTGATTTCACAGAAGGGTCGAAGATCGTACTCAGCGCGTTCATGAACAAGACGAACGATCCCGTCATCGAGTACAGCGCGAAGTTCCGCTGGTCCGCATGAGTCGCAAATTTATTAGTAAAATGGTGCCGGAGGAGGGAATCGAACCCTCACGGGGAGTGAACCCCACGGGATTTTGAGTCCCGCGCGTCTGCCAGTTTCACCACTCCGGCGATTGCGGAAGAGCCTGTCGATCGCAGTATAGAACGGGCGTATGGCGGCGAGCGGCCTGGGATCGGCTGACGCGGCCGTTGTTTCGCCCAGGGGGCCGTTCACGGGCGGCTGCCCGAAGGCCCTTCCAAGCCAAAACCGCTCCCGGCAGAGCTATTTAAGCCAGTTTCGACCGGTCCGTCGGCAGCTGGGATGAGGTGGCGAAAGTGTACGAAAAGTGGCGATTTTGCGCCTGTTTCTCGTTGTATCGCCTCCGAAAGTGCGCTATACTGTAAGGACTGCCGGTAAGGATTCGGCCTTCCATACTACCGCGCTTCCTAACAGGGGGACTCGTGACATTCGAAGTCGGCGACAAGGTCATTTACCCGAATCATGGTCTCGGGATCGTCGAGCGCATCGAAGACAAAACCATCCTCGGTACGACGTGCGGCTTTTATCATCTTCGTATCGTGGCCAACGACACGACCGTCCTGGTGCCGCTGGCGAACGTCGACGGCGTCGGCCTGCGCCGCGCGATCGCCGATGTAGAGGTCGAGCGGCTGTTCACGCTCCTCGGCGACGGCAAGATCGACAATCATCAGAACTGGAAGGGGCGCTTCAAGGACAACTCGGACAAGATGCGCAGCGGCTCGATCTACGAGGTCGCCGACGTCCTCAAGAGCCTGACGTTTCTGGCCAAGTCCAAGAGTCTCTCGTTCCGCGAGAAGCGCATGCTCGACCGGGCCAAGTTCCTCATCATCTCGGAAGTCTCCGAAGTGATGCGCGAAACGGCGCCCGCGATCGAAGCGCGCGTCGACCACGCGCTCGAGCGCTGCTTCACGACCAAGGCGCGCACCACGGCGCGGACTACGGCCACCGCCGCTCGCGCCAAAGTGGCGAAGGTCGCGCCGCCGCGCGCCACGGCCGCCTCGGCGCCCGCCCGCAGGGCGGCACGAGCGTCGTAGCGAACCCAGAACCTAGAACCCAGAACGACCGAAAGCCCGCCGAGCGCGAAAGCGCCGGCGGGCTTTTTCGTCTAAGATTCCGCCCGGTGATTATCATCGCAGCCGTCCGGTCCTTCATTACATACGTCGCGATCTCGCTTTACGTCTTCGTCACCGGCATTGTCGGGATGCTTCTCGCCACGCTCTTCGGCTGGACCGGCATCCTCTACATCTTCGGACATGGCGGCGTCCGCCTCGGGCTGGCGCTCTCGGGGATCAGATACCGCGTCGCCGGCGCCGAGCATCTGCCGCTCGATCGCGCCGCCGTCTACTGCGCCAACCATCAGAGCAACGTCGACCCGCCGCTGCTCTTCACGGCGCTCCATCCGCGGATGCACATCCTCTACAAGGCCGAGATCGAGCAGATTCCGATTCTCGCGCGCGCGTTCCGCATGGGCGGGTTCATCCCGGTCGACCGCCGCAACAAAGAAGTCGCCATGCGCGCGATCGACGCTGGCGCGGCGTCGCTGCGCCACGGCAACTCCTTCCTGATCTTCCCGGAGGGGACGCGGAGCAAGACCGAGGAGCTGCTGCCGTTCAAGAAGGGCGGCTTCATCATGGCCATCAAAGCCGGCGCGCCCATCGTCCCCGTCGCGGTCCAGGGTGGACGTGCGGCGATGCGGCGGGGCAGCCGGATCATCCGGCCGGTGACGATCAGCATTCGCGTCGGCGAGCCGATCCCCACGGCCGGGTTGGACCTGAAACAGCGCGATGTCCTGATCGCGCGCGTCCGCGAGCGGATTTCCGATCTCATCGCGCTCGGTCCGGTATAGACTGGCGTCGCCACGCCTCCTGAGGACGTTCGTCTTCCTCGACATCTGTACGCCTACAATGGACCGCATGCCATGACGATCTCCAAGTGTGCGCTCGGCGTCCTCGCGTTGACGGCGGTGGTGGCAGCCCAACAGCCCGGCCCCACGTTTCACACGGAAGCCAACTACGTCCGCGTCGACGTCTATCCGACGCTGGATGGCCAGCCGGTGCTCGACCTGCGGCAGGACGACTTCGAGGTGCTCGAGGACGGCAAGCCGCAAGATCCGGTGCAGTTCGAGCACGTCGTCATTCGCGCGCAGAGCGCGCACGACGTCCGGCAGGACCCGAACACGGTGGCCGAATCGCGCTCGATGATGGAGTCATCGCGGGCGCGGCTCTTCGTGCTGTTTCTCGACGATGGTCACGTCGAGGTGTCGGCGTCGCACAACATCCGGAAGCCGCTGACCGACACCTTGGATCACCTGATCGGCGCCGACGATCTCTTCGGCGTGATGACCCCGGCGATGTCGGCCACCGACGTCGCCTTCGGGCGGAAGACAACGACGATCGACGGTATCCTGTCGAAATATTGGGATTGGGGCGAGCGCTCGCGGATCACGACGTTCGATCCTGTCGAGGAGCAGTACAACCAATGCTATCCGGGCCTTGGACCCCAGCCACCGCCTTTCTGTACTGACGACGACCGAGGCGTCGCGGCCGAGATGATCGTGCGTCGGCGCGAGAGCCGCACGCTCGACGCGCTCGAAGATCTCGCGCGGTATCTGCGTGGCGTGCGCGAAGAACGCAAAGCGGTGCTCGTCGTCAGCGATGGGTGGCGCCTGTTCAAGCCGAACTCGAATCTCGCACGGCGACTCTATTGCGAGGTACCGACCGGGTCGCAGCCGATTCTCGGCCCGGGGGCCAAGCTGCAGCTCGGGCAGCCGTCCAGCCAAGCAGCGCCATCGCACGCCTGCGATCGCGATCGCATCAACCTTGCGCAGATCGACAACGACAGGCGTTTCCGGAGAATTCTCGACGAGGCGAACCGCGCCAACGTCTCCTTCTACACGATCGATCCGCGCGGCTTGCCGGTCTGGGACGAGCCGCTCGGGCCGGCGCCGCCACCGACGCCGGTCGAAGATGCGGATCTGCTTCGCGGCCGCATCGAGACCCTGCGGACGCTGGCCGATTCGACCGACGGCATCGCGATCGTGAATTCGAACGATCTCGACAAAGGCATGAAGCGCATCGTCGACGACCTGACGTCGTACTACCTGCTTGGCTACTATTCGACCGGAAAGCTCGACGGAAGATTTCATTCGATCACGGTTCATGTGAAGCGGCCCGGCGTGAAGGTCCGCGCGCGCCGTGGATATCTGGCGCCCACACAGGGCGAAGTGGACGCGGCGCGAGCGACCACGGCGGCCGCCGCGGCCAGCGGCGGCGCGGGCTCGTCGGCGGCCGCGGCTGAAGCGCACGCGATCGAAGCGGCGATCGGGCCGCTCCTCAGCTCCGCCCGCGAGCTGCCGCTGCGCGTGCACGTCGCGGCGGGGTGGCAGCCCGGCGACGCGGCGATCGTCTATGTGGTCGGCGAGGTTCCGCCTGGCGAAGACTGGAAGAACGGCGGCGAGGCGGACGTGACGCTGATGCGCGCCGCCGGCGCGACGCTGGCGACCTCGCGCGCGACGCTCGAGCCCGGCTCGCGCAGCTTCCGGACGTCGCTCGTCGCGTCCGAGCCGATCACCGCGGGCGACTACGCGGTCCGCGTCCGCGCGCGCGCGGCCGCTGCGGGAGCGGTGCCGCAGAACGAGACCGTGCGATTCGCGTTTCCCGCGGCGCCCGACTCGAGCGGCGCCGTGCTGATCCGCCGCGGGCCGGTGACCGGCAACAAAGAAGTGGCGACCGCCGACCCGCGGTTCCGCCGCAGCGAACAGATTCGCGTCGAGGTGCCGGTGGCCGGGTCAGCGCCGATGTCGGCGCGCCTGCTCGACCGGACGGGCAAGGCACTGGCGGTTCCGCTCACGGTGGCGTTGAGGGACGAGGCCGATGGGTCGCGCTGGCAGACGGCGCAGCTCGCGCTTGCGCCGCTTGCGGCGGGAGACTATGTGATCGAGTTGGCGACAGGGGCAGGAGGGGCAGGAAGGGTGCTCGTCCCGTTTCGGGTGATCCCATGACGAAACGTCTCGCCTCCTCGATTTTGCTCGTTGCGAGCGCGCTGGCGGTTCAGGCGCAGCAGCCGCAGCAGCCGGTTTTCCACACCGAGGCGAACTACGTCCGCGTCGACGTGTATCCGACCGCGAACGGCGTGCCGGTCGGCGACCTGCAGCAAGCCGACTTCGAGCTGCTCGAGGACGGCAAGCCGCAGAAGATCGATCAGTTCGAGCACATCGAGATTCGCGGACACGTGGCGCAGGACGTGCGCCATGAGCCGAGCACGGTCGCCGAGTCGCGCGCGATGCTGGCGAGCTCACGCGCGCGGGTGTTCATCCTGTTTCTCGACGCCTATCACGTCGGCGCGATCTCGTCGCGGGTCATCAGCAAGCCGCTGGTCGACACGCTGGACAACCTGATCGGCGAGGACGATCTCGTAGGCGTCATGACGCCCGACATGTCGGCCCTCGACGTCACCTTCGCGCGCAAGACCACGACCGTCCAAGGGATGCTCGAGCGCTACTGGTGGGGAGAGCGCGATCTGACCCTGCCCAAGGATCCGGTGGAGCAGAGCTACTGCAGCTGCTACCCACCCGGGCCGCCGCCGGATACGTCGCCCTGCAGCCGCATCGCCCATGAGCTGATCGATCGCCGGCACGAAAAGAAGACGCTCGACGCGCTCGAGGATCTCGTTCGCTTCCTGCGCGACGTCCGCGAGGAGCGCAAGGCCATCATTACGATCTCCGAGGGATGGCGCCTGTTCCGTCCTGCGCAGAGCCTGATGCCCGACGCCTCGAAAGGCGTGCCTGGCATGCCGCCGATCGGCGTCGATCCGGGTTCCGGCAAGCTCACGACGAAGAACGCCAGCAACCCGTACGCCGGGTCGCAGTACATCTGCGATCGCGATCGCATGAATCTCGCGCAGATCGACGACGAGTCGGAATTCCGGCACCTGCTCGACGAGGCGAACCGCGCCAACGCCTCGTTCTATCCCGTCGACCCGCGCGGGCTCGCCGTGTTCGATTCGCCGATCGCGGACCAACTGTCGCTCGCCGCCGACGCGTCGCGCCTGCGCAGTCGCATCGACTCGCTCCGCACGCTCGCCGACAACACCGACGGCATCGCCGTCGTGAACACGAACGACATCTCAGGCGCGCTCAAGCGCGTCGTCATCGATCTGTCGTCCTATTACCTGCTCGGCTACTACTCGAACGGCAAGCTCGATGGCAGGTTTCACGCGATCAAAGTGCGCGTGACGCGGCCCGGCGTCCAGGTGCGCGCACGACGAGGCTACCTTGCGCCAACCGAGGCGGAGATGGCGGGACGCGGGCCTGTGGTGTCGACGCCGGCCGACGTGGCGGCGGCCGCCGACGCGCGCGCGATCGAAGACGTGGTCGGGCCGCTCGCCGCATTCTCGCGCGATCTCCCAATGCGCGTGCAGGTGGCGGCGGGGTGGAAGCCGGACAAGACCGCGGCGGTGTGGGCGGTGGGCGAGGTGGCCCCGGGCGACGACTGGAGAACGGGCGGCGAGGCGGACGTGACGCTCACGACCGCCGCTGGCGCGACGGTGTCGACGACGCACGCGCGCATCGAGCCGGGTGCGCGCAGCTTCCGCGTCGCCCTCACATCGTCGTCGCCGCTCGCGGCGGGCGATTACGCCGTGCGCATCCGCGCACGCGGCGACGCGGCGACGGCGATTGCCCTCAACGAGGTGGTCCGACTCGCGTTGCCGCAAGCGCCGGACGAGATCGGCGCAATGTTCGTCCGCCGCGGCCCCGCGACCGGCAACAAGGAAGTGGCGACCGCCGACCTGCGGTTCCGCCGCAGCGAACACATCCGCGTCGAGGTGCCGAGCATTTCGCCGGCCGTGTCCGCGCGCCTGCTCGACCGCACGGGGAAGGTGCTGGCGGTGCCGCTCACGCCCGCGGTGCGCGAGGACGCCGATGGCTCGCGCTGGCAGACGGCCGAGCTCGCGCTCGCGCCGCTCGCGGTGGGGGACTATGTGATCGAGTTGGCAGGAGGCGCAGGAGGAGAACACAAACGAACGCTCGTGGCGTTCAGAGTCGTGCCATGAAGACATTGCGATGGCAGATTTCAGATTGCAGATTGCAGAGTGTCGCCTGCATGGCTGGCGTCGCACTCTTCGCTGCCGCGGGGCAGGATCCGCAGCCGCAGCGGCCGGTCTTTCACACCGAAGCGAATTACGTCAGGGTCGACGTGTATCCGACGACCGTGCACGGCGTGCCGGTCGACGATCTGAAGCAGGACGACTTCGAGATTTTCGACGATGGGGCGCCGCAGAAGATTGCGCAGTTTCAGCACATCGAGATCCGCGGCAGCGTTCCGCAGGACGTGCGGCACGAACCGAACAACGTGGCGGACATGCGCGCCATGATGACGGACCCGAACGCGCGCGTGTTCGCGCTGTTTCTCGACATCACGCACGTCAGCCTCACGGGGTCTCACGAGATTCGGAAGCCGCTCACCGAGATGCTGGACCGCGCCATCGGCCAGGATGATCTCGTCGGCGTGATGACGCCGCAGATGTCGGCGTTGGACGTGACCTTCTCCCGCCGGTCCACCACCATCGAGAACTTCTTGTCACGGCATTGGGACTGGGGCGACGCCAACAGCCGGATGCCGACCGATCCGGTCGAGAAGCTGTACCAGATGTGCTACCCCGGCGTCACTGAGGAATGCATCGATCCGTCCGGCCGGAAATACACGGCGAGCGACGTTGGCGTCGCCGATGAAATGATCGCCCGCCGGCGCCAGTCGATGGTGATCGACTCGCTCGAGGATCTCATCCGGTACCTCGGTGGAGTCCGCGAGGAGCGCAAAGCCGTGCTGCTCATCAGCCCCGGGTGGAACCTCTTCGAGCCGGACTCGAAGCTCGCGCGGCCGGTGCGCTGCGAGGCGCCAGGCGTGCCGCAGGTCGGCGTCGACCCGCGCGGCGGGAAGCTGTCGGCGCGTCCGCCAACGGCCGGTGCGATGCCGAATACGAAGGAGCAATGCGAGCGCGACCGTTTGAACCTCGCGCAGCTCAACGACCTTCAACATTTCCGCCGGCTGCCGGATCAGGCGAATCGCGCCAACGTGTCCTTCTATCCCATCGACGCCGGCGGGCTTGGCGCGCCGACGTCGGTCGGCGGCATCGATCGGTTGACGAACCGGATTGACACGCTGCGCACGCTTGCGGACACGACCGACGGGATCGCTGTCGTCAACACGAACGACATCGACGCGGGCGTCAGCCGAGTCGCCGCCGATTTGTCCTCGTACTATCTGCTCGGGTACTACTCGACGAATCTCAAGCTTGACGGCAAGTTCCACGCGATCAAAGTGCGTGTGAACCGTGCGGGCGTGCAGGTGCGCGCACGGCGCGGCTATCTGGCGCCGAGCGCGGCGGAGATGACGCGCTCGGGATCCGCGACGGCGCCGGCATCCCCGGCCGCCGCCGCCGAGAGCAGTGCGATTGCCGATGCGCTCGCGCCGCTCTCGGGATTGGCGCGCGAGGTGTCGCTCCGCGTGCAGGTCGCGGCGGGATGGACGCCAACGCACGCCGGCGTGATCTGGGCGGTGGGCGAGCTCGGCCCTAGGGAAGAGGTGATGACCGCAGGCGACGCCGACGTGACGCTGACGAACGCCGCCGGCGCGACCATCGCGACCGCCCATGCGCACATGGAGCCGCGCGTGCGAAGCTTCCGCGTCGCGCTCGCGCCGCCCGGGCTCATGCCGCCCGGAGAATACGTGGTCCGCGTGCGGGCGAGCCGCGATGCCAGCCCGGAGCCGCCGATGAACGAGGTCGTCCGCGTGACGTTCCCGCTGGCGCCCGACACGCTTGGCGCGGTGCTCATCCGCCGCGGGCAGGTGACGGGTAACAAGGAAGTCGCGACCGCCGACCGGCGGTTCCGGCGCGGCGAACTGATCCGCGTCGAAGTTCCCACCGCATCCTCAGACGCCGTGTCGGCGCGGCTCCTCGACCGCACCGGCAAGCCGCTCGCGATCCCGGTGGCCGCCGCGCTGCGCGACGATGCGGATGGATCGCGGTGGCAGACGGCGCAGCTCTCGCTGGTGCCGCTTGGCGTCGGCGACTACATCATCGAGCTGACGGCGGGGGCGGGAGGGGCACAGAAGCAAACGCTGGTTGCGTTTCGGATTGTTCAGTAGGGGGCACGATCGCCCTCACGATCCGCCGAGGGCGAAGGTGAGCGTCCATGGCTTCAGCGCCTGCTGATCCGTGCCCAGAATTCCGTCCTGCAAGTCCACCTTCAGCGTGCGGAACCGCTCGAGCGGCTTCGCGAACCGAATCTCGAGCTCGTGGTTCGCGGCCGTGTACTGCGTCGCGAACTCGGCTGTCGGCGCCGCCGGCTCGCCGCGCTCCGCGGTCTGCGCGTCGAGGTAGTGGACGCGCACGCGCCCCTTCAGCGTCGCGGGATCGATGTCGCGCGAAAACTGAATCCGTACCGTCGTCGCGAGCGGCACGTCGGTCTCGTCCTGGGTCGGCGCGCTGAAGATCACTTCCGGCGCCGGCGCCGCCGGCACGCGGATCGGCGCTTCGGTGTCGGCCGTCTCGGCGGGCGGCTTCGCGGCCGCGAGCGTGCCGGCTTCCGCGTCGATCCATTGCAGGCCGCGCCCCTGCCGGACGATGCCGGCCACCTGCAGCCAGCGGCCCGTGTCGATGCGGGCGTCGAGCGAGAGCTCGAACTCCTTGGTCTTCGGCCGCATGTTGGCGACCCAGATCGCCGCGTCGGCCGCCCGCAGCACGAAATCGTAGCGGCTCTTGGCGGGATCGTTCGGCAGATCACCCAGGATATTCCGGCCGGAATACTGTCCAGTGATCGTGACCTTCTGATCGACGTAGCGCGCCGGATTGAGGACGATGGCCCGGATTGTCGGCGCCAGCGGCGGCGACGCCGCGCGGGTGACAGCCGTCGCCATGATGGCCGTCACTTCGCCCGTCTTGGGCCACGACCCAGCGGGATCGATGTGAAACAGCGTCCGGAGATCCAGATTCGCGAGGCGCACATCGTCCGGCTTCATGCGCCCCAGATCCCAGAATTCGCCGCGGATCTCATCGAGCCCGTCCGGCGCGCCGGTGCCCTTCACGACGAGCTGCAGGCTCCCGGCCTCGTCGGCGACGCGCATCTCGCCGGCCGCCGTGGTGGTGACCGTACCGACGATCAGGATCGGGCGCTGATGAAAATAACTCGGATAGGCCAGTAGGGCGGCGATGTTGGTGGCGTGGCGCGTGACCGGCTGCGCCGACAGCGCCGCGCTGGCGGCGATGAGCACGACAAGAATTCGTTTTACCACTGCTACATGATCTTCTTTTGTGCCGCGCGGGCGAGAACGACCGCCAGGCCGATGAAGAGCAGCGCGCTCGCGATGTAGCCGCTCGTGCCCTCGTGCAGGAACGTGACGAGGTTGCCGAGCGCCTGTGGCGCGGCGATGTGTCCCGTGCCGACAAGGATGGCGTACAGGATTCCGCAGAGAGATCCGCCGGCGATGAGGCCTGAACTGAAGAGCGTGCCCGCGCCGACTTCAGATTCCTGGGCCGCGCCGGTCTTCCGTTCGACGAACGCGCGCACCAGACCACCGACAAAGATCGGGGCCGTCGTCGCGATGGGCAGATACGACCCGACGGCAAACGACAGCGACCGGATGCCGCACAGCTCGAGTGTCACCGAGATGAAGATGCCGACCAGCACGAGGCCCCACGGCAGGTTCTGGTTGAGCAGGCCCTTGATGATCGTCGCCATCAGCGTGGCTTGCGGCGCCGGAATCGCGGCCGTGCCGATGCCGAACACGTGGTGGAGGTAGAGGGTCGTCGCTCCGATCACGCCAGCGGAAGTGACGACGCCGATGACCAGCCCGAGTTGCTGGTAGTACGGCGTCGCGCCGACCAGATATCCCGTCTTCAGATCTTGGGACGTCCCGCCGGCGTTCGCGGCCGCGATGCAGACGACCGCGCCGACGCAGAGGGCGATCGGCCCATAGGCGTTGCCGGTCCAGCCGAGTGCGACGAACATGAGGCACGTCAGAATCAGCGTGGCGATCGTCATCCCCGAGATCGGGTTCGACGAGGTGCCGATCAAGCCCGTGATGCGGGAGGAAACCGTCACGAAGAGGAAGCCAAAGATGATGACGAGGATCGCCGCCAGGAAATTCCCCTGCATCGGCATCTTCGGCGCGACCGCCAGGAAGATGGCGAGCAGGAACGATCCGCCGAGCACGACGACGGTTGGCATGTCGCGCTCGGTTCGGAGCGTTGAACTGGCGCCGGCGCCGGCGCCGAAATCCTTCAGGCCCTCGCGTGCCGACGCAATGATTGTGGGTAGCGTGCGCCCGAGCGTGATGAGGCCGGCGGCCAGCACCGCGCCGGCGCCGATGTACCGGATGTACGCGCTCCAGAGCTGCGTCGGGCCCATCTCCAGGATTCTGAATGGCTGGCCCGTCGCCGGGTTGTGGGCGAAGTTCGGGTGAATCGGCGGAAACGGCACGGGAATGTAGGCGCCGAGAATCGACAGCAGCGGCAGCAGTACCAGCCACGACAGCACGCCGCCGGCGAACATCGTGCCGGCGATGCGCGGGCCGATGACGTAGCCGACGCCCATGTACTCGGGCGAGATGTCCACGTTCAGCGTCGCGTTGGGAAACTGGCTGCTCCGCGGCGTGGAGTAGTCGAGCTCGGTGAGGAATACGTTGAAGACCCACGAGAGCGCTTTCCACACCGCGCCCACCCCGACGCCGGCAAACACCATCGACGCGAGCTTGCCGCCGCGCTCGCCGGCGATCAGGACGTCGGCGCAGGCCGCGCCTTCCGGATACGGCAGGACGCCGTGCTCCTTGACGATGAGCGCCCGCCGGAGCGGTACCATCATGAGCACGCCGAGGATGCCGCCGGCGAACGCGAGCATCGCGATCTGGTAGTAGTTGAAGTAGGCCGGACCATCGGGCGTCAGGAAAATGAGCGCCGGGATCGTGAACACGACGCCGCCGGCGACCGATTCGCCGGCCGATCCAATCGTCTGGACGATGTTGTTCTCGAGGATCGTCGAGCCGCCGAGCTTCTTCAGCACCGAGATCGCGAGGACGGCGATCGGAATCGACGCGCTCACGGTCAGGCCGGCGCGCAGGCCCAAGTAAACGGTAGACGCGCCGAAGAGCAGCCCGAACAGGACGCCGATGACGATCGCCTTGGCCGTGAACTCGGCGGGCGATTCCGACGCGGGCACGTATGGCTGAAAGCCGGGCTGTGGAAGCGGTGTCGGCATGGCCCGGATATTAGCATTGGTTTTTGCTACAATCGGTTTCCACCTTGTGAAAACACCGAACAAAGCCGGGAAGCCCCGCCAGGCTCTCGATCAGGTGTCCGAGCTCACCACCAACCGCCTCTCGGTGTACCTGCGCTGCCTGAACGCGCTCGAGGACGCCGGCGTGCTGACGGTCTCGTCGCAGTCGCTCGCCGAGCAGTTTCATCTGAACGCTGCGCAGATACGGAAAGATCTTGCGTACTTCGGCGAGTTCGGCGTCCGCGGCGTCGGCTACTACGTCGGCGATCTGAAGCGTCACCTGCGACAGATTCTCGGCCTCGATCGCAAGCTGCGCGTGGCGATCATGGGCGCCGGCAATCTTGGCCTCGCGCTTGCGGATTATCCCGGGTTTCGGCAGGAGGGGTTCGAGATCGCCGCGCTCTTCGACAACCTCAGCGCGAAGGTCGGGCAGCGCTCACGCGGCGGCGTGCCGATCCACGACATCCACGACTTGAAGAAGATCGCGCGGCGCGACGGCATCAGCATCGCCGTGATTGCCGTGCCCGCGCCTTCGGCCCAGCACGTGGTCGCCCTTGTCGTCGCGTCCGGCATCAGAGCCGTGCTGAATTTTTCGCCAGGCACGCTGGAGGTGCCCGATGACGTGAAGTTGAAGAGCGTCGACCTGACCGTGTCGCTCGAGAGCCTGTCGTTCTTCCTGGCGCAGTGCGAGGGTGATGAAAAGTAAACCCCGCCTTTCCCACATCGACGCGCGCGGGCGCGTGAAGATGGTCGACGTCGGCGCGAAGCCGGTGACGCACCGCGAGGCGGTGGCGCGCGGATCGATCGCGATGTCGCGCGAGGCGCGGCGTCTGGTCCGCACGGGCGCGGTGACGAAGGGCGATCCGCTGCAGGCCGCGCGCCTGGCCGGCATCATGGCGGCCAAGCAGACCTCGGCGCTCATTCCCCTATGCCATCCGCTGCCGCTCTCGAGCGTGCACGTCGAGGTGACGCCGACCGCCCGCGGCTACGACATCGAGGCGCGCGTGGCGACCGATGCGAAGACCGGCGTCGAGATGGAGGCGCTGACGGCGGTGGCCGTCGCCGCGCTCACGATCTACGACATGGTCAAGGCCGTCGATCGGGCGATGACGATCGGCGAGATCCGCGTTACATCGAAGACCGGCGGCCGATCGGGCGCCTACCGCCGGCTGTGAGTGATCGAGAATGGCCGCGATGCCCGCGATGCCTGTGATGATCATCCGGATGCTTCTCCTCGTGCCGGTGGCGCTCGTCGCCGTGGCCGCGATTCAGCTGCCGCCGAGGGCGCCGCGCTCGTCGTACACGGTGGTGCACGTGTATCCGCACGATCGCTCGGCCTTCACCCAGGGCCTGGAATACGCTGACGGTTTCGTCTACGAGGGCACGGGCCTGAACGGGCAGTCGTCGATCCGCAAGGTCAAGCTCGAGAGCGGCGAGGTCGTGCAGCAGCACGACGTCCCGGCCGAACACTTCGGCGAAGGCATCACCATCTGGAAATCGGATCTGATCGAGCTGACGTGGCGATCGCAGATCGCCCTGGTTTACGACCTCGCCACACTCAGTCAGAAGCGGACTTTTTCTTATCTCGGCGAAGGATGGGGCCTCACGCACGATGACACCTCGCTCATCATGAGTGACGGCTCCGCGGCGCTCCGCTTTCTCGATCCCGCCACCTTCGCCGAGCGGCGCCGCCTCGTGGTGACCGACGGCGGCCTGCCGGTGCCGCATCTGAACGAGCTCGAGGTCGTGAGGGGCGAGGTGTACGCGAATATCTGGCAGACGAACTTCATCGCGCGCATCGACCCGGGCTCGGGTGTCGTGATCGGCTGGATCGATCTCACGGGCCTCTTGTCGGCCGCCGACAGCCGGGGCGTCGACGTCATGAACGGCATCGCCTACGACGCCGCTCACGATCGGCTGTTCGTCACCGGCAAGCTCTGGCCCAAGCTGTTCGAAATCAAGGTCAAGTAATCGAACACCACGCCTGATGCGTCACCCGTCCCGTGCTTCCGGGTGACCAGCCGCGCGTCGAGCGGCCGCGGATACATCGGCGTGTGCGGATCGCCGCCAGGCCGCGGCGATGTCGTGACAAACACGTCCTGCACGAGCCCGCTGTCGATGAGCGATGTCGCGATCGTCGGTCCGCCGACGGCCGAGACCTGTTCGATGCCCATGCGTCTCATCTCGCGAAACGCCGGCACGAGACCGGTCTTGTGCGGCATCGCGATCGCGGTGATCCACGGCCTCGAGCGCAGGGCCTCACGCATCGCGTCGAGGCCGGCGTCGACGGTCAACAGCACGACGGGCAGGTCCGGGATGTTGAAGAGGAGCTGGCCGTCGAGCGCCAGGCCTGCGAGTGTCGCGACGATCTGCACCGGATGGCGCGGCTTGCCGAGGGATGCCCGCAGCGCCACCAGCTCTTCGCGCCAGACGGAAAACACCGCGTCGGCGCCGCGGATCGTGGCGGCGCCCGCCAGGACCGCGTCGGCCGCGACGCGTGAGAGGCCTTCGTAGATGAGATGCGTGTCGGTGGCGCCGCCCCCAAGGGTGGCCGGATCGGCGGCGCCGGTGTTGCCGTCAAGAGATTGAACGAAGACGAGGCTGACTGCGGGAAGGTCCACCGACGGAGCCGGCGACAACTGGAAGGGGCCGTTCCACAAACGGCGCGACCATGAGTCGCCAATCGACAGGAGCCCTGTCAGCCCTGTCCGGCTCGCGTCGATCTCGGTCGTGAATGGCGACAGCCGCGCGTCCCGCGCCTCGCGCTCCTTGCGCGCCGCGAACGCACGGAACCGCGCATCCCAATCCCTTTGCAAATTGAAACCTGTCAATTGTGAATTGTCGCCACCGGCGGCGGCTCGATGTGGATGATCGCGTCGGCGATCTGCGGATAGCGCGCCATCAGCCGGTCTTTGACGATGTGTGAGAGCTCGTGGGCGTCGGTGAGCCGCATCTCGGGCGGCAGCCAGATGTGCAGATCGAGAAAGACGTGGTCGGCCGATCCGCGCGTCCGTATGTGATGGCAGCCCAGCACGCCTGGGACGTCCATCACGACACGCTCGAGGTCCGCGTCGGAGATGACGATCCGATCGCTCAGGATGCCGGTCGTGGCGCGCGCGATCTGGTAGCTGGCGTAGCCGATGAAGCCGGCGACGACGAGCGCCGCGAGCGGATCGAGGATGGGCATGCCCGCCCGCGCCCCGGCGAGCGCCGCGATAACGGTGAGCGAGGTCCAGACGTCGCCGCGCGTCTGCATCGCGTCGGCAAGCAGCACTTCGCTCGCGAGCCGCGCCGCTTCGCGCGATTCGTACCGGATCACGAAAAGGTTGATCGCCACGGTGATCACCATCACCACGAAGCTCGCGGGCGAGATCGCGTGCGGCGCCGCGCGTCCGGTCAGGTGATTGAAGGCATTGCGCAGCACCTCGACCATCACGAAGAGGAGGAACAGCGTCACGGCGGCCGCGGCCACCGTCTCGTACTTCCGGTGCCCATAGGGATGATCGACGTCGGGCGGGCGTCCCGCCGCGCGGACGCCGACGAGCCCGACCACATTCGACGCCGCGTCGGTGAGCGAGTGGAAGCCGTCGGAGAGGATGCTGATGGCGCCGCTGGCGTAGCCGAACGCAATCTTCGCGAGCGCCACGGCGAGATTGAGCGCGAGCACGCGCAGCAGCACGCGGGAGACCGCGGAGTACCGTGCTTGAGAGATGGCTGGTGCCTGGTGCCTGGCGGCTGGAGAAGCAGGCACGATTAAAACACGCGCGCCGTCGGCACCGGCCACCAGCGCAGCTGCACTTTCCCGATGATGTATTTTTTCGGCACGAAGCCCCAGTGCCGGCTGTCGGAGCTGTTGTTGCGGTGATCGCCCATGACGAAGTACGAGCCCTCCGGGATCACCTGCGGCCCCCAGTCGTCGTGGCTGCGGAAGTCGGCCGGTACGTAGTCGTCTTTCAGCGGGATGTCGTTCACATACACATGGCCGTCGATGATGCGGACCGTGTCGCCTTCCTCCGCGATGACGCGCTTCACGAACGACTTGTCCGGATTGAGCGGGTAATAGAGCATTACGATATCGTTGCGGCGCGGCTCGCCGATGCGATAGGCCAGTTTGTTGACGATCAGGCGATCCTGATCCGCGAGCGTTGGCGCCATGCTCTGGCCCTCGACGCGCGCGACCTGAAAGCCGAAGGTGACGATGAGCGTCGCGTAGACGGCCGCCGACACGAGCGTCTTCACCCACGCGACAATCTCGTCCTTCACCTGCGCCCACCGGATGCCCGGGCTCGTCAGACGCAGGTCCGGACCGCCGGAGGGCGGCTCGGGCGGAGACGGCGGACCGCCCCACGCTAGAGCTTGAGATACTCCCGCAGCCGGCGCGTTTGCGTCCGGCTGACCGGAATCTCCGTCGCCTTTTCGTCTTTCATCCGCAGAATGTAGTTCCGACTGAACCAAGGGACGATCTCCTTGATCTTGTTGATGTTGACCAAATGCGATCGATGCACGCGCCAGAAGACGCTCGGGTCGAGCCGCGCCTGCAGCTCGTCGAGCGTGCGGTAGTTCGACGTGCCCGCGTGCTTCGGCGTCACGACGGTGATGCTGTCGTCGGCGAGCGACGCATAGATGATCTCCTCGGCCTGGACGAGGAGAAACCGCTCACCGACCTTGATGGCCAGCCGATCGCGCCGGCTCTGCTTCTCCGCGACCAGCTGCACGATCTTCTCGAGCTGATCGGTGTCGACGCCGGTCGCGCCGCGGTGGACCGGCAGGTCCGCCGAGATGCGCCGCCGCGCGCGCTGCACGGCCACTTCGAGCCGGGACGGATCGACCGGCTTCAGCAGATAGTCGACCGCGTTGACCTCGAACGCTTCGATGGCGTGCTGATCGAAGGCCGTCACGAAGATGATATGCGACGAGGCGCGCGCGTCCACCATCCGGCGCGCCACCTCGAACCCGGTCAGCCCCGGCATCTGCACGTCCAGAAAGACGAGATCGGGACGGAGGCGCTCGATCGTCGTCAGCGCTTCCAGTCCGTTGCCGGCCTCCCCGATCACCTCGACGCCGCCGACCTGCCCGAGGAGATAGCCGAGCTCGTCGCGCGCCAGCTGCTCATCGTCGACGAGAACCGCTCGTAAGTCCATGGCTACGCGGTCACGCGCTCGGGAATCGAGAGCTCGGGAATCTCGAGGCTCACGCAGGTGCCCTGGCCGGGGACGCTCTTCAGCTTGAGCTGATAGTTCACACCGTAAATCGTCCGCAGCCGTTCGTTGACGTTGCTCAGCCCGATGCCGCCGCCCAGCGCGTGCTCCAGCCCTTCTTCGGTCATCCCGAGCCCATCGTCTTCCACCTGGATGATCGTATGACGCTCCCGCAGGATGCTGCGGATCGTGATCCGTCCCTCGCCGATTTTTCGGGCCAGGCCGTGCTTGATCGAGTTCTCGACGAGCGGCTGCAGGATCATGCTCGGCACGATGACGTCCAGGGTATCCGCGCTGATCTCTTTGATCACCTTCAACTGCGGACCGAAGCGTACCACTTCGATGTCCAGATATTCGTCGATCGAGGCCAGCTCCTCGCGCAGCGTGACGAAGTGGTCGGTGCTGCTCATCAGACGCCGCAAGAGGCCCGAGAGCTTGGTGATGAGCATGCGCGCCGTCTCCGGCTGCGTGCGGATGAGCGAGGAGATGGAGGTCAGCGTGTTGAACAGGAAATGCGGGTTGATCTGATTCGCCAGCGCCTCGATCTTCGCCGCGAGCAGCAGCTTCTCCTGCTCCTGCAGGCGGTGTTCGATGCGCGCGTTGTTCCAGATCTTGATCGGCGTCGCCACGGCCAGCACCGTCGCCAGCAACACGACGCCCATCATCCAGGGCGAGCTCGACGGCAGATACGGTTTCCAGTAGTAGAACAGCCGGTGGTTCACGCTCCACCGGAAGCCGAGGCTTTGCCGCAGCACCTCGAGGGCAATGGGCGCCAACAGCAGCAGGACCTGCCAGTCGACCTGGAAGCTGCGCACCATCTGCCAGACGCGGCGGGGAAGGCTGGTGAACACGAAGGGCGAGAAATGCCAGATCGCCTCCTTCGGGCACAGCTCGCGCAGGCCTCCGCCCGCGAAGCCGCAGCCGACCGCAAAGGGGAGCGCGATCCACTCGCCGTTGCCGAGCGGCGGAATGCCGACCATCAGGCCGACCGTCGCGCCGGCGTACGGGCCGGCGATGAGCCCTGCCAGGAACGCGCCTTCAAGTGTGAGATCGGCCGCCTCGTATTTGAGCAGCAGCCGCGCGACGACGCCGGCCGTCAGGGGAATGCCGAAGCTCAGGGCGAACACCAGGCGATCGGGCCAGTCGCGGCGCTCGAAGATCAGGATGTGCCGGAACCGCCGGTACCGGACGAGCATCGTCGCCAGCGCGGCCATGGCCGCCAGCTTGACGACGAGCGTCGTCAGCAGCAGCTGCTCGGCGGAGAGCCCGGAGATGAACGTCTCGTCCTGCATGGATTTACATGATCTTAGCGGGCCGGGTAAACTGAGAGCAAATGGCTATCCTCCGTCCTTTCATTATCGGCTTCGCGACGACGCTCAAGCACGTGTTCAGGAAGCCGATTACGGTGAACTATCCGGCGCAAAAAGTGCCGATGTTCCCCAAATACCGCGGTAAACAGGTGCTGATGCGCGACGAGAACGGCCTCGAGAAGTGCGTGGCTTGCGGGCTCTGCTCGGTCGCGTGCCCGGCCGACGCCATCTACCTCGAAGCGGCCGAGAACGACGGCACGGTCCAGGCGGGTCCGCGCTACGCGTCGGTCTACCAGATTCACAAGACGCGCTGCATCTTCTGCGGCTACTGCGAAGAGGCCTGTCCGGTCGGCGCGATCTTCATGGGCAAGGACTACGAGTTGGCGGTGTACAAGAAAGCCGACTTCATCTGGGACAAACAGGACCTGCTGGTGCCCGCCGCGACCACGCCAGCCGCGCGCTAACTTGCAGATCGGCGCTCTCGGCGATATCCACGGCGCGTTCGACACGGTTGACGACCTCATGAAGCGCCACGCCGACGTGCCGCTGTGGGTCTCGGTCGGCGACGTCGCCAGCAACGCCGGCGAGTACTTCACGCCGCTCGCGCCGCTCTACTGGATCAAAGGCAACAACGAGGACTTCGATGTGATCGCCGCGGCGCTCGCCGGGCGGCCGCCGGCGCCGACGCTGCACTATCTGGCCAACGGCGGCCCGCATCAGGTCGGTCCGTGGCGGGTCGCCGCGCTCGGCGGCACGTTCGCGCCCAGCTGGTATCACTCGCCGGCCGCCGCGCTGCCGCCGTCGAAGGGACGCAAGACGACGGCGGCGCTCAAGCTGGGGAAGAGCCGCGACGACAAGCGGCGTCACTTCGTCCGCGACGAGGTCGTCGTCTGCAAGGGGCTCCGGAACATCGACCTCTTCCTGACGCACGAAGCGCCGCGTCCGTTCTATCCGGCCGGGCGGCGGATCGATTCCGGCAAGACGGTCATCAACGAAGCGCTGACGGCGATGCGGCCGCGGCTGCACCTCTTCGGCCACCACCACGAGTTCACCGACACGGTCCGTCAGGGGATCCGCTCAATCGGTCTCGACGTGGTGACGCGGTCGTATCTGGTCATCGACGCCGAAACCCTCAAGTGCGAGAGGCTGGACACTTGAAATGGGGTAATGGGGTAATCTGGTGATGGGGTGATGGACGCGGTTTCCCCATCATTCCACCATCACATCACCACATCACCCCTTCACCACATGCTGAAACCCTTCCTCGAAGCCCTTGACGACCGTGTGCTCGTGTGTGACGGCGCGATGGGGACGATGCTGTACGCGAAGGGCGTCTTCATCAACAAGAGCTTCGACGCGCTGAACGTGACGCAGCCGGATCTGGTCGCCGAAGTGCACCAGGAATACGTCCGCGCCGGCGCCGACATCATCGAGACCAATACCTTCGGCGCCAACCGCATCAAGCTCGGATCGTTCGGCATCGCCGACCAGCTGCACGCGATCAACGAACAAGGGGCGCGCATCGCGCGCCATGCCGCGCGGGAGAGCGCGTATGTCGCCGGCTCGATCGGACCGCTCGGTATCCGCATCGAGCCGTGGGGCAAGACCGGCGTGGATGAGGCGCAGCTGTACTTTCGCGAGCAGGCGCAGGCACTCGAGGAGGGCGGCGTCGATCTGTTCATTCTCGAGACCTTCCGCGATTTGAACGAGATAGGTGCGGCCATCGACGCGGTGCGCAGCGTCTCCGGCAAGCCGATCATCGCGCAGATGACGACCGAAGAGGACGGCAACACGCTCGACGGCACGCCGCCCGAGCGCTTCGCGCCCGAGCTCGAGCGCCGCGGCGCGACGCTCATCGGCGTTAACTGCAGCGTCGGCCCGGCGCCGATGCTCGAGACGATCGAGCGGATGACGGCGGTCACCAAGCTGCGCCTCGCGGCGCAGCCGAACGCCGGCAAGCCGCGCGACGTCGAAGGGCGCAATATCTATCTGTGCTCGCCCGAGTACATGGCGTCGTACGCGCGCCGCTTCATCCTGCACAACGTCCGCGTCGTCGGCGGCTGCTGCGGGACGACGCCCGAGCACATTCGGCAGATCAAGGCGGCCGTGCGGACGCTCGCGCCCGGCGCGCCGGCCCCGCGATCGGCCGCAATACCCCCGACGTCCGCCACAGGGGCGGCGGCGCGTCCGCCGGCGGCGGCAAGCGCCCGGCCTGTGCCGCGCGAGGAGAAGTCGAAGCTCGCCCATGCGTTGGCGCACGGCAGGTTCGTCGTCGGCGTCGAGCTCCTGCCGCCGCGCGGCCATCAGGTGGATCAGATCATCGCGCGGGCGCGGGCGCTCAAGGCGCGCGGCGTGGACGTCGTCAACATCCCGGACGGACTCCGCGCAGGCGCGCGGATCAGCGCGCTCGCGCTCGCCGTGCTCGTCGAACAGCAGGCGGGGATCGAGACCGTGCTGCACTACTCCTGCCGCGACCGCAACCTGCTCGGGATCCAGTCGGATCTGCTGGGCGCGCACGCGATGGGGCTGCGCAACCTGCTGCTCATCACCGGCGATCCCGGGCGCGTCGGCGATTATCCGGACGCGACCGCGGTCTTCGACGTCGATTCGATCGGCCTGACCAACCTCGTCTCGCGCCTGAATGAAGGCTGCGACCTCGGCGGACAGGCGATCGGCCCGCCGACGGCGTATCACATCGGCGTGTCGGTCAATCCCGCGGCGTCCAATCTCGACGAAGAGTTGCGGCGCTTCGAGTACAAGGTGGCGGCGGGCGCCGAGTTCGTCGTCACGCGGCCCGTGTTCGACGTGCGGGGGTTCGAGCAGTTCCTGAAGCGCATCGCACCGGCGAAACTGCCGGTCGTGGCGGGCCTCTTCCCGTTCGAGAGCGCGCGCAACGCCGAGTTCATGGCCAACGAAGTGCCGGGCGTCCGCGTGCCCGACGCGCTGCTCGATCGGATGCGTTCCGCCGACGGCCCGAAGGGCGGGGCGACGGAAGGAATCGCCATCGCGCGCGAGATTCTGGCGGAGTTACGGGGGGCGGTGCAGGGGATTCAGGTGTCGACCGCCTCGGGCAACATAGACGCGGCCCTCGCGGTCCTCGATGGACTTCGCTGATAGACCAGATGTATAGTCGCAGGGCTGCCGATGCGGCCGCGAGTTGGCACGTGTAACTCGCTGGCCGATCACGACATCGCGGTAGAGGCAATTTGATGGCTTTATTTGAGCCGCACGATGAGGGCGACGCCGCCACCCGAGCACTGTCGGTAACGGCGGTTGAGAACGACTTCGTCGAGCGCGTCTACGAGAAGATCTCGACCGTCTACGATCTGACCTTCGGCCCGACGCTCCACCCCGGCCGCGTCGATGCGATTCGGCGAATGGCGGTCAAGGCTGGCGACCGCGTGCTCGAGGTTGGCGTAGGCACCGGCATCAACGCGGCGTTGTATCCCCGCGACTGCACCGTGACCGGCGTCGACTTTTCGACGCCGATGCTGGAGAAGGCGCGCAAGCGCATCGCGCACAAGGGCGTCCGCAACATGCGGCTGCTCGAGATGGACGCAGCCGACCTCAAGTTCGCCGACAACAGCTTCGACATCGTTTACGCACCCTACGTCATCAGCGTCGTCGCCGACCCGGTGACAGTGGCGCGCGAGATGTACCGCGTGTGCAAGCCGGGCGGACGCATCGTCATCCTGAACCACTTCCGAAGCGCCAGCCGGATCGGCGCATGGCTCGAGCGCATCATCGCGCCGTTCACGCTCTTTATCGGCTTCAAGTCGGACGTCGATCTGCCGGCCTTCCTGGTTCAGGCCGACCTGCACCCCATCTCGATCGAGAAGGTCAACGTCCCGCGCATCTGGTCTTTGGTGACCTGCGTCAAGTCGTAGCTAGAACGGCGCTTCGATCGAGGGGCTCTGCGGCGTGAAGAGCTCCGCGCCCGATTCGGTGATGTGCATGTCGTCCTCGAGCCGCACGCCGAACTCTCCGCGAATGTAGATCCCCGGCTCGTCGCTGAAGACCATCCCCGGCTGCAGCGTCAGCGCTTTCGTCCACCCGAACATGTTGTTCTTCACTAGGTACGGCCACTCGTGGCCATCCATGCCAATGCCGTGTCCGAGCCGGTGGCTGAAATACTTGAAACCCGGGCCGTAGCCGGCGTCGACGATCACCGTGCGCGCGGCGGCGTCGATGGCGTCGAGCGCGACGCCCGGCTTCGCCGTCTTGAGCGCCGTCGCCTGCGCGAGATGGACGATGTCGAAGACCTTCTTCATCTTGTCGGTCGCCTTGCCGAGGACGAACGTGCGGGTGAGATCCGACTGATAGCCTTCCACCGTGCACCCGTCGTCGATCATGATGATCGTGCCTTCGCGGATCGTCTGCGGTTGAATCGATCCGTGCGGCAGCGCCGTGTATTCGCCGACCTGCACGCTGGCGCCGCCCGGGAATCCCAAGCGTCCGTACGCGGCGCTGATCAGGGCGCCGACTTGATTCTGTGTCATCCCGTCTGACAGCGCGTGATAGACCGCTTCGTACGCCTTGAGCGTCACCTGACACGCGAGACGCATCAGATCGGCCTCGTGTTTGTCCTTGATCATTCGGCAGCCGGCGGTGACGGGCGTGGCGCTCGTCACGTGCATCGCCGGCGCGGCGCTCGCGATGCTGTCGGCGAACACGAACTTCGACGTCTCCTCGATCCCGATCCGGCCCGACGTGACGCCGCGGTCCTTGATGCCCTGCGCGACGCGCTCGAACGGGCTCTCGTCCTCCTGCCACGTCCGCACGTCGGAGGAGGCGAATGGCCCGGTCGCGAGCAGCTCGCGCGCGCGATCTTCCTCGAACGCCGGGCAGACGGTGAACGGCTCGCCCTTCGCGGGCAGCACGATCGCGAACAGCCGCTCGCTGCCGCCCCAGCGCATGCCGCTGAAATAATTGAGCGACGTCCCGCCTGTGAGGACGATGGCGTCGAGCGTGTTCTCCGTCATCAGGCGGCGCGCCCGCTCGACGCGCGCGCGGCGCTCGTCGTTGGTGATTGGCTTGGCCTGGTCCCGCATCGACGCGAGCGCGGCGATGCCGGGAGGCAGCGGCCCGGTCTGGCCGCCGCCGCGGCCGCCGCGCTGTGCGGAGAGGCGGATGGTCGGACCCAGGGCGCCGGCTGCGCCGGCGAGCGAGAAAAACGTGCGGCGAGTCAGCATGGGCTTACCTTACCAGATTCAGGATCGCTTCCGCCGCGACGTGGGCGCCGTCGGTGCGCGGGCGGTCCGGCGGCGCCGGCTGCGCCAGCAGCGCGCCGATCGCCGGCTCCCAGCGTCCCGCCAGCAGATCGTCCTGCGGAAGGTAGCGGCAGCGCAGCACGCGCGGCATCTCGGCGACGAGGACGTCGTATTCGACGAAGCGGCCGCGCGAGGTGTAGAGCAGCGGCGTTCCGTTCGCGAGGCACTCGGAGATGATGCCGTAGCCCGGTTTGCCGACAACGAGGTCTGCGGCGGCGACGAGATCCGGATAGCGCAAACCGTCTGGCAGCGTGTCTCCTCCGATGACGGCCAAACGGCCCGACCGAGTGACTTCGTCGATCGGCAGCCCCGTCGTCCCGTAACCGCCGAACGCGGTGAGAACGACGGGGCGATCGCCGGCGACGCCAAGCGTGCGCCGCGTCTCCGCCGGATCGCGGACCGATCGACGCGCGATGAACGGAATATCGCGCGTCACCGTCTTCATCGTCTCGAAGCCGCCGTGCATCGGCAGGCGCAGAGCCAGATCCGCTGATGCGTACGCCTCCCCGATCCGCGGGATGACGTCAGGGGCCAGCCGCGCGAACGCCGGATAGCCGGCGTAAATCCAGTCCCACGTGAAATTGCCGACCGCCACCGACGTCACGCCCGCGCGCGCCGCGGCGGCGAAGGCGAGCGGCGGAATGTCACCGACGACGACCGATGCGCCGGTGGCGCCGAGGATCGCGGCCTCGTCGGCGACGCGGCGATCGAAATCGCGGTAGAACGCCGCTGCGCGGCGCGCGGTGTCGTCTTCGTCGAGATGCAGGCTGTCGATTTGCGCGACACCGGTGTCGGTGTCGATGGGCTGCACGTCGAGGCGGACATCCGCGGAGCGTTCGAACAGCGCGCGCGCGACCGCCGTGCGGACGACGATGTGTGCGTCCGGCGCGAGGCGGCCGATCGTGTTCATCAGTTCAATCGTTCTGGAGGCGTGTCCGAAGCCGTGGCCGGAAATGTAGACGACGAGGGTCATGTGTCTCGACGTACAACGTAGAGCACGCTGAGCCCACAGAGCGAGGCACACACGGGTTGTTCGGCGCCAGTCTGAAGATTGATCATTGCGGCAGCGCGACTTTCAACACGTCCATCAGCGTTTCTGCCGGAACGAACGTCATCCCGTTGCGACTTCGGGCGGAAGCTCGATGTAGGCGCGGATCATCTGGTACTCGGGTGACGCCGGCGTCATCCGTTCCAGCCGATCCACCTCGCGCGCGGCGATCGCGGCGACCGCTTCGGGGAGGGCTGGGGTAGGTGCGGACGGGTTCGGACGCCATGATCTTTGATTATATGTGCGGTATGATCCTCCTATGGCGCTCGATGAACGCGATTTCTTCAACAGCAAGAACGAAACCCGCACCGACAAGCTGACCTGTCCGCGGTGCAAGCGCGAAAACGAGTATCAGATGCGCTGGGTCGTCCGCAGCCGGAAAGACCGGATTCCGCCAGGCGGCGACGAACGCGACCGCGCGATGTACGCGAAGCTGCGCGACTACATGATTCGCGTGGACGACTCGGTGACCTGCAAGACGTGCGGCAAGAAGTTCGACATCCCGTCGCAGCACTCGATGGTGTTCATCGAGAAGGGCGCTCCCGTGTCGGGCCCGAGCGTCGGCGGAGGCGACGAGGATTCGCGCTTCAATCGATGAACGAGCTCACCCGGGCGGACTTCGAACGTGCGCGCGCGATCGTCGCGCCCAACATCTATAAGACGCCGCTCCTCACCTCCCGCATCCTCAGCGAGCGCACCGGCTTCGACGTCCGGCTGAAGGCCGAAATCTTTCAAAAGACCGGCTCGTACAAAATCCGCGGACCGCTCAACAAGTTCACGTATCTGACCGACGACCAGAAGCGGCGCGGCGTGATCTGTTCATCGGCCGGCAATCACGCGCAGGGCGTCGCCCTTGCCGCGAAGGTGCACGGCATGCACGCCGTCGTCGTGATGGCGGCGAACGCGACGCCGTCGAAGATCGCCGCGACGCGCGGATACGGCGCCGAGGTCGTGCTGCACGGCACGATCTGGGACGAGGCCGACGAAAAGGCGAAGCAGCTGGTCGCCGAGCGCGGGCTCACCTACATCCATCCCTTCGACGATCCGCAGCTCGTGGCGGGGCAGGGCACGCTCGGCCTCGAGATCTACGAGGATTGGCCCGACGCGGACGTGGTCGTCGTCCCGATCGGCGGCGGCGGGCTGATTTCCGGAGTGTCGATGGCGCTCAAGGCGATCAACCCGAAAATCACGATCATCGGCGTCGAATCGTCCGGCGCGCCGGGCATGAAGAAGAGCGTCGAGGCCGGACACGTCGTAACGCTCGACACGGTCGACTGCATCATCGACGGCCTGCGGGTGAAACGCGTCGGCGAATACACGCACGCGGTGGTCAGCCGCTTCGTCGACGACATCGTGACGCTGCCGGACGCCGCGATGTTCGACGCGGTGGTGTGGGTGATGGCGCACTGCAAGCTCGTGGTGGAAGGCGCGGCGGCGGCGCCGGTCGCGGCGCTGCTGCACGGGAAAATCCAGGCGCCGGCCGGTTCGAAGGTCGTGTGCGTGTTGAGCGGCGGGAACGTGAATCTCGATCAGCTCAAAGGGCTGCGGTGGAACTAGGAATTTCGAATTAGGAAGTTCCCGTTCAATAAACGAAAGGGATGATGCGCCATCTGACGGCTCGCGCGTACGCGGCGTACTCCTCCCCGACGCTCCGCCTCAACGATTGCTCCTCCCAGGGCACCGCGAGAATCAAGTAGATCGACGAAATGACCGCGAATGCGAGGCGGTCGCCGGTCATATGAGCGGCGCCGAACACCGCCAGCATCCAGCCGAGGTACAGCGGGTGGCGCACCCACCGATACGGGCCTGCGATTTGCAGTGTGGTGCTGGGGCGGACAACCGGGTCGCGGATTCCTGCCAGCTCCAATGGATCGATCGCGCGTACCGACAGCGCGATGAGCCACAAGCCGGCGAGCTGCACGGCCGCGTGGACAAGCGCCCGCCAGCCGGTCGCGCGGTAGATCTCGCCGCCAACCGGCCGCCATATCGCGCAGACGAGGATGAGCAGCGCGCTCGCGATCCAGACATACACCGATCGCAGCAGAGGCTCGGGAATGCTGCGCGCCAGGCGCGTCTTGACGACCTCGCGCGCCAACACACTGTGATGCATAGCGAACACGCTGAAGAGCGCCGCGTCGGCGGCCACCGCCAGCCAGCCGTCGAGATATCCGCGGCCGAACGGCGTCGACCACGTGACGAGGTACGACCAGCCGCAGAAGGCGAGCGAGCCGACGAACGTCGCGCCGCCGAGCCACACGAACAGTCGCGCTTTCATTTCCGACTACTATAACCATATGCACCACTCGGGCGAGCCCCGGATCGTCATCAGCGGCATCGGCGTCGTCTCGCCCTTCGGCGTCGGACGCGAGCGATTCTGGCAAGCGGTGAGCCACGGTTGCAGCGGCACACGCGCCATCACCGATTTCGACGCGTCCGATTTCGCCTGCCGCGTCGCCGCGCCGGTCGCCGGCGTGACGATCGACGATGTGCCGCCGATCGAGGGAGACGATATCTGGGATCCCGGCTATCGCGCCGATCCGAAACGATATTCGAGGGCGGCGTTGATCGCCGTGATCGCCGCGCGCGAAGCGTGGCACGACGCGCATCTGCGCATCGGCGAGCCGGGCGCGGGCGTCATCATCGGCAGCGGCGGCGGCGGCATCGACGTCGGCGAGCGGCAGTACTACGATTTCTTCGTCGAACGCGGGAAGAAGGTGACGCCTTACGCGATCCCGATTTCGATCGTGGGCATGATGTCGAGCGAGGTCTCGATTTCGCTGCGGCTCCGTGGCGTCAGCCACGTGCTCTCGTGCGGCTGCACGAGCTCGACCGATGCGATTGGATACGCGACGGCGCTACTGCGATCGGGCGACGCGGACGTCGTGCTGTCGGGCGGCGCCGACGCCTGCGTCACGCCGGGCATGATGTTCGGCTTCTCGCGCATGCACGTCGTCTCGACGGCCTACAACGACACGCCGGCCCAGGCGTCGCGCCCCTTTGATCGGACGCGCGACGGGTTCGTGCTCGGCGAGGGCGCCTGGATGGTGGTGCTCGAACGGGAAGACCGCGCGCGGGCGCGCGGCGCGACGATCTACGCGTCGATCGACGGCTACGGATCGACCTGCGATGCGTACCATCGCGTGCAGATGGCGCCGGACGGGGGGGAGATCGTCCGCGCCATCACGCTCGCCCTCGAACGGTCGGGCCGGGCGCGCGAGCAGATCGGCTACGTGAACTACCACGGCACGTCCACGATTCTCAATGACGCAGTCGAGGCGCGGTGCGTGCGGCAGGTGTTCGGCGATCGCGCCGACGATCTGCCGGGGTCATCGGTCAAGTCGATGATCGGCCATCCGCAGGGCGCGAGCGGCGCGGCCGGCGTCGTGACGGCGGCGCTCGCGATGTCGCGCGGCTTTCTGCCGCCGACCATCAACCAGAACGATCGTGATCCGGCGTGCGATCTCGACTTCGTCGCCAACCACGGGCGCCCGGCCGAGGTCGAAGCCGCGCTGTGCAACTGCCTGGGGTTCGGATCGAAGAACAGTGCACTGGTCATCGGCCGCGCCGACGATTAACGCAACAACGATCAACGCAGAGCAGGCAGAGAATTGCATCCTAAAGGAACACTCCGCGGTTTCTGCGAGTTCTGCGTGCCAACGTTGTGTGAGAGCGACCGGGGGTGGGGCCCACGAGAAAGTGAAGAATGCTGACGTCGTGGTTGTCGGCGCAGGGCCGGCCGGCGCCGTGGCCGCCACCGTGCTCGCTCGCGCCGGCGCGCGCGTCCGTCTGATCGATCGCGCCGCGTTCCCCAGGGACAAATTGTGCGGCGATACGCTCAATCCTGGCGCGCTCGCGCTGCTGCGACGCCTCGGCCTCTCGGCGTCGATCGAAGAGCGCGGGCTGCCGGTGCACGGCATGCGCGTCACCGGCGAGCACGGCGTCGTCATCGAGGGACGGTATCCAGGCGACCTGTGCGGGCGCGCGCTCGTGCGGCGCGACGTCGATTGGGCGCTCCTCGCTGGCGCGATGGCGGCCGGCGCCGCGTTCGAGCCGTCGGTGGCGGTCAGGCGCGCGATCGTCGACGAGCGCGCGGGCGGCCCCGTGATTCGCGGGGTCGTCGCCGGGGCGGAACGGTCGGAGCGCGACCTCCACGCGCCGGTCACGATTGCGGCCGACGGCCGTCATTCGACGCTGGCGTTCGCGCTCGGCCTCGCGCGGCATCCCCGTTGGCCGCGGCGGTGGGCGGTCGGCGCCTATTTTGAAAATGTCGGCGACAATGCCGCCGGCCTGTCGACGTTCGGTGAGATGCACGTGCGCCGCGGACGGTACATCGGCGTGGCGCCGGTGCCCGGTCCGCTGACCAACGTCTGCCTCGTGAAACCCTCCGCGCCCGGCGATCCGTCTCTGCACGATCCGGCGGCCGCGCTTCGCCAGGAGCTGGCGCGCGACCCCATGCTGCGCGATCGGTTCGCCCACGCGCGGCTCGTGCATCCGCCGGTCGTGATCGGTCCGCTCGCCGTCGACGCGTGCGGCACCGGCATCGACGGTCTGCTGCTCGCGGGCGATGCGTCCGGATTCATCGACCCGATGACGGGCGACGGCATGCGCTTCGCGATCCGCGGCGGAGAGCTCGCCGCCGTCGCGGCGCTCGAAGCGCTCGAGCACGGCTGGGCGGGCGTGCACGATCGGCTGGCCGCGAGACGGCAACGGGAGTTCGGCGCGAAATGGCGGTTCAACCGCGCGCTGCGCGCGCTCGTCGCGTCGCCGCTGGCGGTCGCCGCCGCCGCGCTTGGCGCTCGCGTGGCGCCGGGCGTCCTGCAGGCGGTCATCAACAACGCCGGCGACTGCGATGTGTCCGCCACATGCCGGGCTTGATCCCCGTTCTCATCGCCGCGATCGTGTTTCTGCCCATGCTGGTCGAAGCCAGACGGGCGGCGGCCAACGAACGCGCCCAGCGCGCGCGCGGCGGGATCGAGCCCGCGGGCGACGTGTACACGATGATGCAGGTGGCGTATCCCGGCGCCTTTCTCGCGATGATTGCCGAGGGCGTCCTGCGGGGCGGACCCTCGACGGCATGTCTGATGACCGGCCTCGCGCTGTTCGCCGCGGCCAAGATGCTGAAGTGGTGGGCGATCCTCACGCTCGGCCCCTTCTGGACCTTTCGGGTCATCGTCGTACCCGGCGCTCGCCTGGTGTCGACCGGTCCCTACGCGTATCTGCCGCACCCCAATTACGTGGCGGTCGCTGGCGAACTGCTCGCCGTCGCGTTGATGACCGGCACCGTGATCGCCGGACCGATTGGCGCAATCGGCTTCGGGATCCTCATGTGGAAGCGGATTGGCTTCGAGGCTCGCGCGCTGCGATCGGCCCAACAGCATCCACAGGGGCCGCTCGGTGCTATACTCCCGCGAAATTGAGTCCGCCTGTCCTTCCGCGCTGGGCCCGCGCGGCCGACTACCTTGCCCTCCTCCTCGTTGTCATCGCGCTGATCATCGCTGCGTCCGGAGGCGTCCGGATCAAATACGGCGATTGGCACTTCATCATGACCTCGCCCTATCGCCTCCTCGCGTGGGCGGCAGCGATGGCGCTGGTGCGATCTGTCTTCGCGCGCCAGCAACCGATCTACCGGCATCTGCCGTCGGCCATCTCGCGGTCGGTGCGCGCCACGCCGTTTCGCGCGGCGGCCGCAACCTGGATCGGCACGCGTCCGGCCATTTTCCTTGTCGGATACCTGGCCATCGTCGTCATCGGCTATGCGCCCAAGGCGCCGCCGTACCGCGATTTCGACAACGAGCTGCTGAATCTTCCGCTGCGATGGGACACCGGCTGGTACCTGCAGATCGCTGATCCCAACCACGGCTACGTGTACGAGCGGCGCGCGGGCGCCGAGTATCAGCAGAACATCGTGTTCTTTCCGGCGTTTCCGATTGCGGTGCGCGTGGTCGCGCTGCTGCTCGGCGGCCACAAGGGCGCGTATCTGCTGGCGGGCACGCTCGTGACGCTGGCTGCGTTTCTCGGTGCGCTCGTGTATCTCTTCATGCTGGCGCGCGACGAGTTGAGCGACGACCAGGCGCACACCGCCCTGTGGATGCTGGCCGCGTATCCGTTCGCCTTCTTTTACGGCGCCATCTACACCGAGTCGTTCTTCCTGCTCGGGACCACCGCGGCGTTCTACCATTCGCGGCGCCGCGAGTGGGTTCGCGCCGGCGCGTGGGGACTGCTCGTGGGGCTCACCCGGCCGAACGGCTTCCTCTTGAGCGTGCCGCTCGCCGTGCTCGTGATCTCGCCCTGGCTGCCGGCGGCTCTCGTCCGCGCGCGTCGTGCCGATCGTTCGGACGAGGCGGGGAGCGGCCCGCGCCGCGCGGACCGCCGAAGTCCGGCCGCGCTTGTGCCGTCACTTGCGGCGGCCGCCATGCCCGGCGTCGGCATGCTGATCTACTCCGCGTTCATCTGGTCGCTCACCGGCCACCCGCTCGCGTGGATGGCGGGTCATGCCGCGTGGGGACGTCATTATTCAGGCCTGACGGCGCTCGTGACCGATCGCTATAACTACATCGCGAGCGCGGGCGTGTACGGCTACGTGTCACAACTGCCGCTCGATTTGCTGAACGCGATTGGCGTCGTCTTCGTCCTGGCCACCGCGTGGCCGGTGGCGCGCCGCCTTGGACTGGCGTACGCGGTGTTCATCTTGATTAACATTCTGCCGCCGCTTGCGGAAGGCGGCATGCTGTCCGCGGGACGCTTTTCGTGTGTGCTGTTTCCCTCCTTTATCTGGCTGGCCGGCGCGGTACCGGTCCGTCATCGCGCCGGGTGGATCGCATCGTTCGCGGCGAATCAGGCGCTGAACGCCTCGCTCTTTTACACGTGGCGACAACTGTTCTAGCCGAACGCGACCCATCCCGCCGCCCGAACGTCTCAACAGAGAGAACGCGTCAGATATAATACGAGCGCGCGATGAATGCTGCGGACCGACCGGTGCGTCTGTGGTCTGGCTTCCCGCCATCGCGCCGCTTCTCTGTGTCGGCCCTCGCGGCCGTTCTTCTGTTCACGGTGCCCGGCGCCGCGCAAGCGCCCCGTCGGCCGCCGCAGTCGCTCCAGCCGCTCCAACTCGCCGCCCGCGCGCTCCTTGAGGGGCGGTACGACGAAGTCGATCAGCTCACCGACACGCTCGATGCGCGCGATCCGGCGATCGCGACGCTCAAGGGGCGCGCCGCGATCGCGCGCGGCCGCTACGATCAGGCGGACGCGGTCCTTCGTCCAGCGGCCTCGCGCGCGCCCTCGAGCGCCGCAGCGCTCGAGCTCGGCCTCCTGCAGCAGATGCTCGGTCGCCCCGACGCGTCGGCGACGCTCGGCAAGGTGGCCGCTCTGGGCGACACGGCGACCGACGCCGCGGATCTGGCGCGCGCGGCGCGTGCCCTGCGCGCGCTCGGACGGTTTCAGGAAGCCAACGCGGCGTATCGGGACGCGGCGGCGGCCGCGCCCGGCGACCCGGCGATCAACACGGGGTGGGGCGAGCTCTTCCTCGAGAAGTACAACAGGAAGGAGGCGGCCAAGTCGTTCCAGGACGCGCTTCAGTCCGATCAGAAGTACGTGCCGGCGGCGCTCGGCCTCGCCGAGGCGCTCGCCGACGACAACCCGCCGCAGGCGATGTCGATCGCGCGTCACGTGCTCGAGATCAATCCCTCGTCTGTGCCGGCCTTCATCTTCATCGCCCGTCAGGCCGTGGACGAAGGGCATCACGACGAAGCGCGTCAATCGCTCGAGAAAGCGCTGGCGGTGAACCCGTCGAGCCTCGAGGCGCACGCCTGGCTCGCGGCGCTCGCCTACATCGAGGACAGGAATGAGGCCTTCGAGGCGGAGGCGGCGAAGGCGCTCGCCATCGCGCCCGGCTACGCGGAGGTGTACCGCATCACGGGCGAGCTGGCGGCGCACAACTACCGGTTCGACGAGGCGGTCGCGCTCACGCGCAAGGCGCTGACGCTCTCGCCCAAGGACCCGCACGCGCTGTCGGATCTCGGCATGCACCTGATGCGCACGGGCGACGAAACGGCCGCGCGCACCGCGCTCGACGAAGCGTTCAAGATCGATCCGTACGATGTCGTCACCTTCAACCTGCTCGGGCTGCTCGACACGCTCGATAAGTTCACGACGGTCCGCGACGGCGACATCATCCTGCGCATGGACAAGGGCGAAGCGCCCGTTCTGCAGGAGTACGCGCTCGCGCTCGCGCATCAGGCGTTGACGACCCTGGCCGCACGCTACGAGTTCACGCCGCGCGGGCCGATTCTCATCGAGATCTTTCCGAAGCACGACGATTTCGCAGTGCGCACCGCGGGGCTGCCCGGCATGATCGGCGCGCTCGGCGCGTGCTTCGGCCGGGTCGTCACGATCGACTCGCCCCGCGCACGGCCGGGGGAGTTCCAGTGGGAAGCCACGCTCTGGCACGAGCTCGCGCACGTCATCACACTCCAGATGTCCAATCAGCGCGTGCCGCGATGGCTGACCGAAGGGATCTCGGTGTACGAGGAGAAGCGCGCGCGTCCGGAATGGGCGCGGCAGATGGACGTGGAGTTCGCCGAGGTTCTCGAACGCGGGGAGGCCGTGAAGCTGCGCGAGCTGAATGCCGCGTTCACCGATCCCCGGAGGATCTCGCTCGCCTATTACCAGGCGTCGCAGCTCGTCGAGTATCTCGTGACGGCCTACGGTGACGCCGGGTTGCGCAAGCTCGTGCGTTCCTACGCGCTCGGGCTCGACACCGACGCGGCGCTCAACTCGGCGCTCAACACGGATTTCGATCGGCTGCAGGTCGGTTTCGACCAGTCGGTCGATCGGACGTTTGGCCCCATGCGCCGCGCGCTCGCGGGCCCCGACGAGGAGTCGCTCGCCGCGTTGACGTTGCCCGCCCTGCGCGCCCAGGCGGCCGAACACGCGCGGAGCTATCCGGTCCAGATGGCGCTGGGGCGTGCGCTCGTCAAGAGCGGCGAGGTGGACGAGGGGATGCAGGCGTTCGAGCGTGCGGCCGCCCTCATGCCGATGGCGCGCGGACACGGCAGCCCTCATCAGGAGATGGCCGCCCTCGCGCTGCAGAAGAAGGATCGTGCGCGCGCGATCGCGGAGCTGCAGGCGCTCGTCAGTGTGGACTTCGACAACATCGAGGCCGCCCGCCAGCTCGCGTCGTTGATGCAGGAAGCGGGCATCACCGATCCGGCCAGGGTCGGCCACGTCTACGCGCGCATCGTGGCCGTCGATCCGTTCGACGGCGCCGCGCACCGCGTCATCGGCCGGATCGCCATGGAGCGAAACGAGCCGGATGTCGCGGCGCGCGAGTTTCGCGCCGTGCTGGCGCTCGGCCCAGTCGATCTGGCGGCCTCGTACACGGATCTCGCCGAGAGCTACTTCAAGAGCGGCAAGCGCGCCGACGCGAAGAAACAGACGCTGGCCGCGCTCGAGATCGCGCCGACCTACGCCCGCGCGCAGGATCTGCTGCTGAAGCTGACCGGAGGGCAGCCGTGAGGGCCGCGGCGGGCCTGGCGTCTCGCGGCGCTGGCGCTCCTCGTGTTCACGCTAATAGGCGGAATCGTCCCAGGCGGCGGCCTGCCGCCGCCTCAAGACGAAGACGGCGATGATCCCGGTGACAAAGCCGGCGACGTGCGCCATGAACGCGACGCCGCCGCCGCCCGCAGCGTTCGCGGTCACGGCGATCGCCCCGGCGCTGACCAGCTGCATCAGGAACCAGAAGCCGAGCAGCAGGATCGCGGGCACCTCGATGATTTCCCAGAAGAAGATGACGGTGACGAGCGTCAGCACCCGCGAGTGCGGATAGAGCACGAAGTACGCGCCCATCACGCCCGCGATGGCGCCGCTCGCGCCGATGGTCGGCAGCGCAGCGGTCGGATCCATCGCGATCTGCCCGAAGGCGGCGACCATGCCGCACAAGAGATAGAACACGATGAAGCGGCCGTGGCCGAGGCGATCCTCGACGTTGTCGCCGAAGATCCACAGGTACCACATGTTGCCGATCACGTGCATCCAGCTGCCGTGGAGAAACATCGACGTGACGAGCGTGACGGGCCGGAAATCGGCGGGGACGACGCCGTAGAAGGTGAGGAAGAGCTGCCGCACATCATCGCGCAGGCTCAGCTCGAAGAACCACGCGATCGCGTTGAGCACGATGATCGTGACGGTGATGTAGGGCGTGGTTCGGGACGGGATGACGTCCCGAAGCGGAATCATGCCGCCATTTTACACGCCGTGGCCGTAGCCGATCGTTTCCACGGGTGCCGACGCGGCGCCGACCGGCTCGGCGGCGGTGCGCAGCCGGTCGAGGATGCGCCGCAGATCGCCGTCGCCGACCGCCTTGCGCCGCTCGCCGAGCGTGATGACCTCGCGGTACACGTGCTCGAGCTCGGTCTGTGACACGCGAAGGCCGAGCGCGTTGCAGCGCTGCTGCACGGCGTGCCGCCCGGAATGGCGTCCGAGGACGAGCTGCGCCGCCGGCTGCCCGACGTCCTGCGGCCGCATGATCTCGTAGGTGCGCGGATCCTTCAGCATGCCGTCCTGGTGGATGCCGGCTTCGTGCGCGAAGGCGTTCCGCCCGACGATCGCTTTGTTGGCCTGCACGGCTTCCTGCGTGAGGCTGGTCAGGAGTTGGCTCGTCTCGTACAGCGCCTCCGCCTTGATCCCGGTGTCGTAGGGCAGACGATTGCGGCGCACGCGCAGCGCCATCACGATCTCCTCGAGCGCCGCGTTCCCCGCGCGCTCGCCGATGCCGTTGATGGTGCACTCCACCTGGCGCGCGCCGCCCTGAATGGCCGCGAGGCTGTTCGCCACGGCGAGGCCGAGATCGTCGTGGCAGTGCGTGCTGAACACCGCGCGGTCGGCGTTGAACACGCGCGCGCGGATGGCGGCGAAGAAGTCGCGCGTCTCATCGGGCGTGCCGTAGCCGACCGTGTCCGGCAGGTTCACCGTCGTGCAGCCCTCGCGGATCACCGCTTCGATGACGCGGCACAGGAACTCGGGGTCGCTCCGCGTCGCATCCTCCGCCGAAAACTCCACATCGTCGGTAAAGTGGCGGGCCAGGCGGATGGCGTCGACGATGGCTTCTAGGCACTGGTCGCGCGTCATGTGCAGCTTGGCGGCCAGATGCAGATCGGACGTGGCCAGGAACGTGTGGATGCGCGGCCGCGCCGCCGGCGCGAGCGCGCGGGCAGCCTCCTCGATGTCCTGCCGGCGGCAGCGGGCGAGCGCCGCAATCGTCGGCCGCCGCACCTCGCGCGCGATATGCTGCACCGCTTCGGCGTCGGCCGGCGAAGCGATGGGGAAGCCGGCCTCGATGACGTCGACGCCGAGCGCGTCGAGCGCCCGCGCGAGCGACGCCTTGGCGAGGACGTCCATGGTGAAGCCGGGCGCCTGCTCGCCGTCGCGCAGGGTCGTGTCGAAAATCACTACGCGGGCGGGATCGTCAGCCATACGCCTTTGTAACGGTCTGGCGCAATGGAGTCAAAGTGATAATTATTACGATATAATAAGCGCACGTTATGGATCTCCAGACCCTGAAAATCTTTCTCGCCGTCGCCCACGAGCGCAGCTTCTCGCGCGCCGCCGCCAAAGTGCACCGCACGCAGCCGGCCGTGAGCCAGGCCGTGCGCCGTCTCGAAGCCGACCTCGGCGAGGAGCTCTTCGACCGCTCGTCGAAGAACGGCACCCTCACCGACGCGGGAAAGGTGCTGCAGAACTACGGCCAGCGTCTGGTGCGTCTCGCCGAGGAGACCGAGTCGGCGATGCGCGAGCTGCGCGACCTGCGCCGCGGCCGCGTGCTCATCGGCGCCAACGAAGCGGCCGTCCACACGCTGTTGCCGCTCATCGCGCGGTTCCGCCTGCGCCACCCGCACATCGCCATCGACGTCCGCCGCGTGCCGGCACGGCAGATCGCCGTGGAGGTGCAACAGGGCAGCCTCGATTTCGGCGCGCTCACGTTCCATCCGTCCGAGGCGGGTCTGCTCGACGTGACGGTCGGCAGCGACGAGCTCGTGCTGCTCGTGCCGCCCACCCATCTCTTCGCCAAACGCTCCCAGGTGACGATGGAGGAGGTGGCGGGGGAGCCGATGGTGGCGCACAACGATCCCTCGCCGGCGCGCGAGCGCGTGCTGCGGCTCTTCGAGCAGCGTCACATCGCGCTGAACATGGTGATTGCGCTGCCGAGCCTCGACGGCATCAAGCGCGCCGTGGAGCTGCAGCTGGGCGTGGCGCTCCTGCCGCGGCGCTGCGCGATCACCGAGATCGCGAGCGGCCGGCTCGTGGCGCTGTCGGTCACCGGCATCTCGCGCAAACGGCTCCTGACGCTCGTGTGCCGCCGCGCGCACCGGTCGCACGCGGCGGAGGCGTTTCTCGCGGTCGCTCAGGAGAAAGCCAGAAGCTAGAAGCCGTTCAGGTAGGGGAGCCTGCTGGCGACCGCGCGCACCTCGTCGAAGCGATCGAGGAGCATGGCGGTGGGATTCCACTGGCCGCTGAGGAAGCCGTCGCGCAGGGCCGCCGGCAGCGTCGCGGTGAGGCGCAATGGGCCAGCCGTGATGAGGCCCGAATCGACGCGCGCCGCGATCGTCAGATCGGGCGTCTGCTCGATGAGCGTCTGGAGCCGCTCGATCGCCTGCCGCTCGGCGGCAAAGCAGGGCACGCCGAGCATCGCGGCGTTGCCCTGGAAAATTTCCGAAAACGACTCGCCGACGATGGCCCGGATGCCGGAGCGCGCCAACCCCTGCGGCGCGTGCTCGCGCGACGATCCGCAGCCGAAATTGCTGTTGACCACCAGCAGCGTCGCGCCGGCGAAGCGCGCGTCGTTGAACGGATGATCGGGCCGCGTCGCGCGGTCGTCCTCGAAGAGATGCCGCTCCAATCCGTCGAATGAGGTCGCGCGCAGGAACCGCGCCGGCATGATGCGGTCCGTGTCGATGTCGTCGCCGCGCAGCGGGATGCCGCGGCCCGTGATCACGTTCACCGCGCCGGCCGCCGGTGCGTCCGGCGTCATGCGGGCACCTCGTCAAGGAGCGTCCGCACGTCGACGACGTGGCCGGCGATGGCGGCCGCCGCCACCATGGCGGGGCTCATCAACAGCGTGCGGCCCGTCGGGCTGCCTTGGCGCCCTTTGAAGTTCCGGTTCGACGAAGAGGCGCAGACCTGGCGGCCTTCGAGGCGGTCGGTGTTCATCCCGAGGCACATCGAACATCCCGCCCCGCGCCACTCGAAGCCGGCGCGTCGGAACACCTCGTCGAGCCCGCGGGCTTCCGCCTCGCGGCTGACCCGCCGCGATCCTGGCACGACGAGCGCCTTCACCCCAGGCGCCACGCGGCGGCCGCGGACGATCCGCGCCGCTTCCTCGAGATCGGACAGCCGGCCGTTGGTGCACGATCCGATGAACGCGACGTCGATCGGCGTGCCTTCCATCCGCGATCCCGCGGCGAATCCCATAAAGGCGAGCGCTTCATCGACCGCTTCGTCTCCCGGCGCGGACGGCAGCGGCTCGCCGATCCCGACCGACTGCCCCGGATTGATGCCCCAGGTGACCGTCGGCTCGATGGACGCGGCGTCGAGCCGAACGCGGTCGTCGTACGGCGCGTCGGCGTCGGACGCGATCGATCGCCACCACGCGACGGCGCGGCCGAACGCGTCGCCCTGCGGCGCGAACCGGCGTCCGCGCAGAAAGGCGAACGTCGTGTCGTCGGGGTTGACGTAGCCGGCGCGTGCCCCGCCCTCGATCGACATGTTGCACAGCGTCATCCGCTCTTCAATACTCATATGATCGACGGCGCTGCCGCCGTACTCGTAGGCGAAGCCGACGCCGCCCTGGACGCCGAGCCGGCGAATGATTGTCAGGATCACGTCCTTCGCATAGACGCCCGGCGCGAGGCGCCCGTCGATGTCGATGCGCCGCACTTTCAACGGATCGAGCGACAGACACTGCGACGCGAGCACATCGCGCACCTGCGAGGTGCCGATGCCGAAGGCGAGCGCGCCGAGCGCGCCGTGCGTCGAGGTATGGCTGTCGCCGCACGCGATGGTCATCCCGGGCTGTGTCAATCCCAGTTCGGGTCCGATGACGTGCACGATGCCCTGGTCGTCACTGCCGGGACTGCCAGGACCGCCGGCGCCGCCGGCCTCGGCCGGTCCCGCGAGGTGAATGCCGAACTCGCGGCAGTTTCGCTCGAGCGCCGTCGTCATCTCTTCGGCCATGAGATCGACGAACGGCCGCCGCTGCGTGTCGGTGGGCACGATGTGATCGACGGTGCCGAAGGTGCGGTCGGGGAAGGCGACGCCCCAGCCGTGCTGGCGGAGCATGTCGAAGGCCTGCGGGGTCGTCACTTCGTGAATGAGATGAAGTCCGACGAAGAGCTGCGTCTGGCCGCTCGGCAGCGTACGGACGGCGTGCGCGTTCCAGACCTTCTGAAAAAGCGTTTCAGCCATGAGATAAGGCGACTCCAGTAGAATACTTGAATGGCTCGACTGCAAAAGGTTTTCTTTACGTGCGCGCTGGCGCTGCTCGCAGTGTACAGCGCGCACGGCCACGGACAGACGATGGGCGCCGCGTCCGGCGTCGTCGTGGATTACTTCGCGCCGCCCGCGATCGATCACGGGCTGCTCGTGCGCTTCTCGCGCGCGCCCGACAGCGCCGAGGCTCAGATGCGCTCGGCGATCCGGCTCGGCAACTCCGCGCTCGATCGTGTCGGCATCGGCGGCGCACATTACGTGGCCGGCAAACTGATCGTCAAGTTCCGCGCGGGCGCTTCGTCGGCGTCGAAGGCGTCGGCGCTCTCGGTGGCGTCGGCGAGCGGCTCGACGCAGCCGCCCTACGCGAACTTCGACGTGATGACCATCGATCCCGGCATCGACGCGGAAGCGGCGGCGCAGGCGCTCTCGGCCCGGCCAGACGTCGAGTACGCGCAGCCGGCCTATCGCGTGCATACCGAATTCAAGCCGAACGACACGTTCTATTCCAAGCAGTGGAATCTGCCGGACATCGACATGGAGCGTGCCTGGGACATCCAGCCGGCGGCGGGATCGAATATCGTCGTCGCCGTGCTCGACACCGGCGTCGCCTACACGAACGTCACGATGAAGTATCACGCGAGCGCGTTCAGGGTCGACGCCACCGGCCAGGTAACTACCGACCCGACGGCGACGCTCTATCCTGCGCTCGGCGATCTCACGCTGCCCTTTGTCGCCGCGACCGAGCTCGGGCCGTCGAGCCGCTTCGTGTCGCCGCACGATTTCATCTGGGACACCAATCTGCCGATCGATCTCGACGGCCACGGCACGCACGTCTCGGGCACGATCGGGCAGCTCACCAACAACGGCATCGGCACAGCGGGCGTCGCCTTCAACGTGAAGATCATGCCGGTGAAGGTCATCGACAGCGACTGGGACGACATCTTCGGCGCGCCCAACTTCGGCACAGACGATGTGGTGGCGCGCGGCGTGCGGTACGCGGCCGACAACGGCGCCAAGGTGATCAACATGAGCATCGGGCGCACGGGGCCGGCGGCGCCGGCAATCGAGGATGCGATCAAGTACGCCGTCGGCAAGGGCGCGTTCGTGGCCATCGCGGCGGGCAACGACTACGAGGACGGCAATCCGACGGAAGCGATTGCCGACATCGCGTCGCGCGTGCAGGGCGCGGTGGCGGTCGGAGCGGTCGATCAGAGCCACGCGCGCGCGTATTATTCGAGCACCGGCAGCTACGTCGAGCTAGCGGCGCCAGGCGGTTCGTTTCGCGGCTTCCCGTCCGAAGGCGGGATCCTACAGCAGACGCTCGACCTCGAGCTCGTGGAGACGTTTACCAGCCCACCGTCCGGCTTCGTCGCGCCGCGGTTCGACGCGCTCGCGTATTTCTTCTTCATCGGGACCTCTCAGGCGACGCCCCACGTATCGGGCGTGGCGGCGATGCTGATGCAGCAGGGGATCACCGACCCCGGCACCGTCGAGGCGGCGCTCGAGAAGTTCGCGACCGATCGCGGTGCGGTGGGGCGCGACAACGAGTTCGGCTTTGGCGAAATCAATGCGCGGAACACGTTGCGCGGACTGGGACTCGCAAAATGAAAACACTCGTCGCACTCGTGGCCGCGCTGGCCGTGGCGGCGCCGCTGGCCGCGCAGACCCGGCGCCCGACGGAGCCATCCGTTTCCATCCGGGGTTTCTTCGTGGCGTCCGAGGAACAGTTCGCCGCCAAGACGACCTTCGCTGGCGTGCTTGGCAGTTCGCTGGGGTCGTTCGTCGGCGGCGGCGCGCAGGTCGTGTTCCGCGGCGGCGTGTACGTCGAAGTGAGCGGATCGCGTTTCCAGAAATCGGGGCAGCGCGGCTTCTTCTCCAACGGCCAGACGTTCAGCCTCGGCATTCCGCTGACGGCGAGCCTGATGCCGATCGAGGCGAGCGTCGGCTACCGCTTCCGGCTACAGAAGCATCGGACCATCATTCCGTACGTCGCGGCGGGCGTCGGACAGTACCACTACAAGGAAACGTCGACGGGCTCGGCCCCTGGCGAAGACGTCGACGCGACGCATCTCGGCTATCTCGCCAACACCGGTGTGGAATTTCGCGTCCACCCGTTGGTCGGCCTGTCGATCGACGCGCAGTACACGCACATCCCGGGAATCTTCGGTCTTGGCGGGATTTCGAAGGATGCGGGGGAGAGCGATCTCGGCGGCTACGCCGCGCGGTTCAAAGTGATCGTTGGACGCTAGCGGACCCGCGTGACGCGCGCGATCCACCCTCCGTACATCGAGTCCGGCAGCAGAAAACAGGTCCGGCCGAAGGCGTCATCGGTGCCCGTGCCTGGAATGTGCTCGGTCGCATCAGGGAAGTCGCCCATCTGATCGCCGACAAACACGGCGATTCGCATCGCGACGCCGCTCCACGAACAGTCGCCCTTCCCGGAGACGACCTCGGCGCGCCTCATCGCCTTGCTGTGCTCCGGGCTTGTCTGCGCGCAGAGGCGGTCGTCGTCGGCCCACATCTTCACCGACTGCAGGTTCGCGCGCGTCGCCTCGGCGGCCGCCGCGTCGCGGTTCGTGATCCACGCGACGTGGCCACCGGCGCGCCGGACCAGGGCGATGAAATCGGCCACGCCGGGGACCGCACCCGCCTCGCGTCGCGAGACCCACGCGTCCCACGACTGCGCGTCGAACGGCACGTGGTAGGCCGCTCGCTCGAGCTGGTACGTGGAGTTGTCGAGCGCGGTCTCGTCGATGTCGAGGACGACGGCCCACCTCTGGCGGCCGGCGGTGGCGGCCGTGCGAGTCACCGCATCGCCGGCCATCCGGTACACCTGGCGGGCCAGTGCGGCATACTCCTCGCTGTCGCGCATGTATTTGATGCCCAGCTCCTGCGGAGCTGGTGTCGGCGGCTGCGCGGCAAGCGGGGCAGCGGCGAGCGCGAGAATCAGAACGGCGCGCCGGACCAATGGCTGACTGGACATGGTCAGGCATTGTATCTGGCCTCGTTTCGGTCGCGAATAGCTGGTCGTGTTGTCGAAGCCGGGCAAACCGGCGTATCATGCGCTTCGGATGTGTGGCAGATTGGGCAGTCGCCGTTGGCGGTTTCTGACGTTCGTCGGGGGAGCGCTCTACGCCTTCTTCCTGATTACCGCTCCGTTCGAACACCACGACATCGCCTGTCACATCAGAACGCCGCAGCACTGCACCTCATGCAATTCCAGCCTCGTCGGCTCCGATCCTCAGACGCCGGCCATCTTCGGCGACTGGCATCTCGCTGACGCCGGCCGCGCGATCGACTTTCAGCTGATCGCGAACGGTGTCCTGCTCCCCGTTCGATCCACCGGCCGCTCGCCTCCGATCCACTCCTGACGCGTTCGCGCTTCGTCTCGTCGAGCTCGCGGCGAGGCTCGATCGTGTGCGGAGCGATCTCAATTGGGTGGCGGGTCTGACGACCTGCGACGAAGCGGACCTTCATATCCGCTCATCGCGCGCGTTCGGCTGCGCCTTTTGGATGTCAAGGAGTGTGGGTCGATGCGCGCTTGGTCACTTGTTGGACGCCGCGTGGGCGCCGTGCTGGTGTGGCTGGCGGTTCCGGCAACGGCCGCGGCCCAGACGCCGGCCGCGCGTTTGTCGATGCCCGACGCGGTCCGCCTGGCGCTCGAGCACAACCATCAGCTCGCGTCGCAACGCCTGAACGTGGACGTCTCGAAGGCCGACGAAATCACGGCCGCGCTGAAACCGAACCCGGTCTTCACGTCGGTGAACGAGAACTTTCCGGTGTTCTCGCCGAGCCAGTTGACGCTGAACAACGTCGCCAACAACCAGAACTACGTCGAGTCGCTCAGCTACCTGTTCGAGCGCGGCGGCAAACGCGAAAAGCGCACTTTGGTTGCGCGCGATACGACGGAGGTTGTCGCCAAGACCACGGTGGACGCCGAGCGGCAGCTGACGTTCCAGACCCAGCAGGCCTTCATCAACGTGCTGCTGGCGAAGTCGACGCTCAGTTTCGCCCGTGACAACCTGAAGAACTTCTCCGACGTGGTCGAACTGAACCGCCAGCGCATGATCGCGGGAGCCCTCGCCGAAGCCGACTTCGCCAAGATCTCGCTCCAGAAGCTGCAGTTCGAACAGGACGTCTCCTCGAGCGAGGTCGCGCTCGTGCAGGCCAAAGCGGCGCTTCGCCTCGACGTCGGGTTCGAGGCGGTGACGGAGGACTTCGACGTCGACGGTGATCTCGCGTACGCGAGGTACCCGCTCGCGCTCGACGACCTGAAACGCGAGGCGCTCGCCACGCGGCCGGATCTGCTGGCTGCGCAAAGCAGCCTGAGGCTCGCGCAGGACTCGGTTGCGCTCGCCTTCGCCAACCGGGCGCGCGATCTCACGGGCGAGGTCGAGTACGATCGCGCCGGCGATTTCAACGCGCTCGGGTTCGGGATCGCGATCGAGTTGCCGTTCCACGACCGCAACCAGGGCAACATCGCGCACAGCCAGGTGGCGGTCCGGCAGGCGGTCGAGAGCGAAATCCAGGCGCGCGTGTCCGTGCTCACAGACGTCGTCACCGCGTACGCCTCGTTTCAGACCAACGAGAAGGTGATCGCGCTCTACCAATCCGGGTACCTCGAACAGGCGCGGCAATCGCTCGAAACGACGCAGTACGTCTATCAACGCGGCAGCGGATCGCTGCTCGACCTGCTGGACGCCGAGCGCACCTATCGCGCGACGCAGTTGGCGTTTCGTCAGGCACTGGCGGCGTATATGACGAGCGCGCAGCAAATCAATTTCGCGGTTGGAAAGCAGGTGGTGCAATGAGGCAGGCAATCCTGGCGGCCGCCCTCGGCCTGGCGGTGTCGGCGTGCGGCAGCGGTCAACCGCCGAAGCCGGCGCCGACGGGAGCCCCGCCAAGCTCGGCCGAGTCCGGCGCCGCGCCGGCGGCCACGTACTTCACCGTGCCGGCCGAACAGTTGCCGCATCTCAAGATCGTCCCGGTGCAGAAGACCACCTGGTCTACCGTCGTGCGGACGACGGGCACCGTCGACTGGGACAACGACCACACGACGCAGGCGATCACGCAGGTGAGCGGTCCGATCGCGCGCATCGTGGCCGACACCGGCACGCATGTGAAGGTCGGCGATCCGCTGCTCTATGTGGCCAGCGCCGATATCACCAACGCGATCTCGTCGTACCGGAAGGCGAAGAACCGCTTCGACCTCGCGCAGCACACGCTCGATCGCAGCCGCGACCTGCTGGCGCACAAGGCGATCGCGCAGCGGGACATGGAGGCCGCCGAGGCCGACTACAACGACGCGGCGACCGACCTGCAGACCTCGCTGCAGGCGCTGAAGATCTTCGGCGTCACGCAGGCCGAGCTCACCGAGGCCGAGCGTCAGAACGTGGCGATCCGCCCCGAGCTGGCGATGCGCGCGCCGCTTGCCGGCGTCGTGGTCCAAAAGATGGTGCTGCCCGGGCAGTTCATCCAGGCCGGCACGACGGCGGCGTTCGTCATCAGCAACACCTCGACGGTGTGGGTGCAGGGCCACGTGTACGACAAGGATCTCAGGTCGGTGCACGTCGGAGACCGGGTCGACGTGCGCAACGCGTCGTTCCCGGACCCGTTCCACGGCGTCATCGCGTACATCGGCGATCTGATCGACCCGGCGACGCGGACCACCTCGGTCCGCATCGTCACGCAGAACAGCGGCGGGCTGCTCAAGAAGGATCTGTTCGTCGACATCGTGATTCACGACAAGACGACCAGAGACGTGCTTGCGGTGCCGACGGCGGCCGTGCTCTACGACGAGGAGAATTTCCCGTTCGTGTACGTGCAGGTCGAGACCGGCAAGTTCGCCCAGCGCATCGTGAAGATCGGCGGCCAGCAGGGCGACGACAGCGAGGTCGTGGACGGCCTCAAAGCCGGCGACGCGGTCGTGTCCCAGGGCAGCGTGTTCCTGCAGTTCGCCAACACGTATCAGCGGTAGGCGCCTTCCCATGATCAATCGCATCGTCTCCTTCGCCCTCTCGCAGCGCCTCATCGTCGTGGTGGCGATGATCTGCCTGGGGGTGTGGGGCATCGTGTCGTTCAAGAATCTGCCGATCGATGCCTATCCGGATTTGTCTCCGCCCAGGGTCCAGATCGTGACGCAGTGGCCCGGGCACGCGGCCGAGGAGGTCGAACGCCTCATCACGATCCCGCTCGAAGTCGAGATGAACGGCATCCCAAGGCTCGACGCGCTCCGTTCGATCTCCCTCTACGGTCTGTCGTCGATCACGATGAATTTCCTCTACGACACGGACCCGTACTTCGCGCGCGAGCAGGCGTTCGAGCGGCTGCCGAACGCGGCGCTGCCGCAGGGCGTCTCCGCCGGCATGTCGCCGCTCTTCAGCCCGAGCGGGCTCATCTATCGTTACGTGCTGCAGAGCCCGGACCGTTCGGCCCAGGATCTGAAAATCCTCGACGACTGGGTGCTCAACCGGCGCTATCGCGCCATCCAGGGCGTTGCCGACGACTCCGGACTGGGCGGCGAGACGCTGCAGTACCAGGTGCAGATCGATCCGAATCGCCTGATGTCGTACAACGTCACCGTCCCGCAGATTGTCCAGCAGCTCTCGAACAACAACTCGAACTCGGGCGGCGGGTTCTACTCACAAGGCGGGCAGTTCTACTACGTGCGCGGTCTGGGCCTCGTGCGATCGCTCGAGGACATCGGCAACATCGTCATCGCGACGCACAACGGCATTCCCGTCTCGGTCAAGGACGTCGGGCAGGTGACGACGGGGTCCGCGCCGCGTCTCGGACAGTTCGGATACATGCGCCAGAACGACGCGGTCGAAGGCGTCATCCTGATGCGCGTCGGCGAACAGGCCCAGGTCGTCCTGAAGAAAGTCGAAGAGCTCACCGCGACGCTCAACAAGAGCGTGCTGCCGCCCGACGTGAAGGTCGTGCCGTTTTACGACCGCACGGACCTGATTCAAGAAACCACCAAGACGGTCGAGCGAAATCTCGTCCGCGGCATGATCCTCGTCTTCGTCATCCTGGTCCTTTTTCTCTTCAGCGTGCGTACCGCGCTCATCGTCGCGGTGACCATTCCCTTCGCGCTGCTCTTTTCGTTCATCTGTCTCGATTGGGCGCACATTCCGGCCAACCTGCTGTCGATCGGCGCGATCGACTTCGGGATGATCGTTGACGGCGCCGTCGTCATGGTCGAGAACATCTTCCGGGAGCTGGCGGCACGCCATGGGCAGAAGTTCGATCTGACCGCCGTCATTCGGTCGGCGGCGAAGGACGTCGAGCGACCCATTTTTTATGCGATTGCCGTCATCATCGCCGGGTATCTGCCGATCTACGTGCTGACCGGACCCTCGGGCCGGCTGTTCCGGCCGATGGCCGACACGATGGCGTTCGCGCTCGTTGGATCGCTGCTGTGCTCGCTGACACTGCTGCCGGTGCTCTGCGCGATCTTTCTCCGACGGCACGTCAAGGAGCCGACTATTTCGCTCTACGAGCGCATCCTGCACGGATACGGCCGCCTGCTCGATGTCAGCCTCCGTCGTCCCACAGCGACGGTGGGGGTCTGCCTCGCCATCTTCGGCGCGTCACTGCTGCTCGTACCGTTCATCGGAGCGGAATTCATGCCGCACCTCGACGAAGGGGCGCTATGGGTGCGGGCGACGATGCCGTACACGATCTCGTTCGACGAGGCCTCAAAGCTGGGGCCGCAGGTGCGGAACATTCTGCTGGGCTTCCCGCAGGTGACCACCGTCGCGAACGAGCTCGGCCGGCCCGACGATGGCACCGACCCGATCGGGTTCTTCAACGACGAATACTTCGTCGGGTTGAAGCCGTACGACGATCCCGTCTGGGGCGGGTCGATTCACACGAAGCCGCAGCTCATCGACGCCATCCAGCAGAAACTGCAGGCGTTTCCGGGCATCATCTTCAACTATACCCAGCCGGCCGAGGATGCGGTTGACGAAGCGGAAACCGGGCTGAAGAGCTCGCTCGCCGTGAAGATTTACGGATCCGATCTCGCCACACTCGAATCGAAGGCGGAAGCCGTGCAGAAAGTCATCGGCGCGGTTCCGGGTATTTCGGACATCACGGTGGTGCGTGAGCTCGGCCAGCCGAGCCTGACGATCGAGCCGGACCGGGCGAAGATCGCGCGCTACGGCCTCAACGTCGGCGACATCAACGCGCTGATTGAGACCGCCGTCGGCGGCGCGCCGGCGACGCAAGTGATTCAGGGCGAGCGGGAGTTCGATCTGATCGTCCGGCTGCAGGAGCCGTACCGGCAGAGCATGGACGCGATCAAGAACATCCTGATCGCGACGCCCGACGGGCAGCATCTGCCTCTGAGCCAGTTCGCGGACATCAAGGTGAGCAAGGGCGCGTCGTTCATCTACCGCGAGTCGAACTCGCGATTCATCGGCATTCAGTTCAGCGTGGAGGGCCGCGATCTGGCCAGCGCCGTGGCCGACGCTCAGAAACAGGTGAGCGCCGCGGTCCCGCTGCCGACGGGATACACCTACGACTGGGGCGGCGAATACAAGGAGTACCTCGCCGCGCGCGCGCAGATGGCGGTGATCCTGCCGCTGACGGTCGTGCTGATCCTGCTGATCCTGTTCGCGCTCTACGGCAACCTGAAGTTCCCGATGATCATCGTATTCAGCGTCCTCGTGACGGTTCCGGTCGGCGGGCTGCTCGCGCTCAAGCTGACGGGCACCAACTTCAGCGTGTCGTCGGGATTCGGATTCGTGGCGCTGATGGGCGTGGCCGTGCAAACCAGCGTCATCCTGTACTCCTTCATCAACAAGCTGCGTCTCGAGGGGAGGGACATCAAGACGGCCACGCACGAGGCGTCATTGCTGCGCCTGCGCCCGATCATGATGACGGCGCTCGTCGCGTGCATCGGTTTGCTCCCGGCGGCGATGTCCACCGGCATTGGCAGCGATTCGCAGAAGCCCTTCGCCATCGTGGTGGTCGGCGGCCTCGTCTCGCGCCTCGCCCTGTCGATCTTCCTCGCGCCCGTCCTCTACGCGCTGGTCGCTCGCGATGACGACGTGCTCAAGGTATGACGTGCCGGCACTGCGGAGCGGAGATCGCCGACAAGGCGCTCATCTGCTATCGCTGCGGCACCGCCACGACCGAGCCGGCGTTCAAGCCTCCGTCGAAGCCGCGCCGCGCGTCGTCTCCAGGGTCTCTCAGCCTGGTCGTGGGGGTCGTCGCGCTCGGCCTGGTCATCATCCTCGCGCTCTCCGCCGCGCTGTACGTCGGCCGTGTGCCGGCCGCACAGACCCCGCGGTTCCTCAGCGCGATCGCGGTGTCGGTCGCCGTGGTCGTTGTCGTCCTGCGCGCGTACCTGCGCCGACGCTGAGGCGCCCGGCTCCCGTGCGATAATCGCCGATATGACGCGTGTGCGCATCGCAGCGGCCCTGTGGATCGCGCTCGCCATCGTCGTCTGGAACGTCGTGCTCGACCAGGTCATCGTGCTCGCGGGACGGCAGTACATCATCGAGGCCCTCGCGTCGGCCCAGAGCATGGGTCCGTATGTGCGCATCAACGACTGGATGCGCCCGGCGGTCGCGCGCGGATTCTGGCTCGCGAATGCCGCCGCGGCGGTGATTCTGGCGGTCGGCTTTTTCGCCTTACGCCAGGCCACGCGTTCGCGTCGAACTTAACAGCAGGTGCCGTTGTGCGCGTTGTCCCTCATCCGCTGATTTACGACTGGAATCGCGACGCAACCGTGACCACGGGCCCGCGTCCCGTCGCGATGCTCGACGATGAGACGCTCCGGGACGGGCTGCAGTCGCCGTCGATTCGCAACCCGACCATCGACGAGAAGATCGACATCCTGCGCCGGATGAACGTCCTCGGTATCGACACCGCGGATCTGGGATTGCCGGGCGCGGGCCCGAAAGTGGCCGCCGACGTCGAGCGGCTCGCGCGCGCGATCGCCGACGAGCACCTGAGGATCGGCGCGAACTGCGCGGCGCGGACGGTCATCGCCGACATCACGCCAATCGTCGAGATCAGCCAGCGGACCGGCGTCGCGATCGAGGTCGGCGCCTTCATCGGATCGAGCCCGATCCGTCAGTACGCGGAAGGGTGGACGATCGACTACCTGCTGCGCCACACGGAGGAGGCCATCGGGTTCGCGGTGAAGGAAGGGCTTTCGGTGATGTATGTCACCGAAGACACGACGCGCGCCGATCCGGAATCGATTCGCCGGTTGTATACGGCGGCGATTCGCGCGGGCGCGTCGCGCGTGTGCATCGCCGACACGGTGGGGCATGCCACGCCCAGCGGCGCCACAGCGGTGGTCTCGTTCGTCAAGACGATGTTCGAGGAGATGGGCGTCGCGATCGGCATCGACTGGCACGGACACCGGGACCGCGGCCTCGACGTCAGCTGCGCGCTGGCCGCGCTCGAGGCCGGCGCAACGCGCCTGCACGGGGCGGCGCTCGGCATCGGCGAGCGCTGCGGCAACACGCCGATGGATCTGCTGCTCGTCAACCTCGCCATGCTCGGCTACCTCGATCGCGATTTGACGACGCTCGGCGCGTATTGCGAGGCGGTGTCGCGCGCGTGCGACGTCCCGATTCCGGCGAACTATCCGGTGGTGGGCGCCGACGCATTCCGCACGGCCACCGGCGTCCACGCGGCGGCCGTGGTCAAGGCGTTTCGCAAAGGTGATCGCGCGTTGATGGATGCGGTCTACTCGGGTGTGCCCGCGAGCCTAGTCGGCCGCGAGCAGGAAATCGAAATCGGCCCGATGTCGGGGAAATCGAACGTGATCTTCTGGCTCGAGAGCCGGGGCCTGACGGCCGACGAGGCGACGGTCGACCGGATCTTCGCCGCCGCGAAAGCGTCGAACCGGACGCTGACGCACGACCAGATCCAGGCCATCATCGCCAAGTCCGGCTGAAGCCGGACGCCACCGCCCACGCCTGACCGGCGCTACTTGGTGAGGATGTCCTCGAAGAACTTCACGGCCCGCGGGTCCTTCGACTGTCCGAGCCAGAACATCGCCTGCTTCCGCACTTCGGCATTCTTGTTGGTTCGCGCGACCTGGATCAGCATTGGGACGCCTTCTTCTTTCGGCAACTGACTCAACGCGAAGACCGCCTTTTTCTTGACCTCGGTCTCCGGATCGTTGTCGATGGCGCCGGCGATCGCGGCCACCGCCTGCTGGCCGGCCTTGTGCGCGAGCCAGAAGAGCGCCTGGCCACGCACGTGCGGGCTCTTGTCGTCGCGCGCCGCGTCGATGAGCGTTGTGAGCGCCGACGGCTGTTTGCTCACCGAGAGGCCGAACACCGCTTTGTCGCGCACGTTCTCGCTCGGGTCCTGCGCGATCATGCGCGTCAGGACGCGGGCGCCGCCTTCGCCGCGCGCGCTGCCGAGCCAGAAGGCCGTTTCGCTGCGCTGCCATTCGGGCCGGCCGGGTGCCGCGAGGCTGTCGAGCGCCCGGTCGGCGGCCGGCGCGTTGTGCATCGCGATGGCGGCGATCGCCGTCCTGCCGACGCGCTCGTGAATCTCGCCGCTGTCGGGCGCAGACGCCACGAGTTGCTCCAGCCAGGCGATCGAGTCGTCCGGCTTGACGCCGGTCAGCCAGACGAGCGGCATCCCTCCACCGTCGATATCGCAATCGGGCGTGAAGGTGCGCAGCCGCATCACGGCGCCAGACTCGACGCGTGCGAGGACGAGAAACTCGGTCGGCGGCTCGAGCGACACGCGCGACTCGCTCTGGTTCCCGGAGGTCATCGTGACGCCGCTGCCGCCCTCGAGCCGGCACCGGCCGCAGCAGCTCCCTGCGTCGGAGACCGAGTCGTAGCAGCACATGTGCCGAGGCCCGGCGACGATCGGCGCGCGGTAGCCGATCCAGGTCGCGCCGCCGCGCGCCGCCACGTTCTGCACCTCGCGCTCGAGGCTCTGAGTGACGGCTCGCGTCTCGGTGTTCGCGTTGCTGATGCGTCCCTGCGCCCCGGCATGAGGCACCGCGGCACCCAGCACAGCACCCAGCACCGCGGCACCCAGCACAGCACGCCGCACTGCAGCACCTTGCACCACGGCACCTTGCCCGTGCCCCGTCGTCATTTCAGGAGCTCCAGCAGATAATCCTGTGCTTCCTTCGATTTCGGCATCATCGAGAGCTTGGAGACGATGTCCTTCTTCATCTCCATGTTCTTCTCGGCGCGCGCGATGTCGACGAGCGCCTTGCCGTTCTGCTGCACGAACAGCGACGTGACAATCGTCTGGCGCACCTCGATGTTGGCGTCCGACGCGTAGATCGCCACCAGGGCGTCGCTCGTCTCCGTGCGGCGCATGTTGCCGAGGTTGCGGATCGCCGTCTTGCGCAGCTCGGGGTCCTTCTCGGTCTTTGCCAGCTCGATCAGCTTGTCGGCGTAGCCGCCGATGAACATGCCCTGCAGGATTTGCTTCTTCACGTCGAGCGACTGCTCGCTCTGATACAACTCCGCGAGCTCCGCTCCCGCGCGCATGTTCCCCAATTGCCGCACCGCTTCGCCGCGCAGCGCGTCATCTTTTTCCCCCTTGGCGAGCGCCAGCAGCCGCGCGTGATCGTTCGACGTCATGAAGCTGCGGATGATGGCGCGCTTCACCGCGGGATCGGGCGTCGCGCGGTAGGCCTCGTCCAGAATCTGCCGGTTCTCGGCGCTGTTCATCGCGCCGAGAAAGCGGATCGCCCGCAGTTGCAGGTCGGGATTCGATCCGCCCTTGGCGACGCCGGCGATGATCTCGCGGGCGCGCGCCGATCGGCTCTGCGTGAGGACAAAGAGGGCGTTCTCCTTCACTTTGATCGAGCTGGTGCCGGCCAGGAGCTTCTCGATCATCGGCAGCGCGCGTTCGGGATCGCTCTGCATCAGCCCGCGAAGCGCGAGGAGCTTCAGTTCCTCGTCGTTCTCGCTTTCGGGCGACACCGCCTGGCCCGACGCCTGCCGGAGCTCGACCTCGAGCGCCTTGGCGTCCTTGAGCCATTTGCTGTCTTTGAAGCGCTTTGCGAGGTCCGCGGCGGCGGCCAGCGCCTCGGTGCGCTGGCCGATCTTGGCCAGGCTGTACACCTTCCAGTAGAGCGCCGCGTCGGCACGCGCGCCGTTCATGGCCAGGATCCGGTTGAGATCGTCGAGGGCGCGCTCGTATCGTCCGTTCTCGATCGCGTCGCGCGCGCGGTCGTACAGCTGATCTTCCTGGTCATCGCCGGCGAGCCTGGCTAGAGGCGCGAGCGCGCGCGCCGAGTCCAGGGCGAACCGCGCCTCGTCCATCGCCGTCGCGATCGCCATCGGGGCGAAATCCGGCAGAGGCGGCATCGCCGGAATGAACGGCATCACCGGCCATTCCGGCATCGGCGCCATGGGCGGCATCGGCGGCATCGGCGGGACGATCGCCGCCGGCGCCACCGGGGCGGCGGGTGGTACCGGCGGGATCCCCTGGCCCGCGTCTGCACGCGCCGCGCCGAGCGTGGCGATTCCGATCACGGTCCCACACACAATCTGTTTCAGCATGCTCATGTCGTCTTCCTGGGTGGCGCGGGCGCGGTCTCGCGCTCGCGAAGTTCATCGTGAAGGACACGTACTTTGAAGAGGAGCGCGGCCGCATCGAGGCGGACGCGCAGTTGGTCGAGTTGGGCCGGCGTCAGCGTCGACGGCCCGTGCACGATTTCCAGCAGATTCCGCTCGAGCTCGTCGAGCACGTCGGCCACCATCGTGTCGCCATCGCGGATCGCCGCCTGGCGATAGAGGCGGTTGGCATCGACCAGGTCCGCCGCCCACGCCTGCGCATCGCTGACGTCGATGCGCGCGCCGCCCGCATTCACGACATCGAGCAGCACGCGCTCGGATCGCTCCAGGTGATCGCTGATGGCCGCCAGTCGCACGCGCGTGCCCGCCTCGTTCGACGCGTCGGCCGCCTGCACACCACTCGGACGCTCCGCAGCCGGCTGCTGCCAGAGGCGGCCCGCCACAAACGCCGCGAGGAGGACAACCGAAAACGCCGCGGCGGCGGCGGCGAGGGCGAGGCGATCCGCTCGGAACCAGGCCGTCCACGTTGCCCACGCCGTCCACGGGGGCGTCTCCTGCAACGGCATCTGGTGCCGGATCCGCTGCCACACCTCGAGGCCGTACCGATCGTCGCGGTCGGGAATCTCCGGCGCGACGACCAGCGACAGCGTGCCGGCAAGCTGCCGGTAGGCCGTCGCGCAGTCGCCGCACGCACCGAGGTGCTGCTCGATGTCGGCGCGGCGGCGCGCCTCGCCGTAGTAGTACAGAATCAGATCGTCTTCGGTGTAATGCGTCACGACTGGAGGCTCCGTACCGGCTCGAGGGCGATTCTGAGTTTCTTCACCGCGCGAAAGACGCTGTGTTTCGCCGCGCTTGTGCCGAGACCGAGCGCGCGGCTGATCTCGTCGATCGATCGACCTTCGTAGTGGCGCAGCGTGAACGCCGCGCGCTCGAGTGGGCTGAGCGCCTCGAGCGCGCGCGCGACGCGGCGCTGAATCTCCGCGCTGCCGGCCATCCGCTCCGGGTCGGGCAGCTCCGATGTCGTCGTGTCGGCCGCCTCGTCCAGCGGCTCGGCGCGCGATTGGTCGTGGCGGGCCTGCTTGGAGCGCATCAGATCGACCGCGCAGTTCGCCGTGATGCGATACAGCCACGTCCCGAAATGGGCCCGCGACTCGAAGCGCCCCAGCTGCCGATACGCGCGAAGAAAGCTCTCCTGGACGACATCCTCGGCATCCTGTGCATTCCCGGTCATGCGAAACGCCAACCGAAACACGCTCCGGCTGTGCTGTTCCACCAGGGCGCGAAAGGCCTCGCCGTCGCCCTGGCGGGCACGGGCCAGGACGGCTGCTGCATCGCTCGCGTCCATCTGATCCACTTAGACGGAGTGTAATGTCTTCGGTTAGTGGGGGTTCGGAGGTGCCGGGTGCGGTAACCTCCTGACTCTGAAGCCTCCAACATTTGCGCTCTCCGGAGCGTCTACCGGAATGATGCCCGTGCAGGTGATGGCGATGGCCGCCCCGGCGGCCCCTGTGGCTACTGATGCGGCGCGCGACGACGCCGAGCGTCTTGGGGCGCTGTTCGACCGGCACCATCAGCGCCTCTACCGCCTGGCCCGGCGGCTGTGCCAGGGAAGCGATGACGCGGGCGACGTCGTGCAGGAAACGTTCCTGCGCGCCGCACGCGCACCGGCGTCGGTGCCCGACGGCATGCCGCACGAAGAGGCGTGGCTCGTCCGCGTCCTGATCAACATCTGTCGCGACCGATGGCGGATGCGGGCGAGCAGAACGCGGCTCGACCCGCGCGGCGACGCCGGGCTGCCGCTGCGATCGGCGGATCCGGAAGCCGCGCTCATCGCGCGGTCGCTCGTCTGGCGCGCCCTCGACGCGCTGCCGCCGAGGCGCCGCGCGATGCTCGTGATGTACGAGCTCGACGGCGCGACGATTCCGGCGATCGCGCGGCTGCTGGGTGTGGCGCCGGTCACGGTCCGGTGGCACCTCGCGCGCGGACGCCGTGAGATGGCGGCGCTCGTCCGCGGCATGCAGGGAGACGAGTCATGAACGACGTAGGGAAGTGGTTGCGGGACGCCGATCCGCTGGCGCCTGGGAATGTGGATGTGGGATTCGCGCCCGCCGACGCGCAGACCGTGCGCCGCGCGATGCTCGCGGCGCTCGTCGAGCGGCGGACCGAAACGGTGTTCTGGCCTCAGCCGCTGGCGATTGCCGCCACGATCGCCCTGGCGCTCGCGTCCGGCGTCGTCCTGGGCCGGCATCTGCCGTCGCTTCGCGATGCCGCACGTGACGCGCCCGCGCGGGACGGCGGCACGCAGATCGCCGAGCTCCGGCAGCTGCAGTTCGCGACGCCTGGTGGCACGCGCGTCATCTGGGTCTTCAATCCCGATTTTCAACCGTAAGGACATGAAGGGGACAACATCCATGGATTTCATGAAGCTGACTCGAGCGGCGGCCGCGATCGGCGCGGTGGTCGCCTCTTCGGTCGTGATTTCGGCGCAGGGTTCGACGCAGGCCACAGCACCGGCGCAACCGCCGCAGCGGGTCACGCCGGGGTCGCTGTTGCCCGCGCACGGAGCTGCCTCGTCGCTGACGCAGGGCTTCTCCGTCGTGCTGGTGCTGGGCGATCTGCAGGGCGGCTCGACTCCCGACAACGTGCCGGCGGCGGCGAAGAAAGCGCTCGCCGACATGAAGGATTTTCTGCCGTACAAGAGTTACCGGTTGCTCGATTCCGAGTGGCTCCTCGGTTCGACCAACGTGGCGACGCGGCTCCGGGGAGTGGATGAGCAGGAATATGCCCTGAACCTGATGGCAAGTGCCCCGCGTGACGGATCCAAGGGGCTGTACGTGTCGTTTCAGTTGCGCGAAGCGGAGCCGGCGAGGACGACCGCGACGAGCGCCGAGGCTGCGGTGGAGCGCGAGAGGCGACTCGTCGAGCAGATAGCTCGGGCTCGCGGAACGGGCGGTCAGAACGCTGGGGCGAGCACCGGTGTGGGCGCGGGTGTGGGCTCGGGCGTGGGCTCGGGCGTGAGCGCCGGCGTGACGCCGCGGGCGAGCGCGTTTGTCATCAGCACCAGCTTCACGATGGACGTCGGCGAAACAGTCGTCGTCGGCACGTCGCGCCTGCGCGGCGGCGACAAGGCGCTCATTGCGCTCTTGACCGCGGTCCCGCACGGAAAAACGGGCGCGAAAGAGTAGAGCCTACCACCAGGGTGAGGGCTCGGGCCGCGGCGATGTCGGCCGCAGGCGTGGTGCCGGGCGCCAGCCGACGTGTGAGCATGCCGACGCCGAGAGCTGGAAGGCGCACGGAGCGCAGGTTCCGTGTCGACTTCGTGCCGGGTGATCCGTGCCGTGCGCGTCAGCTGTGTCGGTGCAATCCGGTCCTGACCGTCGCCGAGGCCATCCCTAGTCGACGCGTCGGCGAAAGAGTACGCAAGCGGAGTGCGGCTTCCCGGCGTGCGAATCGACGACGGCGGGCGGGCGGTACCACGCTTGCGGCTTCCCGCGAGAAGTGACGTCCAGGATTACTTGCTGACGTGCGCTTCGATCTGCGGCAGTGCGGCGACCACCACGTCGCCCACCGCCTGCAGGCTGCGGGCGCTGACGGCGTCGAGGTTGTCCTTGGCGGTATGCCATGCGTTCTGCTCGGCGTACCGATCGAGATCGATGATGTCCACCGAGGGCACGCCGGCTTCGAGGAACGGCATGTGGTCGTCTTCGACGCGGGTCGTCTCGGGAACGAAGTAGGTGTCGAGCTTGCCGCGCCTGGCCGCGTTCCAGATGATGTCGGTCAGCCACGGCGTCGAATAGCCGTCGCGCTTGATGCGGAGATCGCGGTCGCCAATCATGTCGACGAGGATGTTCGCCTTGATGGTTGAGAGCGAGCCGTCGCGCTTGCCCGCCTCGACGTAGTGCCGGCTGCCGTAGGTGTGGTCGTTGTCCTGCCACTCGATCACGGCTTCTTCGCCATCCAGAAACAGCAGCTCCATCGTCAACGGATTCTTGCGGCCTTTCAGCACGCGCGCCATCTCGAGGAGAAATGCCGCGCTCGATCCGCCATCGCTCGCGCCGACGAACCGGAACTCGTGGAAGATCTTGGTGTCGTAGTGGCCCGAGATGACGATCCGGTCTTTCCTGGCGCCGGGAATCGTCGCGATGAGATTCACCATGTGCGTTTTGCCGAGCGGCGTCTCGTCGTCCCACGCCTGTTCGGCCACCGCCACGCCTTGCGCGGCGAGCTGCGCTTTGATGTACCGCCGCGTCGCCTCGAGGGCGGGCGACCCGGCCGGGCGCGGCCCGATGGCGACCATCTGCCGGAGATGTTCCCACGCGCGGCCGGAATCGAAGGGCGGCAGCGCCGGCGTCTGGAGGAGGAGCACCAGAGTGATGGCGAACTTCATCAACGTTTGTCCCGCGGGATGTAGTCGCGCGCGGCCGGCCCGGTGTAGATTTGCCGCGGCCGCGCGATCTTCTGCTCCGGATCGAGGAGCATCTCTTCCCACTGGGCGATCCAGCCGGCCGTTCTGGGAATGGCGAAGAGCACCGGGAATATTTCCACCGGGAACCCCATCGCCTGGTAGATCAGCCCTGAATAGAAATCGACGTTCGGATACAGCTTGCGGCTGACGAAGTACTCGTCCTCGAGCGCGATGCGTTCGAGCTCCAATGCGATCTCGAGGAGCGGATTCTTGCCGGTGACCTCGAACACGAGGTCGGCGATGCGCTTGATGACCTTGGCGCGGGGATCATACGACTTGTAGACGCGGTGGCCGAAGCCCATCAACCTGACGTTGCCGTCGCCGCTTTTCACCCGCTTGATGAACTCGGGCACCTTGCCGACCGATCCGATCTCGCCGAGCATCCGCAGAACGGCTTCGTTCGCGCCGCCGTGCAGCGGCCCGTAGAGCGCCGCCGCCGCGCCGGCAAGCGCCGAGTACGGATCCACGTGCGAGCTGCCGATCGTGCGCATGGTCGTCGTGCTGCAGTTCTGTTCGTGGTCGGCGTGCAGGATGAAGAGCACGTCGAGCGCGCGCGCGAGCACCGGGTCGGGGTGGTACTTCAGCTCGGTCATCTTGAACAGCATGTTCAGGAGGTTGCCGGTGAAGCTGAGGTCGTTGTCCGGAGAATTGTACGGGCGCCCGATGCTGTGCCGGTAGGCGTAGGCGGCGATGCTCGGGACCTTGGCGATGAGCCGCTTGGTCTGCAGGAGGCGCGAGCTCTTGTCGAAAATCTGCTTCGCGTCCGGATTGAGCGTGGACAACGCCCCGACCGTGCTCAGGAAGATCCCCATCGGATGCGCGTCGTAGCGGAAGCCTTCCATGAACTTCTTGATGTTCTCGTGGAGCATCGTGTGGAAGGTGATGTCGCGGGTCCAGGTCTGCTGCTGCGACGCGGTCGGCAGCTCGCCGAAAAGAATCAGGTACGCCGTTTCGAGAAAATCGCTCTCCTCGGCGAGCTGTTCGATCGGGTAACCGCGATAGAGCAGGATGCCCTTGTCGCCGTCGATGAAGGTGATCGCGCTCCGGCAGTTGGCGGTGTTCATGAACGCGGGGTCGTACGTCATGAGCCCGAAATCGTCCGGGCCGGCCTTGATCTGCCGCAGGTCCATCGCGCGAATCGTGCCGTTCTGGACCGGCACGTCATATTTCTTGCCCGTGCGATTGTCTACGATTGTCAGCGTGTCAGAGGGACTCATCGTCGTGTGTGTCCGTTTCAGTTTCAGTCACTGGGTCGGCAGCGATCCGGTACGCCCCGTCGGCCCAACGCGCCAGGTCCTGCAGTTTGCACCGCTCGCTGCAGAACGGCCGCCACGCGAGGTCTATCGGGTGGCGCCGGCAGAATACGCACGGTCCGGGCTCGTTCGCGGCCGGCATCGCTCTATTCTAATCGTGAGAGGGCGTGTTCTGCCTAGAGGCCGGCGTCCGCGGCGTGATGGCGGACGTCGCGCGCGGACACGATGAAGATGACGTCCTCGGCGATGTTGGTCGCGTGGTCGCCGATGCGTTCGAGGTGGCGGGAGACCAGCACCAGATCGAGCGCCGGCTCGATCGTCGACGGATCCTGGAGCATATAGGTCAGCAGCTCGCGGAAGATCTGCGTTTTGAGGTCGTCGAGCTTGTCGTCTTCGTCGAGCACGCGCTGGGCGAGCGCCATGTCGCTTCGCACGAAGGCGTCGAGCGCGTCGCGCAGCATCGACTGCGCGATCGACGCCATGCGCGGGATGTCGATCAGCTTCTTGACCGGCGGATGCGTCGCGTAGCGCACGGCGGCTTCGGCGATGTTGACGGCGAGGTCGCCCACGCGCTCGAGATCGGTGTTGATCTTCACGGCGGCGACGATCGCGCGCAGGTCGGCCGCCATCGGCTGATGGAGCGCCAGCAGCGTGAAGCAGCGGTGGTCGATCTCCATGTGCAACGCATTCAGCGGATCGTCGCCCGACAGGACGCGCGCGATGAGCGCGTGGTCGCGGTCGACGAGCCCCTTGGTGGCCAGGCGCACTTCTTCTTCCGCCAGGCCGCCCATCTCGAGCAGCCGCGCCTTGAGCTGTTCGAGCTGCTCCTGAAAGTGGGGGACGACGCGTTCGACCGGTTCCATCTATCCAAACCTTCCCGTGACGTAGTCTTCCGTCAGCTTCTCGGCCGGCGCCGTGAAGATTTTGTTCGTGAGGTCGGACTCGATGAGTTTGCCGAGCCAGAAGAAGGCGGTGACGTCCGACACACGCGCCGCCTGCTGCATGTTGTGCGTGACGATGACGATCGTGTAGCGATCTTTGAGCTGATAGACGAGCTCCTCGATGCGCTGCGTGGCGATCGGGTCGAGCGCCGACGCCGGCTCGTCCATCAGCAGAATCTCCGGCTCGACGGCGAGCGCGCGCGCGATGCAAAGCCGCTGCTGCTGGCCGCCCGACAGCGACAGCGCCGAGGCGTGCAGCCGGTCCCGCACTTCGTCCCAGAGCGCGGCCGCCTTCAGGCTCGCCTCGACGCGGCCGCCGAGCTCCTCGCGCGACCGCGTCATGCGGTTGATGCGCAGGCCGTACGCGACGTTCTCGAAAATCGACTTGGGAAACGGGTTCGACTTCTGGAACACCATCCCGACGCGCCGGCGCAGATCGACGACGTCGACCGACGGGGCGTAGATGTCCTGGCCGTCGATCAGGATCGACCCTTCCACGCGCGTGCCCGGCACGATGTCGTTCATGCGGTTGAGCGATCGCAGGAACGTCGACTTGCCGCATCCCGACGGCCCGATGAGCGCCGTCACCTGGTTGGGGTGGATCTTCAGCGTCACGCCGTCGAGCACGCGGTTCGGGCCGTAATAGAAGTTCAGGCCGGCCACCGCGATCTTCGGATCGGATTCAGGATTCGGCACGACGGATTCGCGAGCGGGAGCCGGGGAATCGGCGCCGGGTGCGCGCGGCTGACCAGCCTTCGCCGCCTCGGCGTTGAGCAGCATCCCTTGAGCGTAACCCGTAGCGGTTTCCGTCTGGTTTCGGTGGTGTTAAATCGATGTAACGCCGGTCGTCATCTCACGAGCGCAGGTTCGGCCAGCTTTTCCGCCGGCTCCAGGAACGCTTCCACCTGCTTGCGCAGCTCGTCCTGAATGCGATCGACCGACCGGCGCGCGTCGACCTTGCGGAAATGGAACTCGTCCGCCATCGACGCATATTCCTTGAGCAGCTTGCTCTGATACGACCGGAAGCTCTCGTAGATGTCGTCGCCGGTCTTGAGGTCCATGCCCGATTCCCAGAAATCCATGCCGCGCGCTTCGAGCACGCGGCGGATTAGCGTCTTGACGTCGACGTTCAGATAGAACACGAGGTGCGGCGCGATCGCGAACCCGTAGACGCTGCGCAGCCACGCGCGATCGACGCCGCGCACGCCGGCGCGCGCCAGCGCCGTGAAGATGTAGCGATCCGACAGCACGACGAAACCGGCCTTGAGCGCCGGAATGACTTCCTTCTCCAGCCGATCGGCGAAATCGGTCGCGTACAGCAGCACGAAGGTCAGCTTGTTCAGCGTGTTGCTCGACTTGGCCAGCTCGATCGTCGGCTGCATCAGCGGCGAGCGCGTCCAGCCGGTTTCAATGACGCCGTAGCCCTTCACCTCGAGCCATTCGCGCAAGAGCTGAATCTGCGTGCTGCGGCCGACGCCGTCGGTGCCCTCGACCGCGATCAGTTTGCCCGGATAGCCGTTGATCGGCAGATACGGAATGCCGCGCCCGTAGTACCGGCCTGGCTGAATGCCGCCGTTGGCGCCTTCAATGGCGCCAGGGGCTCCGTCGATCGGGTCAGATGGTGAGAGGCTCGTCATCGGATATCTCCGTGTCGGTAACCTGCAAGTGCCGTGAAATGAGCCCACGGACGAGCCGCTGCTGTTCGGTGATGCTGCCGGCCGCGTTCACGACCTCGAGGCCGAACTCATCCACGATCCGATCATACTCGTCGAGCACTTTGCCCTGGAACAGCCTGAAGCTCTCCACGGGGTTGCTGCTCCAGCCGAGGTCCATCCCCGCCTCGTAGAACTTGAGCTTCACGCGGCGTGCCATCAAGCGGTCGAGCGACATCTCGATCGGCACCCGGAAGTACAGCGTCAGGTCGGGCCGCACCGCGAAGCTGTACAGCTCGCGCACCCAGGTGCGATCGACGCCGCGCGTCGCGTCGCGCGCGAACGCGGTGTACGCATACCGATCGGCCAGCACGATCATCCCGGCCTTGAGCGGCGGAATGATCTTGTACAGCAGCCGGTCAGCGAAGTCCGTGGCGTGCAGCAGACTGAACGTCATGGGTGTCAGGGCGTTCTTTTTCTTGCCGGTCTTGGTCGCCGCCTTGACGAGGGCGGACGAGTTCCATTCCGTGACGAACACCCGATGCCCTTCGGCGCTCAGCCACTTGGCGAGCAGCCCCAGCTGCGTCGTCTTTCCTGAGCCGTCGATGCCCTCGACGACGAACAGCTTGCCCGGATACTCGTGAGGCTTCGTGAGGTTGTTCAACATACGCGTGTCCGCTCACTTCGATGCGAAGAGGTTTTCCGAGGATTCGCTCGAACGGCGCCGCGTGCCGTCCCGCGGCCCAGAGCTCGAGCTCGGCGTCGCCCGCCGTCCGAATCTGCAGCAGCCCATCGTCGCCGCGATCGCGCAGGTCGATCGTCGAAATCGTCTGCGAGTGGCTGCGATCGAGACTTTCAGCGAGCCGCAGGATCGCGGCCAGCGTGCGCACGGTGGCGCGCCGCTTGCGCGGCAGCTCGCCGAAGCCCTCGTGGCGCCGCTTCGGCGTCGCGCTGCGGTGATACCGCGCGAGCAGCGCGATGGCGTCGATCTCGTCGGGCTCGAAGCCGCGCAGATCGCCGTTCTTGATCAAATAGTACGAGTGCTTGTGATGCTGTTCGTAGCTGATGTGGACGCCGATGTCGTGCAGGATCGCGGCGTACTCGAGCCACTCGCGCTCGCGGTCGGTGAGCCCGTGGATCGCGCGCGTCTGGTCGAAGAGCGCCACGGCCAGCCGCGCCACCTGGTTCGCGTGCTCGGGCCAGTAGTTGCAGCGTTCCGCGAGCTCGACGACGCTGCGCCGTCGCACGTCGGGATAGCGGTCGGCCTGCGCGATTTGCTTGCGGTGACGCGCGATGTAGTCGAGGACGAGCCCTTCGCGCAGCGACAGATCGCACAAGGTCAGCTCGGGCGCGCCCAGGCGTCGCACGATCGTATCGAGCAGCACGGCGCCGGCGACGGCGAGATCGGCGCGCCGCGGCTCGAGCCCCGGCACGCGCAGCCGCTTCCCGAGATCCAGCGCGAGGAGCTCCTTCCGCACGCGGTGCAGTTGCTTGGCGGAGACGTGGCGGTTACGCAGCGGCGCGCCGGACGGACGCCCCTGCTGCATCGAGACGATGGCGCCCAAGCTGAGAATGGTCCCCGACGTGCCGATGACGCGGTCGAAGCCGGCGGCGGCGATCTGATCGAGATACTCGCCGATCTCCGCGTTGATGTGCTTCAGCATCCGGCGCTCGTCGCGCGGCTCGATCGGATCGCTCTTCACGAACCGCTCGGTGAGGCGGATGACGCCAAGCTTGAAGCTGCGTCCGGTGTCGACATCGAGCCCCGTGCCGCGCGTGATCTCCACGCTGCCGCCGCCGATGTCGACGACGACGGCGGCGTCGCCGGGGATGCTGACGCCGTACACCGCGGCCAGATGGATGAGGCGCGCCTCCTCGGTGCCCGAGATGACGCGCGGGTGGATCCCCGTTTTCTGCGTGATGGCGTCGAGGAACTCGCCGCCGTTCTCCGCCTCGCGCGTCGCGCTCGTCGCCGCCGCGATGATCTCGTCGACGCGGTGCGATTCGGCCAGACGCCGGAACTTCGACATCACCTGGAGCGCGGCGTGCATGGCTTCAGGCGTGAGCGCACGTCCGTCCAGGCCGCCGGCGCCGAGGCGCACCATCTCCTTCTCGCGATCGATGACCTCGAAAGAGAGATCGGGCCGCACCCGCACGACGATCATGTGGAGCGAGTTGGTGCCGATGTCGATGGCGGCGATCCGCATCATGCTTGAGCTTTCAGGGTCTCCACTATAATGAATGGCGTCTGACCGCGTCCTATATCATGCCCGCATCCCGCCACCGTTACGACCTGCTGCACAAACGCCTCGACATCTTTACCCGGATGTTACAAGGCCTCGAGAAGGGCGACGTCCGCGCGCTCCATCGCACGCGGGTGGCTTCGCGGCGGCTGCGCGAGCTGCTGCCGATCCTCCAGCTCGACCACGACGTCGCGCGCAAACTCGGCCGGCGGCTCCGTCGGGTGACCCACGGCCTCGGAGCGGTGCGCGAGCTCGACGTGGTCAGCATGCTGCTGGACGAACTGCATGAATCCGGCCGTTACGACTTGGGCGGCCTGAGCCGCGTGGCGGCGCCAGTGGCCCAGGACCGCGCTGCCGCCCGAAAGCGCCTGGTCGCGAAGCTGCCCGCAGCCGAGCTTCGGCGCGTCGCGCACAAGCTCGAGGACATCGCGCAGGACCTGAAGTCGGACGGCGCGTCGAATCGTCGCCACGAAGCGGCGTGGCGGTGGGCGATTGACGCGCGCATTATGAGACGCGCGGACCGGCTGGCGGCGGCGATGCGGGAAGCGGGCGCGGTGTATCTGGCCGAACGGCTGCACGCGGTGCGGATCGCGCTCAAGAAGCTCCGCTACGCGGTCGAGCTGGCGGCGGAAGCGGCGGGGGAGAAGGCCACCGCGGATCTGCGGACGCTGAAGCACGCCCAGGAGCTGCTCGGACGCCTGCACGATCGGCAGATCCTGATCGAGCGCGTGCGCCAGATTCAAGGCGCCGCCTCGGCCGACCTGCGGGCGGAGCGCGAGCTCGAAGCGATCCTCGATACGCTCGAAAATGACTGCCGGCGCCTGCACGCGCGCTACGTACGCGATCGCGCGGGGCTGGCCGATCTCTGCGCGCGCGCGGTAGCCAGGCCTCACCCGGTGTTGGCGTCGCCAGGACGGCGTGTCGCGCCGCGCCGCGTGGCCAGCTAACCCGTCATGGCCGGTCCCTACGAGCTGTACTTGATTCGCCACGGTCTTGCCGAAGACCGCGGCGAGGCGTGGCCCGACGACACCAAACGGCCGCTGAGCGAAGAGGGGATGTCGCGTCTGCGCAAAGAGGCGCGCGGGCTCGCGCGCCTCGGCGTGTCGCTCGACATCGTGCTCACGAGTCCGCTCGCGCGGGCGCGGCAGACGGCGGAGATCGTGGCCGCCGCTTTCGATCCCCGACCGCCCGTCGCGAGCGCCGACTCGCTGGCGCCGGGCGCCCAGTACGCGGCCGTCGTGGCCGATCTCGAGAAGCACGCGCGCAAGACGCGAATCGCGCTCGTCGGCCACGAGCCGAACCTCGGCGAACTCGCGGCGCGGCTGGTCGGCACGCGCCATCCGATCCCGTTCAAGAAAGGCGCGGTGTGCCGGATCGACGTCGACGCGCTGCCGCCGGCCGGACCGGGATCGCTGCGCTGGTTTCTCACGCCGAAAGTGATGCGCGCGATCCGCCGGTAGCTACGCGCGCAGCCAGTCGGCCTGCCAGTCCTTCACCCGCAACTTGATTTCCTTCTGCGTGGCGAGCTTGCCGTCGAGCACGTCGCGAACCAGATCGGGGAGCTCAGCGTCGCTCGCGAACCGCAGCGCGACGAGCTGCGAAGGCGTCAGATCGTTTATGCGGCCGCTCAAGGGAGCCGGCAGCAGCTCGCGCAACCGCAGCCGCATCTCGAGGCGGATCACCCGATCCTGAACTCTCAGGACCATGGCCCGGGTCAAGGGCGCCAGCATCAGGATGCCCACCGCGACCAAGGCCGCGAAGGCAGTGCTGCGGTTGGGCGCGTACCAGATGTGCCGCAGGGCGTTCACCGCGTTGAGCAGCAGGACGGGAAGGACGAAGAAATGGAACGGCGGGAAATAACGCGCGTGGTTCTTGTACGTCTGGGTGCGTTCGGCCATCGGTTGAGCTCCTTGGCGATGATTCTACGGCCGCGGAGCCTTCCCGTCTACGCGTCGATGAAACGGTAGCCGAGGCCAATCACGGTTTCGATCTGGCGTCCAGCGTCGCGCAGCTTGCTGCGCAGGCGGCCGACGTGGACGTCGATCGACCGCGTTTCGACCAGCCGGTCGTACCCCCAGACGCGTTCGAGCAGCCGGTCGCGTGAGACGACGCGGTTCTTGTTGTGCACGAGATAGCGGAGCAGCTCGAACTCGCGCCGCGTGAGCCGCACCGGCTGACCCTGCACGGACACGGCGACGGCGTCGAAATCGGCGACGAGGTTGACGCCGCGATAGGCGGCCGCCTGCCGCTCGCTGGCGGGCGTCGCGCGCCGCAGCACGGCGCGCACCCGCGCCGCCAGCTCGCGCGGGCTGAACGGCTTGGTGAGGTAGTCGTCGGCGCCCAGGTCGAGCCCCTGGACCCGGTCGTCCTCGGTCGTGCGCGCGGTCACCATGATGATCGGCACGTGCCGGGTCTCGGCGCGCGAGCGCAGAATGCGGCAGACCTCGATGCCGCTGACCGTCGGCAGATTCAGATCGAGGATGATGAGATCGGGCGGCCGATCGGAGACCGCCCGCAGTGCCGCGTCGCCGCTCGCGACGATCTCCGCGTCGGCCTCGCCGCCGCGTTCGACCGTGTGTTTGATCAACCCGGCGATGTCTTGCTCGTCTTCGACGATGAGGACGCGGTGCTTGGGCATGTGTGGACACGTCCACCGTACAGACAAAGTGTTTCGGCGCGGTGTCGGATCTGTTAATTGTGGGTTAACGTCAGGCCGTTTGCGTTTTGATGTTATCCTGCGGAGCTGGTTCATCCTCCTCGAGCCGCTGGAGAGGACCTCACATTGATCATCCGGACCCTCCGGCGCTCCGCCGTTCTCGCGACGCTCATCATGCTGGCCGGCGGCGTCATGTTCGGCGACCCAGCGCCGGCCGTTGACCGCCCGGGCGCGCTCGGCCGCGGCGTCACGCTGCTGCCGAACGGCTGGAAGATCGCGCCGGCGGGCTGGCACGTGCAGATCGGCGATCTGCCGCTGGCGATGGCCGAGTCGCCAGACGGCCGGTATCTTCTCGTCTCGAACAACGGCTACGCGAAACCGAGCGTGACGGTGTTCGACGAAGAGCGCGGGACGGTCGTGCAGCGGCTCGTGCTCGATCACGCGTGGCTCGGCATGGCCTGGCATCCCGACGGCAAACGCCTCTATGTGTCGGGAGCGGGCAACAACACGGTGCACGAGCTGTCGTTCGCGGGCGGCAGGCTGACGCGCGGCGCCGATCTCGTGCTCGGCCGGCCGATGGATGCGCCGGCCGGCGGCGCCAATCGCCCTGAGCCGGTGCCGCAGAGCTTCATCGGCGGCGTCGCGGTCAGCCCGGACGGGACACGCGTCTTCGCGGTCCACGTGCTCGGCCAGATGGTCAGCATGGTGGATCTGCGCACGGGCCACGTGCTGCGGAGCATCGAGTTGGCCGCCGAGCCGTACACGTGCGTAGTGTCGCCGGATGGCTCGACGCTGTTCGTGTCGCTGTGGGGCGGCGCGAAGGTGCTGCTCTTTGACGCGAAGTCGCTCGACGCGCGCGGCGAGATAGAGGTCGGCGAGCATCCGAACTCGATGGCGTTGACGAGAGACGGCAAGCGGCTCTTCGTCGCCTGCGCGAATACCAACGCGGTGTGGGCGATTGACGTCGAGAGCCGCCGGGCGGTCGAGCAGATCGCCGTGGCGCTCTTTCCGAACGCGCCGCCCGGCTCGACGCCCAACAGCGCCAGCCTCTCGCCCGACGAGACGCGTCTGCTCGTCGCTAACGCCGACAACAACACCGTCGCCGTCGTCGACGTCGAGCAGCCGGGGCGGAGTCAGGTGGAAGGCTTCATCCCGACCGGCTGGTATCCGACCGGCGCGATGTTCAGCCGCGACGGCACACGCATCTTCGTCCTGAGCGGGAAAGGGCTGTCGTCGAGCCCGAACCCGCGCGGCAACCAGCCGGGGATTGGCGGCGCCGACGGTCAGTACATCGGGGCGATGCTGCAGGGCACGCTGTCGATTGTCGGCACGCCGGCGCCCGACACGCTGGCGGCGATGACGAACACGGTCCGAACGCTGGCGCCGTACCGCGATGCCATCCGCCTGGCGCCGGCTAATGCGCCGGTCGGTTCGCCGCTTCCGCGCCGCGTCGGCGACCCGTCGCCGATCAAACACGTCTTCTACATCATCCGCGAGAACCGCACCTACGATCAGATCTTCGGCGATCTCGAGCGCGGCGACGGCGATCCCAACCTGTGTCTGTTCGGCGATCGCGTGACGCCCAACGCCCACGCGCTCGCGCGCGAATTCGGCGTCCTCGATAATTTCTACGTCGACGCCGAGGTCAGCTACGACGGCCATGCCTTCTCGACGGGCGCCTACGCGACCGATCTGGTCGAGAAGTTCTGGCCGACCAACTATGCCTCGCGCGGGGCCGAGTATCTGAGCGAAGGCGGCGGCACGATGCGCAACGCCTACGGCAACATCGCCGCGCCGCTCGACGGCTACATCTGGGACGCCTGCGTGCGCAGGAAGGTGAGCGTCCGCAGCTACGGCGAGTTCGTGCACCTCGATCCCGAGCACCGGAACACGGCGAGTGTGCCCGGGCTGGAGGGCCGGATCAGCCTCAGCTATCCGCCGTGGGATCTCAAGATCCCGGACGAGAAGCGCGCGGATGTGTTCATAAAAGAGTTCCACGACGACGAGGCGAACGGCACCTTGCCGGCGCTGTCGATCCTCCGGCTCGGTAACGATCACACGGGCGGCACCAGTTCCATTTACCCGACGCCGCGCGCCATGATCGCCGAAAACGATCTCGCCCTCGGACGGATCGTCGAGGCGATCTCGCACGGCACGTCCTGGAACGAGTCGGCGATCTTCGTCCTGGAAGACGACGCGCAGAACGGCCCGGATCACATCGACGCGCATCGCTCGCCGGCGATCGTCGTCAGCCCCTTCTCGCGGCGCCGCGGCCTCGACAGCACGCTGTACACGACGTCAGGCCTGCTGCGCACGATGGAACTCATCCTCGGCGTGCCGCCGATGAGCCAGTACGATGCGGCGGCCACGCCGATGTACAATGCGTTCCAGGCCACGCCGGTGCTGACGCCGTTCACGCATCTGCCGGCGCGCATCCCGCTCGACGAACGAAATGATCGATCCGCGTACGGCGCCGACGCGTCGATGCGCATGAATCTGGCGGAAGCCGATCGCGCGCCCGAGCAGGAGCTCAACGAGATTCTGTGGCGATCGGTCAAAGGACCGTTCTCGCCGATGCCCCCCATCGTCCGCAGCGCCTGGATCCGGCACGCTGCGGCCGATCCAGACGACGACCGGTAGGATTTAACCGCGACGTAACACACGCGAAGCACCTCCGACACACGGCGCCGCTACTGTGGAGCTGCACGTTCACGGGCGCGACGCCCGGGAATGATGTCAAGGAGGCTTCCTTTGCGACGTTTCAGCGCCTGGTTCTCGCTCTCGCTCGTTCTCACCTTCGCGCTCTGCTCAGCCGTGGCTTCCGCGCAGGATCAGTCGCCGCCGCCCAAGCCACCGAGCTCGCCTCTCACGATTCATATCGGCGACGCCGATCTCCTCATCGGTGGATTCATGGACGCGACCGTGATCACGCGGTCGACCAATCCCGGTTCCGGCATCGGCACGAGCTTCGGATCGATTCCCTTCAGCACGGTGAGCAATGTGCCCCAGGCGGCGGGCAGCCTCAGCGAGACGCGGTTCTCGGCGCAGAACTCGCGATTGACGCTGCAAGCGACCAGCAGGGTCGGAAGCGCGAATCTGAAGGGCTATCTCGAAGCCGACTTTCTCGGGAACGCGGCTGGCGGTCTGAACGTCACCAGCAATGCCAACACGCTGCGGATGCGGCTGTTTTGGGTTCAGTACACGCAAGGCAAGTTCGAGTTCCTGGGCGGGCAATCGTGGAGCATGCTCACGCCCGGTCGAAACGGCATCTCGCCGATGCCCGGCGACATCTTCTTCAGTCAGGACGTAGACACGAATTACCAGGGAGGGCTCACGTGGGGCCGCACGCCGCAGTTTCGGTTCATCGCGCATGCCAGCGATGTCGTGACGGCCGGCCTCTCGATCGAGAATCCGCAGCAGTACATCGGCAGCGCTGTCGTGCTGCCGGCGGCGTTCCCGGCGGCCGAGGTCGACAACGGCGGGAACAGCGCGGCGGCGAATCCGTACCCGGACGTCATCGGGAAGATCGCTTTCGATCCCAAGACGGGCAAGACGCATCAGCACATCGAGGCGGCGGTGGTCGTTCGCGGCTACAAGACGTACAACCCGGCGACCGACACGTCGTTTTCGGCGAATGCGACGGGCGGGTCGGTGAACGTGGTCCTCGAGCTGGTCAAGAATTTCCGGATCGCCGCGACGACGTTCTTCTCGAATGGCGGGGGACGCTACATCGCCAACACGAACCTGCCCGACTTCATCGTCAACGCCGACGCGAGCCTGTCGCTCGTGAAGTCGCATTCCTTCATTGTCGGACCCGAGATCCAGGCCGGATCGAAAACGCTGCTGTATGGCTACTACAGCCAGTCACAGGCCGATCAGAACGTCGCGGTCGACACCAACGGAAAGGCCATCGGCTTCGGCGTCGCCGGCTCGACGAGCGCGAACAGCAAAGTTAATGAAGCCACGGTGGGCCTGACGCAGACCTTCTTTCGCGATCCCAAGATCGGTGCCATGCAGCTCATGGTGCAGTATTCGAACGTGCAGCGGACGCCGTTCGCGGTTCCGGCCGGGACGCCGAGCAA
>JADGOC010000334.1 GCA_017883165.1 Acidobacteriota bacterium
GGTCGGCCGCGCGGTCACGCCGTATGTCGCGATGACAATGTTCGACGACGCCCACTCGTAGAAGTTCTCGTCACGGCCCCAGAGATAAAAGGCATTCGCCGAGAATCGCAGTCCGGTCGGTGAGCCGAATGAGAGATACGCTTCGCTGTTGGGGATGCGCGGCGTGCCGGTGAACGGGAGTGTGTCGCCCGCGGCGCCGAGCACGCGATAATTCGCGTACAATCCGGGATCGAAACCGAACGTCTCCACGAAATAGCCGACGCCCGCATTCCATCCGCCGCGTATCGTCGCATTGAGACTGACGTGCAGCTTCTTCTCGATCGCGTCGTCCTGATGCACGAAGCTTTGATAGCGCCAGTTGCTGAAGTAGGCCGGGTTGAACGTCAGCGCCTCGATCCAGCTGCCCGGCGCGCCGAACGCGGTGTACCGCTGGTCGAACACCGCATTCACCACGCCTGGACGGCTGATGTAACCGCTCTGCGAAATGAAGTGTTCGTGAATGCCGTCGAGCGAATACGTGAAGGCGACGTGCTTGCCGTTCCGGTTGATTCCGGCGTGCCAGAGCGGCGCGTTCAGCACCGACGCGCCCTGCTTCGTGAAGCTCTGCGCGTACTGCCCCTGGAAGCTGTAGATCCCGCCGAACAGATAGCTTCCGTCCAGATCGGCGACGCGATTGTAGTTGCCCGCGTCCACACGGTCGGTATAGGCAACGCCGAGCTTCGACGACGTCCCGATATCCCGCTGCACCCGCAACAGATTGAACACCGGACGATCGGTCCGCGACAATGAACCCGCCGCGTCATCCACAGCGCTGAGCAAGGCGACGCTCGTTCCCGACAGCTTTCCCGTGAGCTTCGCCGCGCCGATCGGTTGAATGATGCGCCGCGTGTAGATCAGCGAGTGCGGCGTGGAGAACTGCTCCGTACCCTCGAGAAAGAACGGTCGCTTCTCGGCGAAGAAGAGCGTCTCTCGTGGATCGAAGGAGAACTGGCCCGCATCGGATTCAATCTGTGAGAAATCCGGATTGACGGTGCCGTTGAGCGTCAAGTTGTTCGTGATGCCCCATCGCGCATTGCCGCCGACATCCGGACGTGCGGCGTCGTACTTCCAGCCGCTCGACATACCCGCGACACGAGGAACTCCCGCCGTGCGCTGCGTGAGCTCGGGATTGACATCGACGACGAGGCCGCGCCGGAGGTCCGTCAGCCCTTCCAGCGTACCAGACTGCGCAAGGAACGACAGTCCCGAGCGCTTGGCCGGCGTCCAACTGTCCTCGTGTCCCGAGTGCTGCACGGCGCGCACGATGTTGAGGCCCCAGGACTGCACGTCGGCCGACTGGTACTTCAGGCTCTTGAACGGGATGCGCACTTCGACGACATAGCCCTCCGGCGTCAGCGTGCCCTTGGATTGAAAGACGTAGTCAGCGCTGAGATCGGCCGGGTCGCGCGCCAGTGTGCTGCCTCCGAATCCACTCGACTGGCTCTGATTCGACTCGACGATCGTGCCGTCGGCCTGCACGCCGAGCGGATTCACGGCGAACACAGTGGCCTGTCGTCCGTCGTTGAAGGTGCCGAGCAGGATCTGTACATTGTCGTCGGAGCCGATCTTGTCGCGGTCGGCCAGCGTCGCAACAGGCTGACCATGCCGCTCGAAGGCGCGAATGCCAAAGTGAATCGCTGTCGCCGAGTACCACACGAGGACCTCGGTGGAATCGTCGGCGGGGGCACCGTCGTTCGGGGAAAACTGGCTGAAGCCGGTGAGGAGCGCGGCCTGCGCCCACTGCGGCTCGTCGAGGCGTCCGTCGATCACCAGTCCGGCGTCGTCCAGCCGGGGCGGACGCACGCGCAGTTCGTTCGAGCGCCCATTGTAAGTGGCCTGGACGACCGGTAGCTGGCGAGGCGGGGGCTTGTGGCCGCGCGCCGGAGGAGCCACAGCGGCAAGCGCGGCCAGAAGCGGAACGATCACCAAACTCTTACTTCTTCTTCGGCGTGACGACGAAGTCGCTGATGTGCACATCCAGGTTGTGATTCACGCGCAGGCCGACGTAGCCGTCCGTGCTGCCGGCATGCGCGCCCGGCAGCGCTGCGACCTGCACACCGTTCACGAGCAGGCGCACGGAATCCGGCTTCGTCGCGTCGATTCTCAGCGTGTTGGAGGCGACGCCGTTCGCGTCGGCCTTGTGCACGGCGGCATTGTCCGTCCAGTCGATGATCTTGTGCACCTCGGCGCCGGCGCGATGGTTCAGCAGAATCTTGCCGTCGCCGCGAACGAGGAGGTACACATACGTCTGATCGGGCGCGTCGAGCTTGTTGCCCTGGAAGAAGATTCCGTACGCCTCGGGATGCATCGGGTTCTTCGTTTGCCGAAGGGTGGCCGACGCGGTGAACGGTCCGGTCACCTTGGTCTTGTCGGACCAGTAGATGGCCGCGGGACCCGAGGACACATGATAGCCGCCGCCTATCGCGACGAACTTCGCGTCCTGGATCTTCTGCTCGGGACGATCGGTGCGCCCCATCCAT